>JBIIXY010000104.1:0-8640 GCA_044347105.1 Prochlorococcaceae cyanobacterium
GACGCCCTGGGCAGTAACCCCATCACGCTCACTGGCGCGGATGCCGCCAGCTTCGAGGTGATCGGCAGCGAGCTCTTCCTCAAGGCCGGCACACCGCTCGACTTCGAGAGCAAAACCGCCTACGCCGCCACAGTTTCCGCCAGCGATCCCGCCCTGCCGGGGAGCACGCCCGTGTCGGCGGGTTTCTCCCTGGCCGTCAGCGATGTCAACGAGCCGCCCAGAAGCAATGGAATCAATGATATTGAAGCTTCAGAGAATGATCCGACGATCACCATCAACCTGCGCTCGGCATTGACCGATCCCGACCAAGTTGATTCTTCTCTCAACTACTCTGTCACCCTCAACAGCAATCCACAACTAGTCGGCACATCGATTGATCCGATCACAGGAAGCCTGGCGATATCCCTCAGCCAATCAAAAACAGGAACAGCCCGGATCTCGGTTCAGGCGACCGATTCACAACTGCAGTCAGCAAGTGCTGATTTCAGCGTGTCCGTCCTTCCCTTTGATGCCAACAACGACGGCATTGCCGACAAGGACCAGGCCAACGTGCTTGCCGTTGCCACGCCTGGTCAGGACTTCGTCACGTTCGTCTCCGAGGCTGGTGTCCCCACGCCAACGGTCGGGTCTACACCTAACCCAGCTCCCGGGACGGCACCAACAGGACTGCTCTTCAACGAGGGGTTCTTCGCGGTCAACTACGAAGGACTCGCGCCAGGAGCATCAACCACCCTCAAACTCTTTTTACCCAGCGGCAGCAACACCAACAGCTACTGGAAATTTGGACCAACCTCCCCCGGTGGGGCCAGTCAATGGTACAACTTCGGCTTCGATCCGATCAGTGGCACCGGCGCCAAATTTGAAGATCTGAACGCCGATGGTCAAGTTGACATCGTGCTGCACTTCGCTGATGGCCAACGTGGTGATGACGACTTCATCGCCAACGGTCGCATTTCAGATCCTGGGGCTCCTGCTTTTGATGCCAACGCCGTGCAAGAACCTGTCAAACCTGTTGATCCTGAACCGATACCCACGGACCCTGCTCAACCCGTTACAACGCCACACCCCAATAGGCCAACAAAGATTCGAGCTACGGAGGAGCGTGACACTCTCACTGGCACATCAGCAGTTGACACCTTTATTTTCAAGGGTGTTCAGCCTAATTCCACAACGCGCTCACTGAAGTTCGATGCAATCACCAACTTCGAAAGCGATGATCGCATCGCTTTCCGTGATTTCAACGAGCGCGTCCTGGGCTCAGGCAACGCCAGCCGCATTCGCCGCCTTCAAGGCAAAGCGAATAAGCTCACTGCCAAATCGCTGGATAAAGTGCTAGGCCCTGACTTCAAAGGTCAGACGATCGCAGCCCTGGAGATTCGTGGGCTTGAGGGGACATTCCTTGCCGTGAATGGCGGGCGAAGCAAAGTAGAAGGTGGACGGCCTGGCTTTGATCGCCGCGACATGCTCATCTTCCTTGAGGGGTTCGATCTAGAGCAACAGGGTCCGATTCTGCTCGCGTGACCAGCCGCAGGCCCGACCTGCCTACAGTTCGCGCAGCCGCCTCCGCTGCCGATGGTCGTCTCCCCTGCAGCAGCCGCCACCCCAGCTGCCCCCGCGACTGCAGCCCCCCGCCTCACGCTCCAGTGCGAGGCGATCGGGGCCGACACCACCACAATCCGCTCCCTCGACTGGGACCGCAGCCGCTTCGACATCGAGTTCGGCCTGCGCAACGGCACCACTTACAACAGCTTCCTGGTGAGGGGTGAGCGCACCGCCCTGATCGACACCAGCCATCTCAAGTTTGAAGGCACCTGGCTGCCGCTGCTCCAAGAGCAGATCGACCCGAAGGCGATCGACGTTCTGATCGTGAGCCACACCGAGCCCGACCACTCGGGCCTGATCGGCCACCTGCTCGACCTGAATCCCGAGATCACGATCGTGGCCTCCAAGGTGGCCATCCAATTCCTGGAGAACCAGGTGCACCGGCCCTTCAGGAGCCGGGCGGTGAAGAGCGGCGAGGAGCTGGATCTGGGCACCAACCCCGAGAGCGGCGTGCAGCACCGCTTCGCGTTTCTGAGCGCCCCCAACCTGCACTGGCCGGACACGATCTTCTCGTTTGACCACGGCACCGGCATCCTCTACACCTGCGACGCCTTCGGCCTGCACTACTGCTCCGACGACCTCTTCGATGTCGACCCCGGCGCCATCGCACCCGATTTCCGCTTCTACTACGAGTGCCTGATGGGCCCCAACGCCCGCAGCGTGCTGCAGGCGATGAAGCGCATGGACGCCCTGCCACAGGTCAACACCATCGCCGTGGGCCATGGCCCATTGCTGCGCCACCACCTCTCCCTGTGGCTCGACGACTACCGCAGCTGGAGCTCCGAGCGCAGCACCAGTGAGGCTTACGCCGCCGTTTGCTACGTGAGCCAGTACGGCTTCTGCGACCGCCTCAGCCAGGCCCTGGCCCGCGGCATCCAGAAAGCCGGTGCGGCCGTGCAGCTGGTGGATCTGCGCGCCACCGATCCCCAGGAGCTCAGCGCCCTGGTGGGCGAGGCCAGCGCCGTGGTGGTGCCCACCTGGCCCGCCGGCCCCGATGCTGACCTGCAGGCCAGCATTGGCACCCTGCTGGCAGCGCTCAAGCCCAAGCAGTGGGTGGCCTGCTACGACGCCTTCGGCGGCAACGACGAACCCATCGACACCGTGGCCGGCCAGCTGCGGGCCCTGGGCCAGAAGAGCGCCTTTGAGCCCCTGCGCATCCGCCAGGTGCCCCAGACCGGCGACTATCAGCGCTGCGAGGAGGCCGGCACCGACCTGGGCCAGCTGCTCACCAAGGCGAAGACCATCGCCGCCATGAAGGCCCTCGATGGCGACCTCGATAAGGCGCTCGGGCGTCTCTCCGGAGGGCTGTATGTGGTGACTGCGCTCCAGAGTGATGGCGAAGGCGGCAGCCGCAGCGGCGCCATGGTGGCCAGCTGGGTGAGCCAGGCCAGCTTTGAGCCCCCGGGCATCACCGTGGCCGTGGCCAAAGACCGCGCCATCGAGGCCCTGCTGCAGGTGGGCGATCGCTTCGTGCTCAACATCCTGCGCGACGACAACCACCAGCAGCTGTTGCGCCACTTCCTCAAGCGCTTCCCCCCCGGCGCCGACCGCTTCGCCGGCGTGAGCACCCTCGATGGTGTTGCCGCCGGCGGCCCGGTGCTGGGCGATGCCCTGGCCTACCTGGGTTGCCGCGTGGCCCAGCGGCTGGAAGGGCCCGACCACTGGATCATCTACGCCGAGGTGGAAGAGGGCAACGTCTCCGACACCCAAGCGTCCACCGCCGTGCACCACCGCAAAGTGGGGAACCACTATTGATGGACCGGCGTGTCATCCAGATCCCCCTGGAGGAGGGTCTGCTCTGCCTGCGGGGCCTGAGCCCCACACGGCTGCGCTTCGAGGTGGAGTACGGCCTGGAGCGCGGCACCACAGCCAACAGCTTCCTGCTCTCAGGTGGCACCATGCCCGGCGGCCCTGCCGGCAGCGCCCATGCCGCGCCACCCGTGCTGGTGCACCCCCCCGGCGCGTCCTTCGCCGAGCCCTACCTGGAGCAGCTGGCGACCCTGATCCCCGCCGATGCCGCTCTCAAGGTGGTGGTGGGGCATGTGAACCCCAACCGCGTGGCCCTGCTGCGCCAGCTGGCGGCCCGCTGGCCGGCGCTGATGCTGGTGGCCTCCAACGCCGGCGCCAGGCTGCTCAGCGAGCTCTGGAGCCAGCAGAAGCCGGGCACCAGCGAAGCCCCGGCCGTTCCGCCGCTGCCACCGCCGCCCCTACCGCCGATCGACGTGGTGAAACAGGAGGCCAGCCGGCCCCTGGGTCACGGCCACGTGCTGCGGCTGATCCCGGTGCCCACGCCCCGCTGGCCGGGGGCCCTGGTGGCCTTTGAAGAGAGCACGGGGCTGCTGATGAGCGGCAAATTCTTCGCCGCCCACCTGTGCGCCGAGGCCTGGGACGAGGCCAACCGCAGCAGCACCGAGGAAGACCGCCGCTACTTCTACGACTGCCTGATGGCGCCGATGGCCCGCCAGGTGGAGGCGGTGGTCGACCGGCTCGAGGAGCTCGACATCCGCACGATCGCCCCCGGCCACGGCCCGGCGATCAGCGAGAGCTGGCGCAGTCTGCTGGCCGACTACCGCCGCTGGGGGGAGAGCACCGAGCGCTCCAGCCAGGCGGTGGCGCTGCTGTTCGCCAGCGCCTACGGCAACACCGCGGCCATCGCCGACGCCCTGGCCCAGGGCATCTCCCGCACCGGCGTGCGGGTGGAGAGCATCAACTGCGAGTTCACCCCGGCCGAGCAGCTGCTGGCGGCGATCCGCAGCTGTGATGCCCTGCTGATCGGCTCCCCCACCCTGGGCGGCCATGCCCCCACGCCGATCGTCTCGGCCCTGGGCACGGTGCTGGCGGAAGGGGATCGCAGCAAGCCGGTGGGCGTGTTCGGCAGCTTCGGCTGGAGCGGTGAGGCCCTGGATCTACTGGAGAGCAAGCTGCGCGATGGCGGCTTCAGCTTCGCCTTTGAGCCCATCAAGGTGAAGTTCAGCCCCGACGCCGCCACGATCAAGACGATCGAGGAAACCGGCACCGCCCTCGGCCGCCAGCTCAAGGCCGCCCAGAAGCGCCAGGAGCGGCGCACGGCCGCCGGTGGTCTGAGTGAGAGCCGCACCGGGCCCGCCCTCCAGGCCCTGGGCCGGGTGGTGGGGTCGCTGTGCGTGCTCACCACTGAGAAAGGTGCGGGCGAGAGCCGCCTCAGCGGAGCCATGGTGGCCAGCTGGGTGAGCCAGGCCAGCTTCACGCCGCCGGGGTTCACGGTGGCGGTGGCCAAGGACCGGGCCGTGGAGGCCCTGCTGCACGTGGGTGATCACTTCGCCCTCAACGTGCTGGCCGCCGGGCGGGAGAGCGGTCCGATGAAGCAGTTCCTCAAGCCGTTCGCCCCCGGCGCCGACCGCTTCGCCGGCCTGGAGCTGGAACGCAGCCCCGGCGGTCAGCCGATCCTGCCGGAAGCCCTGGCCTGGCTGGAGGCCAGCGTGAAGCAGCGCATGGAATGCGGCGACCACTGGCTGCTCTATGCCCAGGTGGAGCAGGGCGGCCTGCTGGATCCTGAGGGGATCACGGCGGTGCACCAGCGCCGCAGCGGCGCCAACTACTGAGCACCGGTCGCCAGCACCTTGCGACAGCGCTTCACACAATTCGGAAGAAATCCCGTGCATCGTCCGCAGTGTGGTCGCTGCAGGCTGCAATGCATGTTCTTCCTACGCCACAGCCCATGGGCCTGGGCACTCCAATCCATTACCGCGGTTACCGGCTGAGCCAGGAGCGCCACCTTGGCTGGCAGGTGGAGTTCCTAACCGCAAGGGGCCAGACCCCCCCTGACGGGGCAAGCTTCAACACACCACCGAGCTCTCTGGCGGACGTGAAGGCCCTGATCGACTGGCGGCTCGATCAGGCGGCCTGAGGGGGAGTGGGATCGCTGCCGCCCAGGGCCTGGAAGGGCAGCACCAGGGTGGCCCAGTGATCAGGGCGCTGCGGGCGGCTGCGGCGGGGCCGGCGCACACCAAAGGGCACCCTCACCACATTCGTGCCGGCACTGTGCTCGGTGCAGGCAAAAGTATTCGCAGAAGCACGCCCCAAAGAAACATCCTTGTCGTTGCCGGGCCCCTCGGGGCCGCCAGCGTTGCCGTCGTTCATGGTCCCCACACAAGAAAACGAACCAGCCGGATCAACGATCAGACATCAGACCGAAACCCGAAGCTGCAGGTTGATCGCAAGGGCAAGTCCCTGCGCTGCAGTTGCAACAGATTTTGCGGGATAAGCAAGAGCTCAAAACCAAAAAGATCATGAGATTTGCCTCTGCAGGCCTGGCCAGTCTGCGCGATCGCCGCTCATGCCGCACTCACGGCCAGCCCGGCAGTGGACAGTTCCGGCATTGCCAGCTCCTCCACCGATGGGCAGGTGCACACCAGGTTGCGATCGCCGTAGGCGTTGTCGATGCGGGCCACGGCGGGCCACACCTTGTCGGTGCGCTGGCCGTCTCCTGCCGGGAAGGCGGCCTGGCTGCGGCTGTAGGGCCGCTCCCACTGGTCCGCCGTGACGGCGGCCAGGGTGTGGGGCGCCCGCCGCAGGGGGCTCTCCTCGATGGCCAGCTCGCCCCGCTCGACGGTGGCGGCCTCAGCGCGGATGGCCGTCATCGCCGCACAGAAGCGGTCGAGCTCCGCCAGCGATTCACTCTCGGTGGGTTCCACCATCACTGTGCCGGCCACCGGCCAGCTCACGGTGGGGGCATGGAAGCCGTAGTCCATCAGGCGCTTGGCCAGATCGTCCACCTCCAGGCCGCAGCTGCGCTTGAGCGGCCGCAGGTCGAGGATGCATTCGTGGGCCACCCGCCCGCCCGCGCCGCGATACAGCACGGGGAAATGGGGGTCGAGCCGCTCGGCGATCAGGTTGGCGGCCAGCAGGGCCAGCTGGCTGGCCTGGCGCAGGCCCGGGCCGCCCATCATGCGGATGTACATCCAGCTGATCGGCAGGATCGAGGCGCTGCCCAGGGGTGCCGCCGCCACGGGGCCCACGGCCGCGTTCCCCACGGATCCATCGGCAGCCACCGCCACCGCAGGCAGGAAGGGCAGCAGGTGGGCCGCCACGGCGATCGGACCCACCCCGGGGCCACCGCCGCCGTGGGGGATGCAGAACGTCTTGTGCAGGTTGAGGTGGCACACGTCGGCGCCATAGGCACCAGGCTTGGCCAGCCCCACCTGGGCGTTGAGGTTGGCGCCATCGAGGTACACCTGGCCGCCGTGCTCATGCACGCAGCGGCAGATCCGCTGGATGGCGGTTTCGAACACCCCGTGGGTGGAGGGGTAGGTGACCATCAACGCCGCCAGATCGCCGGCATGGGCCTCGGCCTTGGCCTCGAGATCGGCCAGATCGATGTTGCCCTGCTCGTCGCAGGCCACCGCCACCACACGCATCCCCGCCATCACGGCGCTGGCCGGGTTGGTGCCGTGGGCGCTGGTGGGAATCAGGCATACATCGCGGTGGGCCTCGCCGCGGCTGCGGTGCCAGGCCCGGATCGCCAGCAGCCCGGCGTACTCCCCCTGGGAGCCGGCGTTGGGCTGCAGCGACACGCCGGCAAAGCCGGTGATCGCCGCCAGCCAGCCCTCCAGCTGCTCCGCCAGCTGGCGATAGCCCCGGGTCTGATCGGCCGGGGCAAAGGGATGCAGCTGGCTGAAGGCCGGCCAGCTCACCGGCGCCAGTTCGGCGGCGGCATTGAGCTTCATCGTGCAGCTGCCCAGGGGGATCATGCCGTGCACCAGAGAGAGATCCCGGCTCACCAGCCGCTGGATGTAGCGCAGCAGCTCGGTTTCGCTGCGGTAGCGCCGGAACACCTCCTGGCCCAGCCAGCGGCCCTGGCGGCGGGGCACGCCAGCCTCGGCCCAGCAGGCCTGCCAGCCGCGATCCGCGCCGACACCGGCGTCCTGCAGCTGGGCCCGGCAGGCGGCAAGAGCGGCAGGGAGGGCGGATGACGCCTGGGGGAGAGCCGTGAGCAGCTGCTCCAGCTCAGCGGCGGTGCTGCATTCATCGAGACTGATACCCACGCCATCGGCCAGGGGGCGCAGGTTGAAGCCACCTTCCAGAGCCGCCTGCAGCAGATGAGGGGCGGCCTCGGCGCCACAAGGAATCACCAGGGTGCCGAAGGCGGGGCCCGGTTCAGGCTGGAGGCCCAGTTCAACCAGACCGGCCGCCAGGGCCTGGCGCAGAGCGGCCACCCGGGCGGCGATGGCGGTGAGCCCCTCGGGGCCGTGGTGCACGGCGTAGAAACTGGCCATCACGGCCAGCAGCACCTGGGCCGTGCAGATGTTGCTGGTGGCCTTGTCGCGGCGGATGTGCTGCTCGCGGGTCTGCAGGGCGAGGCGCAGGGCCGGCTGGCCCTCCGCGTCGCGGCTCTGACCCACCAGGCGGCCGGGAATCTGGCGCTGGTAGGCCTGGCGGGTGGCGAAGAAGGCGGCATGGGGGCCGCCGAAGCCCATCGGCACGCCGAAGCGCTGGGCGCTGCCGATGGCGATGTCGGCACCCAGCTCGCCCACCGGCGCCAGCAGCACCTGGGCGAGCGGATCGATCGCCACCGCACTCACCACACCCGCCTCCCCGGCGGCCCGCAGCAGGGGCTCGGGGTTCCAGAGCCGGCCCCGGTTGCCGGGCAGCTGCAGCAGCAGGCCGAAGGCCCCCTCAGGCAGGGCCTCCAGCCCCGCCCCTGCGGCGACCGCATTCGCCAGGCCCTCGGCATCCACCAGCTCGATGGCGATCCCCAGGGGCTCGGCCCGGGTGTGCAGCACCGCCAGGGTCTGGGGGAACACCTGGCGGTCCACCAGGAAGCGGCTGGCCTCGCGGTTCCTGCCCACGGCCCGGGCCAGGGCCATGGCCTCGGCAGCGGCCGTGGCCTCATCGAGCAGGGAGGCGTTGCTGATCGGCAGACCGGTGAGCTCACTGATCAGGGTCTGGAAGTTGAGCAGGGCCTCCAGGCGGCCCTGGGCGATCTCGGCCTGATAGGGGGTGTAGGCGGTGTACCAGGCTGGGTTCTCGAACACGTGGCGCTGCAGCAGCGCCGGCGTG
>JBIIXY010000105.1:0-8619 GCA_044347105.1 Prochlorococcaceae cyanobacterium
CGCTGACGATATTTGGGGGGTAGCCCCCTGAGAAAATAGGTCGATGCCAGGTAAAACAATTCTCCAAGAGAAAAGCCACCGCACGGTGGCTTTTTTTGTGTCTGCACTCGGGAGCTGCTTGGAGGCTCATGGCTGATTCACGCAATCCTGGCAGTGCTCCCGGTGCCCAAGTCGCGCCGTTTGGCCCGGGGTCTGACGGGTCTGATGCGGCTGAAGGCGCGGATGTTGTGATTGTGGCGCTGGATGGTCTGGGGCCGGAGCAGGCGCTGGCGCTGGTGCAAGGGATCCCCGGTTTGCGCTGGGTGAAGGTGGGCCTGGAGCTGTTCACCCTGGCGGGGCCGTCGGTGGTGCACCAGCTGCGCCAGCGGGGCCTGCGGGTGTTCCTTGATCTGAAGTTTCACGATATTCCGGCCACGATGGCCGGGGCCTGTCGCAGTGCGGCCGCACTTGGAGCGGAGTTGATCACGGTGCATGCCTGTGCCGGCAGCGTGGCGCTGGCCCAGGCTCAGCGGGCGGCTGAAGCCGGAGCGGCCATGGCGGGCATGGAACGCGCCCCCACCCTGCTGGCGGTAACAGTGCTCACCAGCTGGGAGGAGCGGCGTTTTCGCGAGGAGCTGCAGCTTGCACTGCCGATTGCCGAGCAGGTGGAGCATCTGGCCGCTCTGGCGGCGGCGGCGGGCTTGGGCGGCTGCGTGTGCTCACCCCAGGAGGTGGCGGCGTTGCGGCTGCTGCTGCCGGATCCCTTTGTGCTCGTGACGCCTGGCATCAGGCCGGCGGGCAGCGACCGGGGCGACCAGGCGCGGGTGATGACACCGGCTGAGGCGCTGACAGCGGGGGCCAGTCGCCTGGTGATCGGCAGGCCGATCACGGCAGCGGCGGATCCAGCCGCCGCCTTCGCTACCTGCTGTGCAGACTTGCTGCAGGGCTGATGCTGGGATTGAGCAGGTCGGCGTAGAGCTGCTCCAGGGCATTGAGGGCACCGTCCAGGGTGTAGCGCTGCAGGGCACGCTCCCGCGCGCGGCGACCGAGTTCGGCGGTGAGCACGGGTTGGTCGCGCAGCACCGGCAGCAGGGTGCGCAGCTGGGTGGTCACCCCCTGGGTGCTGATCACGATGCCGGCGCCACCGCCCAGCACCTCGCCATCCGCGCCGGCGTCGGTGGCCACACAGGCGGTGCCGCTGGCCATGGCCTCCAGCAGCGACAGGCTCAGACCTTCCACCAGGGAGGGCAGCAGGAACACCTCCGCCACCTGCAGCAGGGCCTGACGCCTGTCCTGGCTGGGTTCATAGCCCCACCAGAGCACGCTGGGATCGCCGTAATTGGCCTCCAGAGAGCTGCGTAGGGGGCCATCGCCCACAATCACCAGCACGCAGCCTGCCGGTGCCACCAGCCTCCAGGCGCGCAGCAGGGCTTCCACGTTCTTCTCCGTGGCAATCCGGCCCATGTAGAGGAATACCCGGCGACCGCCGGCGCGCTGGCGCAGTTCCGTGTGCAGCGGGGTCTCAACCGCCGCGGGCTGCCAGCCGTGCACATCCACGCCGTTGGGGATCACGGCCAGCCGTTCCCGCCGCACGCCGAGCCGTTGCAGCACATCGGCCTGCAGCTCGGAGAACACGATCACCCGGTCGAACCGGGCCAGTGCCGGAGCGTAGAGCTGGTAGGTGAGCTGCTGGGTGCCGGCGGTGAGGTTGCGCAGGCCGGCGTCGAAGGGGGGGTGGAAGGTGGCCACCAAGGGCAGGCCCAGTTGCTGGCAGAGCTCAGGCAGGCGGAAGTCGAGGGGGGAGAGGGTGAGGCTGGCATGCACCAGATCCGGCTGGAGCCGCTCCAGCGACTCGCGCAGTTCCCGCTGGGCGCCCGGCGAAGGGATGGTGTACACCTGCGACTTCACCAGATAGGGAAGGGCTACCTCCGGCGATTCCCAGCCCTGGTTGTCCAGATGGGTGGGCTGGGCGCCAGGGGCGATCTGCAGACCCAGCTGCAGCTGGCCTGTGGCCGGGGTATCGAAGTGGATGAAGCTGATGCCGTGCCCGCGACTGCGCAGCGCTTCGGTGGTGGTCAGGCCGTAGGTGACGTTGCCGCAGAACGGAGACTTCTTGCCCAGCCAGGCAATGTGGGCCACCAGCCCTCGTGCGTCAGGAAAGCCAAACTAACAGCGTCGCCAGGGACGTTCGGCCAGGGCGGCCGCCAGGGCGATCGCCGCCAGGGTGTAGAGCACCGGCAGCAGCCCCCAGCGGCTCACCACGGCGCCGGCCAGCACCAGCGGCAGGCTGAGGGCGATGTTGATCAGGTTGTTCTGCAGCCCGAACACCTTGCCGCGCAGATCCTCCGGCGTGTCCTCCTGGATGGTGGTCTGCGCCGGGATGGCCAGCAGGGCCGCCCCCACCCCAAGCACGGCGCAGAGCAGCAGGGTGAAGGTGAGGTTGCCGCGCAGCTGCCCCAGCAGCAGCAGGCTCCAGCCGATCGTGCCGAGGCCGGCCGCAGCCAGGTTGCGGCGGCTGAGGCGATGGCCGAGCTGGGCCACGGCCAGGGCGCCGCTGGCCAGGCCCAGGCCGCTCATCGCCAGCAGCAGGCCGAAGCGGGTGGGCCCCAGACCGGGAACGGCGGCGGCCAGGCTGATCGCCAGCACATACAGGGCAGCCAGAATGCTGTACAGGAGCACCAGCTGGAGCATGGCCTTGGTCACGGCGGGTTGCTGGCGCAGCACGGTGAGCCCCTCGCCGATCTCCTGCCACACCGAACTGCTCCGGGTCGGGCGCTCGGCTTCCCGCCAGCGGATGCGGCTGATCGCCAGGGCGGCGGCGCCGTAGCAGAAGGGGAGCAGCAGGAATTCGCCGCCGTTGATGCCCAGCTGGGCGAGTCCCTGCTGCAGGCCGCGCAGGATCGGGTCGCCGAGGGCGAAGCCCACGATCGTGGCGGCCATGCTGGTGGCCTGGTAGAGGGAGTTGGCGGCCAGCAGCCGGTCGGGCGGCACCAGCCTGGGGATGGCGGCCTGTTCGGCCGGCGCGAAGAACTGGGTGAGCACCGATTCGAGGAAGGTCATGGCCACCAGCCCCCAGTAGCCCCAGCTCAGGCCCAGCCAGGTGGGTCCGGGCAGCAGGCAGAACGGGGCCAGCAGCACCAGGCCGGCGCGCAGGCCGTTGGAGGCCACCATCACGGCCCGCTTCGGCCAGCGGTCGGCCCACACCCCGGCCACCGTGCCCAGCAGCATCGCCGGCACGGTGTTGGCCACGTAGATGCCGGTGGCCAGCAGGGTGATCATCTGGGCCCGGGTTTCGGGCAGGTCGAGGCGGATGGCGGAGGCGGCCTCGGCCAGGGCGGGGTTGGCCTCCGGCGTGCCCTTCACCCAGGTCTGGGCGATCAGGAACACCATCAGCACGATGTAGAACTTGTCGGCCAGCTGGGAGAACACCTGGCCAATCCACAGCCAGCGGAAGTTGCGCAGGCGCAGCACGGCCTGCAATCCGGTGGCTCGGGTCAGCCGCACCCTGGGGTTCAACCTGCCACCTGTCTGTCCACGGCTGGTCATGATGCCCCAGCCCCGGGCAAAGCCCCGGCGAGCAGGCGGAAGGAGCGGGGCCGGCGGCCGAGGTGCTCGTCGCACCAGCGCCCCACCAGCTCCAGCAGGCGCACCCACACCGCGGGCGGGCCCATCAGTTCGCCATCGCGGCGGCGGGGCAGGGCCGGCCGCACCAGCCGCTGCAGCAGGGCCAGCTCGGAGGGATTGAGCAGCAGGGGAGCGCCGGGGATGGCACCGATCACCAGGCCTTCGCTGCTGATCAGGCTGCAGCGCCAGTTCCATTGGCCGATCGGTGGATCGAGCGGCTCGCCGCTGCGGGCGCAGTGGGCCAGGGGCAGGGCATAGCCGCCCAGGGCGAGCAGATGCACGCTGGCCTGCACCGCGATCGCCAGCCCCTCGCTCTGGCCGGCGGGTTCGCGCACCACGGCCTCCAGGCGTCCGAGCTGCATCAGCACGGTGGCCAGCATCCCGGGGGCCGGCGTTTCTCCCGGCACCATCGCCAGGCACAGCTCGGCCAGGGCCTGGGCACAGGCCAGGCACTCCAGCTGCTGTCCCAGACCGCTGTAGTTGCGCAGCACGCGCAGCTGGCGCACGCGCCGCAGGCCCCGCCGGCCGCCCACCTGCAGCTGCAGATGGGCCAGGGGCACGGCCGCTGCCAGGCTGCTCTTCGGGCGGCGGGCGCCGGGCACGGCCAGGCGCAGCAGCCCGTGGCTGTCCGTGAGCAGGGTGAGCAGGCGGTCGTGCTCGCCGAGGGGTTTGCTGCTCAGGGCCAGCCCCTCCACCACCTGGCCATCGAGCAGGGCGCCGTCAGCTGGGGGGGTGTTCACCGGCGCTCAGGCCCGCAGGGCCTGGATCAGGCTCACGCCGTGGCTGGTGCCCAGGCGGCTGGCGCCGGCCTCCACCAGGTCGAACGCCAGCTCCGGCGTGGTGATCCCGCCTGAGGCCTTCACGGCGGCGCGGCCGCGGGCCAGCTGGCGCAGCCGGGCCACCTGTTCGGGGCTCACGGCAGGCCCGAAGCCGCTGCCGCTCTTGAGAAAGCGGGCGCCGGCATCGATGCTCACCTCCACCAGCAGCTCCAGGGCCTCGGGCTCCAGCCGACCCACCTCCACGATCACCTTCACCGGCAGGCCGAGAGCGCAGATCGGAGCCAGGTCGGCCAGCAGGCTGGCGTGGTCGCCATCGGCGAGGGCGCCGAAGTCGGGCACCACGTCCAGTTCATCGGCACCGGCGGCGGCGGCGTGCTCCGCTTCGGCCAGCTTGAGAGGGGCGGGCACGGCGCCGAAGGGAAAGCCCACCACGCTCACCAGTCTGGTGGCGGCACCACGGCCATTGCCCTGGCGAGGCAGCAGCTCGCGGGCCAGCTCCAGCCAGCGGGAGGCCACGCACACACCGGCAAAGCCGAAGTGGCGGGCCTCCTCGCAGCAGCGCTGCACCGCCCCGCGACCCTGGTGGGGGTCGAGCAGGGCGTGGTCGATCAGCGGGGCCAGGTCGGGACGGTCGGCAGCCATGCAGCTCTGACGCTCAGGCCTGCTTGGCCTGGATCACCCCGAAACCGCCGTGGTTGCGGTGGTACACCACCTGCAGCTCACCGCTGTCGGCGTCGCGGAACAGGTAGAAGTCGTGGTCGATCAGCTCCAGCTGGTGCATGGCCTCATCGAGGCTCATCGGCGGCATGTCGAAATACTTGCGCCGCACGCCGCGGCTGGGCAGTTCGGCTTCCTTGCCGTCGGTGAGGCTGGAGCCCGGCGGGGGCAGGGTGGCGGCACCGGCCTCCTCGTCGCGGGCGGAGCGGTGCACGGGGCCGTGGTGGCGCTCATGCAGGCGCTCCTTGTAGCGGTTGAGCTGGCGGCTGAGCTTGTTGGCCACCAGATCGATGCTGGCGTAGAGGTTGTCGCTGCGCTCCTGGGCCCGGATCACCGTGCCGTTGGCGAACATCGTGACTTCGGCGATCTGCTGGGGCACCCGCGGGTTGCGGGCCACCGACAGGTGCACATCGGCTTCCTTGACCATGCCTTCAAAGTGGTTGATGGCACGGGTGAGCTTGGTTTCGGTGTAGTCCCGGATGGCGGGAGTTACTTCAAGGTTGCGGCCATGAATCAGCAGTTTCATCGGGTGGGAGCAGCCTCCGTTGCTCTCTGCTTCCAGGCTAGGTAGGCCCCCCCATGGCAACCCGGCTCGACGCAATCCTTTTTGAATCCAGCGCTCCGGTGGGCTTCGAGCGGGGCTGGCGGGCCCAGCGCACGCTGCAGCAGCGCCTGCTGGCCGATCCCGCTGGCCCCGACGCCGTGCTGCTGCTGGAGCACGAACCCTGCTACACCCTGGGCCGGGGCGCGAGCACCGCCCATCTGCGCTTTGCGCCCCAGGCGCCGCCCTTGCCCCTGCACCGCATCGACCGGGGCGGCGAGGTGACCCACCACGCCCCCGGCCAGCTGGTGCTCTACCCGGTGCTCAACCTGCAACGCCACGGAGCGGACCTGCACCTCTATCTGCGCCAGCTGGAGCAGGTGGTGATCGACCTGCTGGCCGGCCTGGGGCTGGCGGGCGAGCGGATCGAGGGCCTCACCGGCGTGTGGCTGGAGGGCCGCAAGCTGGCGGCGATCGGCGTGGGCGCCCGCCGCTGGATCAGCCAGCACGGCCTGGCGCTGAACGTGGACTGCGACCTGGCGGGCTTCGCGGCGATCGTGCCCTGCGGCATCGCCGGGCGGCCAGTGGGTCGGCTGGGCGACTGGGTACCCGCGCTCAGCGCCGCCCAGCTGCGCCAGCCGCTGCTGACGGCCTTCGCCGAGCGGTTCCAGCTGCGGCTGCGCCCCCCCCAGCCCCACGAGAGCCTGGAGGGGTGGTAACCCTTGGGCGCAATCCACCCGTGATGATGGCCCTCGCCTCGATCTCCTGGACGGCCAGCCGCCGCGACAGTCAGGCCCTGGCCCAGCGCCACGACTGGAGCGCGCTCACCGGTGTGGAGCAGCTCTGGCCGGAACTCGCCCGCCTGCACGGCGATGCCCTGGCCCTGGAGGCGCCGCACGCCTCCGAGCCGGAAAGCTTCAGCTACCGCCAGTTGCAGCAGGGCATCGAGCAGCTGGCGGCGGCCTTCTGCGCCCTTGGGGTGGGCGGCGGCGATGTGGTGGCTCTGTTCGCTGAGAACGGGCCCCGCTGGCTGCTCAGCGACCAGGGGCTGATGCGCGCCGGTGCGGCCGATGCGGTGCGCGGCAGCGCCGCGCCGCTGGAGGAGCTGCGCTACATCCTGCAGGACTCCGGCGCCGTGGGGCTGGTGGTGGAGTCGGCGGCGCTGCTGGCGCGGCTGGATCTCGATGCCGCCCTGGCCGCCCCGCTGCGCTTCGTGGTGGTGCTGGAGGGGGAGGCCAGCCTGGCTGAAGGGGATGCCATCAGCGGCGGCGGGGTGCCGCTGTGCCTGAGCTGGGCCGCGCTGCTGCGCCGCGGTGAGCAGGCGCTGGCGGCGGGGCGGGCGGCGCCCACGCCTCCCGCCGACCCCGAGCGCCTGGCCACCATCCTTTACACCTCCGGCACCACCGGCCAGCCCAAGGGGGTGCCGCTCAGCCACGCCAACCTGCTGCACCAGCTGCGCCACCTGGGGGTGGCGGTGGCACCGCTCCCCGGCGACCGGGTGGTGAGCGTGCTGCCGATCTGGCACTCCTATGAGCGCAGCGCCGAATACTTCCTGCTCTCCTGCGGCTGCAGGCAGACCTACACCACCCTTAAACAGCTGCGCAACGACCTGCAGCGGGTGCGGCCCCACTACCTGATCAGCGTGCCGCGGCTATGGGAAGCGCTGCTGTCGGGTTTTGAGGGTGCCCTGGCGGAGATGCCGGCCGCGCGGCAGCGGCTGCTGGGGGTGGCGCTGGCCAACAGCCGCGCCTACGCCGCGGCGCGGCGCCGGGCCCTCGATCTCACCCTGGCCCCCGAACCGGCCGGAGCCCGGTTACGGGCCAGCGCTCAGGCTGCCCTGCGCTGGCCGCTGCACGCCCTGGCGGGCCGGCTGCTGTGGCCCAAGGTGCGCCAGCAGCTGGTGGGCGGGCGGCTGCGCACGGCGATCAGCGGCGGCGGCGCCCTGGCCCTGCACGTGGATGGTTTCTTCGAGGCGATCGGCATTGCGCTGCTGGTGGGCTACGGCCTCACCGAGACCAGTCCGGTGCTCACCTGCCGCCGCCCCTGGGCCAACCGCCGCGGCAGCGCCGGCCAGCCCCTGCCCGGCACCGCCATTCAGGTGGTGGATCCGGAGAGCCGCCAGACCCTGGCGATCGGCGAGCGGGGGCTGGTGCTGGCCCGCGGACCGCAGGTGATGGCGGGCTACTGGCGCAAGCCGGAAGCCAGCGCCAAGGTGCTCGATGGTGAAGGCTGGTTCGACACCGGCGACCTGGGCCTGCTGCTGGCCGACGGCACCCTGCTGCTCACCGGCCGCGCCAAGGACACGATCGTGCTCAGCAGCGGCGAGAACATCGAGCCGGCCCCGCTGGAGGAGGCATTGCTGGCCAGCGGCTGGATTGAGCAGGTGATGCTGGTGGGGCAGGACCGCAAGCAGCTGGGGGCGCTGATCGTGCCCCGGCCCGAGCCGCTGGCGGCCTTCGCGGCGGCGGCCGGCCTGGGGGGCCAGCTGGATCCAGCGCTGCTGCGGGCCCTCAGCCGCGACTGCAACCGGCTGCTGGCTGCCCGCCCCGGCGCCCGCCCCGATGAGCGGCTGGCGGGGGTGGCCCTGGTGGATCCGTTCAGCCTGGAGAATGGCCTGCTCACCCAGACCCTCAAGCAGCGCCGCGACCGCATCGCTGCCCGCGACGCGGCGGCGATCGAGGCGATCTACAGCTGAGCTGTTGGGCTCTGGCGGATCAGAACAAGGCCGATTGACTGGAGCGGAGGTGATCCCGGTCGGTCGGTCGGGTTCGGTCGGGGGAGGATTGTTTGTGTTGGTCTGGTCTGGTCAAGCCGAAAGAGAATGCCTCCGGCCTGGCTGCTTGCCCAGCTCCCCGCCCAGCTCCCCGCCCAGCTCGGCGAAGAAGGCCCGGTACTGGCGGGGGCCGCCGGGGAAGAGGGCGTCGAGGCGCAGGGGGTCGTGGGGATCGCTGAGGCCGGCCAGGCTGCCATCGGCGAAGG
>JBIIXY010000196.1:0-2560 GCA_044347105.1 Prochlorococcaceae cyanobacterium
GCAGAGCGGCATCCCCAGAACCGACCCCAACCTGCTCAGCAACCGGCCCCTGCCCCAGCGCGCCCTGGTGATCGCCGCCGGCGTGCTGGCCAACCTGCTGCTGGCCTGGCTGGTGCTGGTGGCTCAGGGCATGGTGGTGGGCATCCCCGCCGGCTTCAGCGCCACGCCCGGTGTGCTGGTGAGCGGTGTGCAGGCCGGCCAGCCGGCTGCCGTGGCCGGCTTGGAGCCGGGGGACCGGATCGTGCGTGTGAACGGCACGACCATCGCCGGCGGCCAGCAGGCCGTGGCGGCCCTGGTGGAGCAGGTGAAGGGCTCGCCCGATCAGCCCCTGGCCGTGGTGGCCGAGCGCGGTCAGCGCCAGATCGAGCTCAGGCTCGTGCCCAGCAACCTGGGCGGCAGCGGCCGCATCGGCGCCCAGCTCCAGCCCTACGGCAATGAGGCCTACCGGCCCGCCAGGGGGCCGCTGGAGCCCATCCGCCAGGCCAACAGCGACTTCAGCGCCCTGCTGCGGCGAACAGCCGGCGGCTTCCTCACTCTCGTCACCCACTTCGGCGAAACCGCCGGCCAGGTGAGCGGTCCGGTGAAGATCGTGGAGATGGGCGCCAACCTGGCGGAGCAAGGGGGCAGCAGCCTGTTCCTGTTCACTGCCCTGATCTCGATCAACCTGGCGGTGCTCAACGCCCTGCCCCTGCCCCTGCTCGACGGCGGCCAGTTCGTGCTGCTGCTGATCGAGGGCCTGCGCGGCCGGCCCCTGCCGGAGAAGTTCCAGATGGCCTTCATGCAGTCAGGCTTCGTGTTTCTGGTGGGGCTGAGCCTGGTGCTGATCGTGAAGGACACCTCCCAGCTGCCGGCGGTGCAGCAGCTGCTCGGCCGCTGAGCCCGGTGGCAGGCAGGCCAGCGGGTAAGCTGATCCATTCCGTACCGTTCGCACTCCGGCCCGCATGGCGAAGAAGTCGATGATTGCGCGCGATGTGAAGCGCAAAAAGATGGTGGATCGCTTCGCCGCCAAGCGCGCAGCTCTCAAGGCCGCCTTTGAAGCTGCCGCGGATCCCATGGAGCGGCTGGAGATCCACCGCAAGATCCAGGCCCTGCCCCGCAACAGCGCCCCCATCCGCGTCCGCAATCGCTGCTGGGCCACCGGCAAGCCCCGGGGCGTGTACCGCGACTTCGGCCTGTGCCGCAATCAGCTGCGCGAACGCGCCCACAAGGGTGAACTGCCCGGCGTGGTGAAATCGAGCTGGTGAGCCGCCGCCAGCTCGGCTGTCTAGCTGATGTCCAGGCGCCCGGTGGGCGCCTTTTTTGATGCCGGATCCTCCGGCATGCCCCAGCCCGCCCGGGCATCTGGCAACAAAAACAGCAAAATTACCGTGTGTCGGCAGCAAGCGCTGCAGTCCGGATGCGAGAATAAGGCTTGACAAAAAGAGATAAAGCCCAGTGCAAGGACAAACTCAGTCGATCTCCTTTGATGGTCGGGAGATCCGGCTGACCACCGGTCGGTTCGCCCCCCAGGCCGGGGGCTCGGTGATGGTGGAGTGCGGTGACACCGCGGTGCTGGTCACCGCCACCCGCTCCGGCGGCCGCGAAGGCATCGATTTCCTGCCCCTGATCTGCGACTACGAGGAGCGCCTCTACGCCGCAGGCCGCATCCCCGGCAGCTTCATGCGCCGCGAGAGCCGCCCCCCGGAGCGCGCCACCCTGATCGCCCGGTTGATCGACCGGCCGATGCGCCCCCTCTTCCCCGGCTGGATGCGCGACGACCTGCAGATCGTGGCCACCTGCCTCTCCCTCGATGAGCGGGTGCCGCCCGATGTGCTCGCCGTCACCGGCGCCTCCCTGGCCACCCTCCTGGCCAGGATCCCCTTCCACGGTCCGATGGCTGCCGTGCGCGTGGGCCTGCTCGGCGACGATTTCATCCTCAACCCCAGCTACCGCGAGATCGAGCGCTCCGAGCTCGACCTGGTGGTGGCCGGCACCCCCGAGGGCGTGATCATGGTGGAGGCGGGTGCCAACCAGCTGCCCGAGCAGGACGTGATCGAGGCCATCGACTTCGGCTATGAAGCGGTGGGCGAGCTGATCAAGGCCCAACAGACTCTGCTCAAGGAGCTGGGCATCGAGCAGGTGGTCCCCGAGCCCCAGGCCGTGGATGCCACCCTGCCCACCTTCCTGGAGAAGCAGTGCGCCAAGCCGATTGGCGAGGTGCTCAAGCAGTTCAGCCTCAGCAAGGCCGAACGCGACGCCCAGCTCGATGCGATCAAGGCCGAGGTGGCCGAAACCATTGCCGGCCTCAAGGATGACGACGCCGTGAAGCAGGCCGTGGCCAGCAGCGGCAAGGCCCTGGGCAACAGCTATAAGGCGCTCACCAAGAAGCTGATGCGCGCCCAGATCGTGAAGGACGGCAAGCGCGTGGATGGCCGCAACCTTGACGAGGTGCGGCCGATCAGCGCCGCCGCCGGCGTGCTGCCCAAGCGCGTGCACGGCTCGGCCCTGTTCCAGCGCGGCCTCACCCAGGTGCTCTCCTGCGCCACCCTCGGCACCCCCTCCGATGCCCAGGAGATGGACG
>JBIIXY010000197.1:0-2537 GCA_044347105.1 Prochlorococcaceae cyanobacterium
AGCAGCCGGAACGCCAGCGCCTGCAGCGTGCGCGGCAGATTGCCGATCGCCTCCGCCGCGTCCACCTCCTGCACCGGACCCAGCAGCAGCTTCGCTCCGTCGTAGTTGCCCGCCTCCAGCAGCACCTCCAGCTGCTGGGTCACCACCTCGGGAACCAGGACGCCTCCCACCTCGCCCATCGCCGCGGCCCGCCTGGGCTCAAGTGTATGGGCCGCGTGCCTGGTGGGGCCGCTAAGGTCCAGCCGCTTCCCTTTTCCAATGGCCATGGCTGTGAGCGTGCACGATCTGACGGTGCGGGACGCCGAGGGCAGCCCGAAGAGCCTCAGCGACTGGAGCGGCCAGGTGCTGCTGGTGGTGAACGTGGCCAGCCGCTGCGGCTTCACCCGCCAGTACGCCGGGCTGCAGGCCCTGCAGGAGCGCTACGCAGCCCAGGGATTCACGGTGCTGGGCTTCCCCTGCAACGACTTCGGCGCCCAGGAGCCGGGCAGCCTGCCGGAGATTCAGCAGTTCTGCTCCACCACCTATGGCGCCAGCTTCCCCCTGCTCGACAAGGTGACCATGGCCGAGGAGCCCTACACCACCCTCACCCAGACCGAGCCGGCCGGCCCGGTGGCCTGGAACTTCGAGAAGTTCCTGGTGGGCAAGGACGGCACTGTTCTGGCCCGCTTCAAAAGCGGCGTTGAACCGGAAAGCGCCGAACTCACCGCCGCCATCGAAGCAGCCCTGGCCGCCTGAAGGCTGCCCTACCCGGGCAGCCAGCCCCGGCGAACCCCGCTGGGGCTGGCCAGTTCCACGTGCAGCCAGCTGTCGCCGCCGGGCTCGCTCCAGCGCCTGAGCACCCGCAGGGGTTCACCCGCGTGGGCACAGCTGATGGCCGGGGCCTGGTGGCGCGGGGCACAGCGCAGGGCCAGGCGGGCCGGCGACAGCAGCGGCTCCGCCGGGCTCTGGCGGCGGCGCACCTCGGGCTGGCGCCGCTCAGCGCCGCCGGCCGGCAGGCCGGCCGGGGCCACCAAGGCAAAGCCCAGCAGGGCCGCCCAGCGCCACAGCGGCCAGGGGGTGGCGGCAGGCCGCATCAGATGTCCAGCTGGGCCAGATCCAGCTCGGCGCTGTGGGTTTCGATGAACTCGCGGCGGGGTGCCACCTTGTCGCCCATCAGGATCGTGAAGATGCGGTCGGCCTCCAGGGCATCTTCGATCTCCACCCGCTTCATCATGCGCGTGCCCGGATCCATGGTGGTTTCCCACAGCTGCTGGGGCATCATTTCGCCCAGACCCTTGAAGCGCTGGATGGTGTAATTGGCCTTTTCGCCAAAGGATTCGATCGTTTTTTTCAGATCGCTTTCGTTGTAGCAGTAGGTGTGGTTCTTGCCGCGCTCCACCTTGTAAAGCGGCGGGCAGGCGATGTAGATGAACCCGCCTTCCACCAGGGCTCGCTGGTAGCGGAAGAAGAAGGTGAGAATCAAGGTGCGGATGTGGGCGCCATCCACGTCGGCATCGGTCATGATCACGATGCGGTGGTAGCGCAGATTCTTCTCGTTGAAGTCTTCGCCCTTGATGCCCAGACCCAGGGCCGTGATCAGCGCCTGAATCTCCGTATTCTTGTAGATCTTGGCGTCGTCAGTTTTCTCGATATTGAGAATCTTGCCCCGCAGCGGCAGGATGGCCTGGAAGCGTCTGTCGCGCCCTTGCTTGGCGGAGCCGCCGGCCGAATCGCCCTCCACGATGTAGATCTCGGATTCGGAGGGGTCGCGGGAGGAGCAGTCGGCCAGCTTGCCGGGCAGGGTGGAGCTCTCCAGCACGCTCTTGCGCCGCACCAGCTCACGGGCGCGGCGGGCAGCCTCGGCGGCATTGAACGCCTGGATGGCTTTCTCCAGGATCAGATCGATCACCGAGGGGTTGAACTCCAGGAATTCGCCCAGGGCCTCGCCCACCAGCGAATCCACGATGCCGCGCACCTCGGTGTTGCCGAGCTTGGTCTTGGTCTGGCCTTCGAATTCCGGCTCGGGCACCTTCACCGACAGTACGGCGGTGAGGCCCTCGCGGATGTTCTCACCGGCCAGATTGGCGTCGGCCTCCTTGCGCTTGCCGCGCTTCTTGGCGAAGGCGTTGAGGGTGCGGGTGAGCACCGTTTTCAGGCCTTCGATGTGGGTGCCGCCATCCACCGTGCGGATGTTGTTGGCAAAGCCGAGGATGCTGTCGGAGTAGGCATCCACACACCACTGCAGGGCGGCCTCCACCTGCACGCCGTCGCGCTCGGCGTTCACATAGATGATGTCGGGATGGAGCGGATCTTTTTCCGCATTCATGTAAGCGACATATTCCTTGATGCCGCCTTCGTAGAAATAGGTTTCCTCGTGGGCTTCGCCAGCATCGTTGCGGGCCGCGGCGCGGTCGTCGCGGAACACGATCCTCACGCCACCATTGAGATAGGCCAGCTCGCGCAGACGAGAGGACAAGGTGGCGTAGTCGAAGACAATGCCGGTGGAGAAGATCTCGATGTCCGGCTTGAAGCACACCGAGGTGCCGGTGCGGGCGGGA
>JBIIXY010000106.1:0-8318 GCA_044347105.1 Prochlorococcaceae cyanobacterium
CGCTTCGTGAGGCCGGCAGACCCACAGGAGGACCGCCAGTTCGTGGACGAAGTGGGCGAGATCCTCACGATCCTGGCCGACGCCTGCCGCAGCGCGCCCGTGGACCCGGCCGACGATCCCTCTACTATTGCGAGGTGGAAGGGTCAACTCCGCTATTGCAAGCAACAGAAACAAAACGACAAGACCCGCCGGGTCCTGGAGAAGGCCTTCGATCCGGCCTGGGCCGACCGCTACATCGAGGACCTGCTCTTCGACGATCCACCGCGGCCGTGAAGCAGTCGCTCAGGCCCGTCGCCCTGCTGGCAGCGGCGCTCGGTCTTGTCGCCGCCAGCGTCGCCGTGACGCGGCTCACGCTCCGCCCCCCCACCCCAGCCCGGCCTGCCGCCACCGTTGCCGCACCACCGGCCAGGGCCGCTGAGCGGGTGGCGGCCCTGGGTCGCCTCGACCCCCAGGGCGAGGTGAGGCGACTGGCGGCACCGATGAGCAGTTTCGGGGGCAGTCCGCGGCTCACCCGGCTGCTGGTGCAGGAAGGCCAGCGGGTGCGCCGCGGCGAGCTGCTCGCCAGCTTCGACAGTGCTCCGCCCCTGCTGGCCGAGCGCCGGCAGGTGCTGGCACGCCTGGCCAACCTGGAGGCCCGGCTGGGGATCCAGCAGCGCGATATCGAGCGCTACCGCCGCCTCGGGCGCAGCGGGGCGATCGCCACGGCCGACCTGGACCGCCGCGAAACGGATCTGCTCTCCCTGCAGGGAGAACTGCAGGAAGCCCGCACCCAGCTGCAGAGGATCGAGGCCGACCTCTCCCTCACCGAGTTGCGTGCGCCGATCGACGGCGTGGTGCTGCGCGTCCGTGCGCGGGTGGGCGAGCGACCGAGCGATGAGGGCGTTCTCGAGATCGGTGCCAGCGATCGGATGGAGGCGCTGATCGAGGTGTACGAGAGCGACATCGACCGCGTGCGCCCCAACCAGGCGGTGACGCTCACCAGTGAAAACGGTGGCTTTGAGGGTGAGCTCAGCGGCCGGGTGCTGCGCATCAGCCCCCAGGTGCGCCAGCGCACGGTGCTGGCCACCGATCCCACCCAGGATGCCGATGCTCGGATTGTGGAGGTGCGCGTTGGTCTGGAGCCCGCCGCTGCCGAGCGGGTGCGAGGCCTCAGCGGCCTGAAGGTGATCGCCCGCATCGGCTCCTGATGCTGGATCGTCTCTGGCCATCGCGCCGCATTCCCCTGGCGCTGCTGCTGCTCACCCGCCAGCCTGGCCGGCTGGCGGTGGCCCTGGCGGGGATCGCCTTCGCCGGCATCCTGATGTTCATGCAGCTCGGATTCCGCGACGGGCTGTTCGACGCCAGCGTGACGGTGCATGAGCAGTTCGACACCGATCTGGTGTTGATGAGTCCGCGCACGATGAGTTCGATCGGCATGGCGGCTTTCCCACGCCGCCGGCTGGTGCAGGCCATGGCCGATCCCGACGTGAGCGGCATCACACCGGTGCACTGGAATCTGCTGCTCTGGCGCAACCCCGATACCAGGGCAACCCGCTCGATCCTCACCCTCGGTTTCGAACCGGGTGATCCCCTCTTTCTCGATCCCGGGCTGGCCGCCAAGGCTCAGGCGCTCACCCAGAAGGGCCGTGTGCTGTTCGACGAACGCTCCAGGGCGGAGTTCGGCCCGATCGCCGAGCGTTTCCGGGCTGGCCGCGTCGTGGAAACCGAGGTGGCTGGCAAGCGGGTGCGGGTGGCTGGCCTGGTGAGCCTGGGCCCCTCCTTCGGGGCTGACGGCAACCTGCTCACCAGCCGCGAAACCTTCCTGGAGCTGATGCCCCAGACCCCTCCCGGCAGCATTGAGCTGGGGCTGATCCGCCTGGTGCCCGGTGCCGATCCCGCCGCTGTGGCCCTGCGACTCACCCGGCAGCTGCCCGCCGATGTGCGGGTGTTCACCAAAGCGGCCTTCGAGGAGTTCGAGAAGACCTATTGGCGCACCAGCACGGCGATCGGCTTCATTTTCAGCCTCGGTGCCGCCATGGGGTTCGTGGTGGGCTGCGTGATTGTCTACCAGATCCTCAATTCGGACGTGAGCGATCACCTGCCCGAGTACGCCACGTTGATGGCGATGGGCTATCCCCTGCCGCGCCTGCTTGGGGTGGTGGGCCGGGAAGGTCTTCTGCTGGCCCTGTTCGGCTACGTGCCTGCTTATCTGACCGCCCTTGGGTTCTACAGGCTTGTGCAGAGCGGCACGAACCTGCCGGTATCGATGAATGGGGAGCGGGCCCTGCTGGTGTTCGGGATGATCCTGGTGATGTGTCTGGCTTCCGCGGCCCTGGCGATGCGGCGCCTGGCCGACGCAGACCCTGCGGAGATCTTCTGATGGCTTCACCCACGCCTGCTCCGCCCAGGCCCGCAGCCATTGCGGCTCAAGGGCTGTGCCATCACTTCGGTCGAGGCGCCACCCAGGTGCAGGTGTTGCGCCAGGTGGATCTGACGATCGCTGCTGGCGAGGTGGTCCTGCTCACCGGTCCGTCCGGGTGCGGGAAAACCACCCTGCTCACGCTGGTGGGAGCCCTCAGGCAGATGCAGGAGGGCAGTCTGCAGGTGCTGGGCGAGGAGCTGCTCGGCGCCGATCGCGGCACCCGTCAGCGCCTGCGCCGGCGCATCGGCATGATCTTCCAGGGTCACAATCTGCTGCGCTGCCTCACCGCTGAGCAGAACGTGCAGATGGGTGCAGACCTGGTGCGCGGCCTGAGCTACCGCGCCCGCCGCGACCGGGCCCGCCAGTGGCTGCGCGCCGTCGGCCTGGGCGAGCACCTGGCCAAACGTCCCCACGATCTCTCGGGGGGCCAGAAACAGCGGGTGGCGATCGCCCGCGCCCTCGCCGCCGAACCCCAACTGCTGCTCGCCGACGAACCCACCGCTGCCCTTGATTCCCGCTCAGGCCGGGAGGTGGTGGAGCTGCTGCAGCGCCTGGCCAGGGAGCAGGGCTGCGCGGTGTTGATGGTGACCCACGATCCCCGCATCCTCGATGTGGCCGACCGCCTGATGCGAATGGAGGATGGGCGCCTGCATGCCGATCCCGTCAGGAAGCGGTCGGCTGTTGGCTAGGGTGAGACATTGAAAGCTCAGGAACCGCCGCTGCATGGCCAAGCGCAGGAATCTCAAGAAGGAAAAGCAGGAACGCAACCGCGCCTATGCCCGCAAGTTCAAGAAGCGCAAGCTGCGCAACGATGGCCGCGGTGAAGGTGCCGGCAACGGCGTGACCGGCACCGCCAATAACGGCGGCGCCGCCGACTGAGCTGCACTGAATCAGCTCCAACATGTCGGCACTGAATTCGCCGGCATTGTGTGATCAGGGATCCCCAGGGGTCCCTCTTTTTGTGCCCTCCATCCGGTGCCCTGGCCAGGCCGCCGGTGTTGCCGAAGCCGCTGAACGATGTTCCTGAGCGTCGTCATCCCCACCTACAACCGGCTGCCGATCCTGCGCCAGTGCTTGCAGGCCCTGGAGAGGCAGCGCTTGGAGCCACCGTTGCAGGGCTATGAGGTGGTGGTGGTGGATGACGGCTCCACCGATGCCACGCTGGCCTGGTTGGAGCAGGCCTGCGCGGCTGGCGAGTTGCCCCACCTGCGCCTGGTGCAGCAGGAGCACGGTGGTCCGGCGCTGGGCCGCAACCGGGGGGTGGAGGCGGCCCGGGGCGAGGTGATCGTGTTCATCGACAGCGATCTGGTGGTGGGCCCCGACTTCCTGCTCAGCCACGCCCGCGGCCTGGAGCAGGACTGGCAACGGGTCGGTGATCGCCTCAGCTTCACCTACGGAGCGGTGATCAACACCGCCGATTTCGACAACCCCACCGCGGAGCGCCACAAGTTGCGCGACCTCTCCTGGGCCTACTTCGCCACCGGCAACGTGGCGATTGAGCGCCGCCTGCTGGAGCGGGCGGGGTTGTTTGACATCGCCTTCCACCTCTATGGCTGGGAGGACCTGGAGCTCGGCGAGCGGCTGCGGGCGCTGGGGGTGCGCCTGGTGCGCTGCCCCGCTGCCGTGGGCTACCACTGGCATCCGGCCCTCAGCCTCGAGCAGATCCCCCGCCTGGTGCAGGTGGAGCAGGAGCGGGCCCGGATGGCCCTGGTGTTCTTCCGCAAACACCCCAGCTGGCGGGTGCGATTCATCATTCAGTACACCTGGCTCCACCTGATGCTCTGGAACCTGCTCACCCTGGGGGGCCTGCTCAACGAACGCAGCCTGCGGCCGCTGCTGGGCTGGTTGATCCGCCAGGGGAGGCCCGCGCTGGCCATGGAGCTGCTGCGCCTGCCGCTCAACCGCATCGGCGTGCACACCCTGTTCCGTCTCGCCCGCCGCTCCGGGGCCGGCGCTGCCGTTTGATAAGGTCGCAACGTCCCTAAACACCGCACACCTGCGCGTTTCGGGTGACCTGAGTGCCGCTCCCCTGGGGTGGCAGGCCGGTCCCTGGCAGGTGGAGGCTAACCCGAAACCCCAATCACCATGGCTGTTGTCACCCTCGCGGAAATGATGGAAGCTGGCGCCCACTTCGGGCACCAGACGCGCCGCTGGAACCCCAAGATGTCGCGCTATATCTATTGCGCGCGCAACGGGGTTCACATCATCGACCTCGTGCAGACCGCCGTCTGCATGAACAACGCCTACAAGTGGGTGCGCAGCGCGGCCCGCAGCGGCAAGCGCTTCCTGTTTGTGGGCACCAAGAAGCAGGCGTCCGAGGTGATCGCCCAGGAAGCCACCCGCTGCGGCGCCGCCTACGTGAACCAGCGCTGGTTGGGCGGCATGCTCACCAACTGGACCACCATGCGGGCCCGGATCGAGCGTCTCAAGGACCTGGAGCGCATGGAGAGCTCCGGCGCGATTGCCATGCGACCCAAGAAGGAAGCGGCCGTGCTGCGGCGCGAGCTCGATCGCCTGCAGAAGTATCTGGGTGGTCTGAAGAACATGCGTCGTCTGCCCGACGTGGTGGTGCTGGTGGACCAGCGCCGCGAAACCAACGCCGTGCTTGAGGCCCGCAAGCTGGATATCCCCCTGGTGTCGATGCTCGACACCAACTGCGATCCCGATCTCTGCGACGTGCCCATCCCCTGCAACGACGACGCCGTGCGCTCGGTGCATCTGGTGCTCAGCCGCCTGGCGGATGCCATCAACGAAGGTCGCCATGGTGCCGGCGACCAGGGTCAGGCCGACCAGGGCTGAGGCCCTCCCCACTCCCACCAATCACTCCGAACCCTCCCGTTTGCTCCCCCATGGCTGAGATTTCAGCGAAGCTCGTTAAAGACCTGCGCGACAAGACCGGCGCGGGGATGATGGATTGCAAGAAGGCGCTCGCCGAGACCAACGGCGACACCGAAAAGGCCATCGAATGGCTGCGCCAGAAAGGCATTGCCAGTGCCGAGAAGAAGGCCGGCCGCACCGCAGCGGAAGGTGCCATCGGCTCCTACATCCACACCGGTGCCCGTGTGGGCGTGCTGGTGGAGGTCAACTGCGAGACTGACTTCGTGGCCCGCGGCGACATCTTCCAGGAACTGATCCGCAACGTGGCCATGCAGATCGCCGCCTGCCCCTCCGTCGATTACGTCAAGGTCGACGACATCCCGGCTGAGGTGGCCGATCGCGAGAAGCAGATCGAGATGGGTCGCGACGACCTGGCCGGCAAGAAGGAGGAGATGAAGGAGAAGATCGTCGCCGGCCGGATCGGCAAGCGCCTCAAGGAGATGGCTCTGATGGACCAGCCTTACATCAAGGACAGCTCGATGAGCGTGGCCGAACTGGTGAAGCAGGTGGCGGGCAAGGTGGGCGAGAACATCCAGGTGCGGCGTTTTGTGCGCTTCAACCTCGGTGAGGGCATCGAGGTGGAGAAAATGGACTTCGCCGCCGAGGTGGCTGCCATGGGCGGTGCCTCCTGACCTCCAGCCGGATCTGCCGCCTGAGCAGGATCACATCGAGGTTGATTCCATCCAAGACGTCGATCCCATCCACACCGTGCGCCAGCAGCTCAGCGCCTTCGAAGCGCAGCTGCAGAGCAGCAATCCGTCGCTCTACCGCGATCTGGCCCTCTACCTCCAGGTGCTTCGTGAGGGCCTGCTGAACGCCGTTCAGCAGGCCTGCTTTCATCTGGCCACCCGCTATTATCCCGAGCGCTACTGCGAGCTGTCCCCGGAACAGAGGGCTGACCTGCATGGGCGATTCAGCGAGGTGGTGCACCGCTGCTGCAGCGTGCTCACGGTGGAGCAGCTGGTGCAGCTCGCTGGCCAGATCGCTCAGGAGCGGCGCCAGGAGCAACAGCGGCGGCAGCGGGAGTGGCTGGCCCAGTTGCGCAAGTCCGGCGATGAACTCGGCGATGGACCTTCCGATCCCGGGGATGGTGGCGGCGAGCCGGCTGGATCGATCCGTCTGAATGCCGGATTGCCCGTTGACTTTGAGCGTTGGCAGGGATTGGTCCCCCTGCCAATGGAGCCCCTCGAGCCTGGGCAGGAGGCCCAGCTCCACAGCGGCCCTGCTGATGCTGACGCTGATGCTCCTGATCCTGGTGCTGATGCCTTCGATCCCCTGGCCGGTCTGCTGGGCCCACAGGCTGAAGCGCTGCTGGAGTCCCTGCTGGAGAACTCCGCCCCTGGCGGACTGGCGCCCCCGTGGGATTCGCCTGCCCTGCCCACCGATCCCCAGGCGCTGCAGGTTTGGCTGGAGGGTTTCGAACGGGCTCTGGTGCGCCGCCTGCGCAACCTGTCCCACGCTCTGAATGTGGAGCTGCTGCGCTCCGGCCTCAGCCCCAGCCTTCTGCCGCCCAGCCTGTTGCAGGCTGCCCTGCAGGGCCAGCTGGAGCCCCAGCCCGCTCCGGCCAACCTGCTGCGCCTGCAGGTGCCACTGGCGCCGGATAGTGGCGGCGACTTTGACAGCGTGGCCCTGTTGCTGCGGCTCAGCGATCTGGAGCTTGAGCAACCACGTCTGCGCACCTGCCGCGGCCGCTGGCAGCGGCATCGCCAGGAGATACGCAGAATGGCCGAGCGCACCCGCCGCCTGCGGCGGCACCTTCAGAGGCTTGAGGCGGAACGGCTGTGGCATCAGGACAACCCAGGCCCGCCACCGCCGCGCCATCCCAGCCAGGGTTCGACGTCTCCTGGCTGAAAACCCTCCAGCAGGCCCTCCATCTGGAGGCGGAGCGCGGTTGCAACAACCTGATGGGGAGACGGGAGCACTTCAGCTCCTTTCTGGCCCGCTCCCTGCGCGAGCCCCCGCCCGGTCTCTCCGTGCCGGCCAGCTTCGGCCAGCTTTCCAGCCGTTTCGATGCCTACGACCAGCTGAGCGCGAGCCAGCGTCAAGCCCTGGTGGCCCAATGCCGGCAGCAGCTCCACCAGTGGCGACAGCAGCAGCGGCCGGTGGTTCCGCTCGCCCCACCCCGACTGCGCCTGGCGGCCGCCACCTTTGCCGCCTCTGGCCTAGCGGCCGGCCCCCTGCAGCTGGAGACGCCCCTCGGGGAAGTGCGCGGCGTCGGTCCGAAGACCGCGGCGCAGCTGGCCCAGCTGGGGCTGTTCGTGGTGCGTGACCTGCTGCACTACTACCCCCGCGACTACCTCGACTACGCCAACCTGGTGCGCATCAGTGGTCTGGAGCCCGGCCGCACGGCCACGATCGTGGCCACTGTGCGGCGCAGTCATGCCTTCTCCAGCCCGCGCAATCCCCAGTTGGCGATTCTTGAGCTGCAGCTGGCTGACGTCACCGGCCGTCTGCGCGTGAGTCGTTTCTTTGCCGGTCGCCGCTTCACCACGCCGGGCTGGCTGAAGCTGCAGCAGCGCCAGTTCCCGCCCGGTGCCACGGTGGCCGTGAGCGGACTGGTGAAGGAAGGCGCCTATGGCCCCCAGTTTCAGGATCCGTTGATCGAGGTGCTGGAGAGCCCCCAGGCCCCGGTGCGCTCGAAGGAGATCGGCCGCCTGATTCCTGTGTATGGCCTCACCGAAGGTCTCGGAGCCGACCGCCTGCGCCAGGTGATGGAGGCGGTGTTGCCCCTTGTGCCCCGTTCTGCCGAGCCCCTGCCCGAGGCCCTGCGCCAGCGCGAGGGTCTGCTGGAGCGTGCCACTGCTCTGCTGCGCATTCACCAGCCCCGCAGCCAGGAGGAGCTGCAGGCCAGCCGCCAGCGCCTGGTGTTCGATGAGTTTCTGCTGATGCAGCTGGGCTTGCTGCAGCGGCGCCGGGAGCTGCGCCAGCGGCCCGCCCCCAGCCTCAATCCGGATGGGGCCCCCCTGCTCGATCGGTTTCTGGAGTTGTTGCCCTTCGGGTTCACCGCCGCCCAGCAGCGCGTGCTGGCCGAGATCCGGGC
>JBIIXY010000107.1:0-8283 GCA_044347105.1 Prochlorococcaceae cyanobacterium
CACCGCGCCGGCGGCAGCCAGGCACACCCGCAGCTCGGCATCAGCGATACGGGGGCGGTAGGCAGTGCCCGCGCTGGAGGCCATGGGAGGCGCCGCGCTCAGCGGCCTGATGCAGGAAATATCGGGACCCTAATGCCGAAAAAGTCGGCGCTCCAATGCAGGAAAAGTCGGCCGGCTGATGCAGGAAAAAACGAGCCGCGCTCAGGCTGTCCAGTCGCTCCAATCGGGCACCTGCGGCACCACGATCAGCCCCGAGGCCGGCTCGCCGTAGGCCCGGCAGGGGCGGCCGCTGGCCAGCTGGTGGGCGGCGAGGGCGCAGAGGGCGGCATCGATCCAGTCGATGCTGGTGAGCGCTGCTGTGTTGATGCCGGCCTGCTCCAGCAGGGCGCGGCGCTGCAGGCGCTTCTGGCGAGCCTCGGCGTTGCCGCCGCGAAGGTGCCAGGTGATGGCGTGGGGGAAGGTTTCGAAACAGGCCGGACCGCTGGGCGGCAGGGCGGCAAGCAGCGGATGGCTGACCTCCAGCTGCCGGTAGAGCGCTTCGCCCTGGAGCATCCAGCCGTAGTAGTTGCTGGGGTGGCTGAGGGCCGCCTCGCGGCTGGGGGAGGCGAAACAGCGGATGCCCGCGGCGTTGAGTTCCCGCTCGCAGGGCCGGGCCCGGCCATCGCTGCTCCAGCGGCAGGGCGCATCGATGGCGATCCGATCGGCGCCGATCACCAAGCGGCACCAGTGGGCCAGCTCCTGCACCTCAGACGTAGCCAGCCGGGCGGCGTAGGCACCACCGGTGAGCGCCACGGCGTGGAAGCCCTTGCGGGAGCCGCCCACGTCGATGCCGATCACGGTGGGCACGCTCTCCATCCAGCCATGCTGATGGACAGCTCGCTGGACAACGCCATGCAGGTGGTGAGCTTTTCAGAAGCCCGGGAGAGCTTCAAGGCCGTGCTGGATCGGGTGGAGGCCGATGCGGACGTGACCCTGATCACCCGGCGGCACGCCAAGGGGGCGGTGGTGATGTCGCTCGACACGTTCAACAGCCTGATGGAAACCGTGCACCTGCTGCGTTCCCCGGCCAATGCGGCCCATCTGCAGCGGTCGCTGGAGCAAGCCGGGCGTGGGGAGCTCCTCTCCCATGGGCTGATCGATCCGGATCCAGCCGATGCCGGCGATTGAGCGGCAGTCCTGGACCACCGCCGCCTGGGACGACACCCTCCACTGGCAGAGCCAGGACCGCAGGCAGCTGCGACGCATCAACCAGCTAATCCAGGGCTGCCTGCGCGATCCCTTCGCTGGCATCGGCAAACCCGAGCCCCTACGGGAAAACCTGGCCGGCTGCTGGTCGCGCCGCATCGACGAGGAACATCGCCTGGTTTATCAGCTGGATGGCGATCTGCTGGTGATCCTGGCCTGCAGATATCACTACCACGGCGAGATGCCAGCAGGCCGACTGTGCGACCGGACAGAGTGGAGACACGGCAGCCGTCATGGCAGCGTCTGAACTGGTTGGATGACTAAAGGGAAGACAAGAGACGCCTAACGCACCGTTGAGCGGCGCCGAAGCGCCCAGCGCAGAGGCGTCCGCTCCAACGGCTGGTTAGGCGTCAGCGCGGCGAGCGGCCTGACACTGTTGCCAACCCCTAGCGTGTGTCTAGTTTGGCGAGTGAAGCACTGCTATGGTAATGGGACTGCAGACGTCTTTGCAACGCACATTAGGAGTAATCGCGCTGTGGTAAACATCTTTCTCGAAGACAATCGTGCGCACTGCCTCTCCGGACTAGGGCAGATCGACGTAAGAGAGTACCTTGATCTTGTGAATCAGGTCTACCGTGAAAATGGTGGGATAGCAGGGCAGCGTGCCCCGTTGAAAACGAAGACAGGGATCAACATCCGCAAGCGGATGATCGATGACATCCGGAGGGGTGCGATTCTCCCGCCGATCGTGATTGGCGCAGTTGTCGGTGATGACGTGTTTACGCGCGCACGGGCATGCGTATCGAACGATGAATTCTCAGCCTTGCTTAAGGGTTTGCCGACGACATCGCTTTCGATCATCGATGGGATGCAACGTACAACAGCGTTAGAGACTGCACTTAATGATGGGCACTCTGATCAGACCAGCCCGACTATTCGTGTTGATCTGTGGCTTGCAAAGTCTCTGGACAGTTTGGTCTACAGAATGCTGGTGCTTAACACTGGACAGGTGCCATGGGATATCAAGAGGCAGCTGGAGACGATCTATAAGCAGATTCTGCAGGTTATCGAGAAGGACCTACCCAGTGTCGATGTTTTTAACATTGATGACAAGGAGCGGCGGAGCAGCGCCGGTCAGTATCGCTCGACAAGGATCGTGGAACTCTTCTTGGCATTCACGTCGAGGAAACCCCACATTGAGATCAAAGAGAAAGTCGCGGAGGACTTCGCTCGAATGGACGCTACTGAGGCAACTGCGAACGAGAGCACATTGCCAGCGTTTGTAGAGACTATAAAGCTGCTTGCCCAGTTGGACAGCGCGTTGGCGATGACTTCAATTCCCGCCGAACTGATATCGGAGAGCACACGGTTCAAGGAGGGTAAGGACATTTTCACCAGCGCACCAGCAAGTATTGCCTTCGCTGCGGCGGCTGCGCAGCATCTGCTTGGCAAGCCAGGTTATCCCTTCGAGTTCGCCGACCTTGAATCTCGGCTGCAGTCGCTCAGGGCCAGCGTATCGACGATTGCGAAGAAGATTGATGAGTCTGCGACGAAGTCCGAATTCGTCGACTACCTAACGTTGAACGAGAAGGTTTCGGCACGATCGGGCCGGATCGGCGAGTACGAACGAGAATTCTTCCTCCGTGCGTTCCAACACATGTTTGCCCATGCGGATGGATTGGACAACCTTACTCCCTGTTGGTCAGCGTATCGATGACCAAGAACCTCATTGAGCTGTCCGGGCTGCTACTTGGGAAGTTCCGAGGCGTCAACGGAAAGCCCGTCACTGGGCGTTTTAGTCTCCCGACAGACCTTGATGGGGAAGAGGCAGCTCTTCGTGATCTTGATTTTGGAACGGTTTGGAAGTCATCCAGCGGTGTCGACGCTTGTGACTACCGCCTAGATGGCGCTCGGTATCTTGCATTGGCACTTGCGCTGCCACCCGAGGAACTAGCTGATCTCGAGAGCAGCAGTGAAGGGTCAATTCAGCCGACTGAAGTTGTCGGCTCAATCTACCTTTTCCTAGCGCACAAAGTGAATCTGCTGCCCAGTGAGGCGGATCCACTGCTAATTGAGGAGCACATCGCCGGGCCTGCATCGACTCACGACGGGGTTGCGCTGGATGTCGTCAAGGAGTCCCTCGGCAACCTCACTGTCTTCCGAGTCCATGACGTCTCCGTCTTCCGCGGCGAAGTATCGTCAAGGTATCTCGCGGATTATATCTGTACCTTTGATGCACGCCTGACACGGCGCACCCGGCTGAATACAGTGTCAATAGGCATCGTACGAGAGATCTTTCTTCAGGAGCGCTACTACCTCGTTGAGCGGAATCTGTTTGAGGCAATGTCTGCGCCTTCGGCGCGGCATGCCTTTCTTGAGATATACCGGACACTGGAGTTTGTGTTCGCCTTGCCTCGGGCTCGTTCACTGCTTGATGCGTTGCGACATGCAGGGGGAAGCATCGAGCTAAACATTTTGGAGTTCGCGCGGCACTGCTATCGTGAACTTGGGTGGAAGCGAGTCGAAAGTGATGCTATCAGAAGGATCTTTCGGGAGTTCTTCGACACTTCAAGAGGCGCATACGAAAGCCTGGTTCTCGCATGCTCTCCATTTCGAGGACTTGGCCCAGTCCCAGCGATGGGATCAACTTCTGACGACGCGGCGAAATTCGTGGAGAAAGTTGCCGCGCGGTACTACCAACTGAGGAATCAGATTGCGCACCAGTTCTGGACCGATGAGGAGATCGACTGTACTGACGACGATTGGAGCATGCTGATCGAGTTCTCTCTGCGCTGTATTCAGTACCTGTACGACCGGCACCTCACCGCGCCCGTGGGGACGGCGGAGAAGCCAACGGAGGTTATCTGACGCCTAACGCTCCAGATCAGAAGCGGGCCAGCCTCTTTGCCGCGAACGGATCTTCGGGCCCGTCTTCTGGATCTGGTTGTTAGCTTTCATTAAGTGTGTAAGCTGTCAGGATCTCTGAGCAAGACTTGGGGCAGCATTGCTCACTCCAATCTTGTCCCACCAGTTATTCAGAGTGCCCTGGACAAGATGACAAAAGGCATTCATAGAGATAGGTAAATCGTCTGATCTCCAGCTTGCACCAAGTGCATGGACTGCCAACGCTAATGTCCCAGTTTCAGCATGGCTGATTCTTCCATCCTCCTCTATTATATCAGGGGCCCTGCACAAAGGGGCTGGGAAAGGAATGCCTTCATGAAGTGCTAATGACCTATAGGAGTAAATCTTGTTTAGTATCTTTTTCAAGTGTTTTTTGTCCCAGTTAATTTGGGCACCTACCGGTGGCCGTTGCTTAGGAGGCTGCGGCAGGAACTCGATGCAGAAATCCAAAAACTTCTTCGTAGCCCGTAGAGTACGAGTTAATTCATTGGCCACAATAGCATGGGTTTCAGCTCCTCCACTCTCGATGATTTGCTTTGAGAACTCAGGCTTAATCTCTAAGAGCATATCTTGCGGTGATATATTTGTGTCGAGCGACGATGACCACTCATTAGCGGCAGTCTCTATAGCCGAGACAAGTAAGAGCCAAGCCAGTTCGGGCTCGCTCTCGGCAATCCATATTGCACTCTGGAACTGCCTGGCAGACCTAACTAAGGCCGTAAACTGAGACTCGGATACGTTCCTTAAGGGATCTATAGCCTGTAAAGACTCAAGATTAGATTCGTTAAATACTGATGGAAGAACGAGTCTTTGACTTCTTAATAGGACATCTGGCTTGCCTTCCCTGGATGCAATCGGGGTTCCCAGAGGATCCTCGCTATAAGCTCTAAAAATTCGTGTTTCGCCTCCTGCTTTTAGTCTTACTCCAAGCCTTAATGAGGCTAGAGCTGCTAATTCATCGGAGGCCCAACCGCCATGATAACTTGTCCAATCCGTGCTTGTGCCAAACTTCCTTTCTGCATTAATAACCCAAGAGATTCTAAGAGTCAGTACCTCTCTGATCTCTCCGGGCTCATGGTGGAAGGGTATCAGATTAATAAACCTATACGGACTCGCTGGGCAGCAATACTCTCCGATTATGCGTGAGTCTGAATACAGAGTATATTCAGAGATTTGCTCCGCAGCCATCCCTTCGCGGAACTCCCGCATGTTCCAATATGAAAGATTGCCGCCGTGTTCCCGTCCCATAGAGCTCCGTAGTGGTCAATGAAAAGCTAACACTAAATGGACGGACCCACATAAGACCCTGCCCCTACCCTCCCCAGCAGCATAAACACCCTCCCCCTTGTAGGCAACATGCTGAAACCCTCTGCATAGCAATGGCTTTCGCGTAGCCGCCAGCGAAGGCGGGGATCTTCACTGGACCCGCCTATAACCATTCACTTCGATACCAAGCGCCGCGAGCACAGCCCACTCTCCGCATATCGCCTGCGGCCTCAATCCCTCACCCGCTCCGCCAGCACCCTTCCGCCGGCATCCACCAGCGCGATCCGTAGCGGCATCTGGCCGGCGGCGTGGGTGCTGCAGCTCAGGCACGGGTCGAAGCAGCGGATGCCCGCCTCCACCCGGTTGAGCAGGGGCTCGGGGATCTCGGCACCCTCGGCCACCGGCTCGGTGATGAACTCCCGGGCGATCTGGGCCACCGTGCGGTTCATGGCCAGGTTGTTCTGGCCCGTGGCGATGATCAGGTTCACGCGGGTGATCAGGCCGTCGTCGTTCACCCGGTAGTGGTGAAACAACGTGCCCCGCGGTGCCTCGCTCACCCCCACCGCCTCGTTGGCATTGAGGCTGGCACGGGCGCGGATGCGGCCCGTCATCAAGGAGTCGTCAGCCACCAGCTGCTCGATGCCCTCCAGGCAGGCCACGATCTCCACCAGCCGGGCGTGGTGAAACGCAAACGACGACGTCACAATCCGCCCGCCGCTCTCCGTCGTGCCGCTGCGCTGGCGGAACTCGGCCAGCTCCGCATCGGCCCACGCCGTGCCGATTCGCTCGCACACGTTCAGCCGCGCCAGCGGCCCCACCCGGTAGATGCCCTCGGGATAGCCCAGAGGCTTGTAATAGGGAAACTTCAGGTAGCTCCAGCTCTCCACCGCCTCGCCCAGAAACGTGGCGTAGTCGTCTTCGCTGAGGCCATCGGCCACGATCCGACCCGAGGAATCCACAAAGCGGATCGCCCCCTCGATGCACTCCCAGCCGCCATCGGCTGCCACCAGCCCCATGAACAGCGAAGGGAAATCGCCGAAGGTGCGCTGTTCGCGCTGCAGCGGGCCATCGAGGAGCGTCTTGTAGAGCTCCAGGGCCGTGGTCACCGTGGCCTTCGCCTCCGGCAGCCGCGACCGGATCCAATCGCGCGCCTCGGCGCTCAGCGGTGTGCGCACCCCGCCGGGCACCGCCCAGGCCGCATGGATCTTGCGGCCCCCCAGCAGCTCCAGCACCTGCTGTCCGAACTGGCGCAGGCGGATGCCGGCGCGGGCCAGTTCCGGGTCGGCTGCCATCAGGCCGAACACATTGCGCCGGGCCGGATCGCTCTCCCAACCCAGCAGGAAATCGGGGCTGCTCAGATGGAAAAACGAGAGCGCATGGCTCTGGCACAGCTGGGCCAGATTCAGCATCCGCCGCAGCTGGCGCGCCGCCGCCGGCGGCTGCACCGCCAGCAGCTTGTCGCCCGTTTTCGCCGCCGCCAGCAGGTGGCTCACCGGGCAGATGCCGCAGATCCGCGCCGTGATTCCCGCCATCTCGGTGAACGGCCGGCCCTCGCAGAACGTCTCAAAGCCCCGATACTCCACCACGTGGAAGCGGGCATCGCTCAGCCGGCCCGCCTCATCCAGGTGCAGGGTGATCTTGGCGTGACCCTCAATGCGGGTAACGGGGTCGATCGTGATCGTGCGGGTCATGGGAGGGAATTCCTTACAGGCAGCTAGCCGAACTTCAACATCTCCCTGCCTGCCATCGCCGGCGCCGTGCCACGGAGCAGCGGCTCGATGGCGGCGCGGATGCGCTCGGCCGACGGCGGGCAGCCCGGCAGATACAGATCCACCGGGATCACCTCATGCAGCGGCAGCACCCGCTCCAGCAGCTCCGGCACGATGCCGGGGGCATGGGGGTGCTGGGCGCCGGTGTCGGCCAGCTCCAGGTAGCCCCGATCCAGCACGCTCTGGCGCGAGCCGCCATCCACATGGGCCCAGAGGTTGCGCAGACCGGGCACGTTGGCCGTCACCGCACAGTCGCCGAACGACACCACCAGCCGCGTGCGCGCCCGCACCTGCAGGGCCAGTTCGAGGTTGTCGGCGTTGGCCACCGCCCCCTCCACCAGGCACACGTCCACGCCCTCGGGAAACTCCTTGATGTCGCTGGCCACCGGCGAGAACACCACATCCACGTGTTCGGCCAGCTCGAACAGCCACTCGTCGAGATCCAAAAACGACATGTGGCAGCCGCTGCAGCCGGCCAGCCACACGGTGGCGAAACGCAATTTGGGGGAAGGCGTGGTCATGTCACTGGTTCAGCCATTGGTGCTCCTCGCGGGCTGTGCGCAGCAGCTGGGGCCGCTCGCGGTGGGGGGCCTTCTCGCCGGTGGTGTCCACCTTGCGGAAGATGGCGCCGGTGGGGCACACATCCACGCATTTGCCGCAGCTGGTGCAGGCCTCCACTTCACCCCAGGGCTGGTCGAGGCCGGCGATGATCGAGCACTCAGCACCCCGGTTGGCCACGTCCCACACGTGGGCGCCCTCGATCTCATCGCACACCCGCACGCAGCGGGTGCAGAGGATGCAGCGGTGGTGGTCGATCGCGAACTGGGCGTGAGACGCATCCACCTTCCGGTTGGGGTACTGATACGGAAAGCGGGAGTGGTCCATGCCCACCGCCACCGCCACGTCCTGCAACTGGCAGTTGCCGTTGGCCACGCAGAAGGCGCACACGTGGTTGCCCTCCGCAAAAAAGAGCTCCACCGCCATCCGCCGCCACTCGCGCAGCTGGGGGGTCTGGGTGAGCACCACCATGCCCTCGCCGGCGGCGGTGGCACAGGCCGGCAGCAGCTTGCCGCTGCCCTCCAGCTCCACCAGGCACAACCGGCACGCTCCCACCGGCGTAAGGCCGTCGAGGTGGCAGAGGGTGGGCAGCTCGGCGCCC
>JBIIXY010000001.1:0-91965 GCA_044347105.1 Prochlorococcaceae cyanobacterium
CCCGCTGCAGCCCCACCGCCTGGCAGGCGGCGATCTGCTGGCGCACCCCCAGGGCATCCACCTGCATGGGGCCGGTGAGGTCGATCGAGGGGCGGGCGCCGGTGGCGATCACCAGGGCATCACAGCCCTCCAGGGCCCGGTGCAGGGCTTCGGTGTCGCCCAGCTTGAGGCGCACCACCTCGGCGCCATCGAGCCCCGCCGGCAGCTGGGAGCCAGGCCGCACCAGGGCGCGCACCGCCAGCCCCTGGCGCAGGGCCTCCTGCACCACCCGCCAGCCTGTCTTGCCGGAGGCGCCGCTCACCGCCAGCCGTCGCAGGCTGCTGGTCTGTTCCTGCTCTGCCATCGTCCGCCCATCTGCTGAAGCACGGCGGCGACCCTAGACAGTTCAACCCGCCCCTTTGGCCCTCCAGCTGCCTGCCGGCGCAGGTGGTTCTGTGACAGCAGGGCAAGAGCACTGGCGGGGGCAGCGCGGCTCCGCTTTGCTTCCCCCCAGCGCCTCCAGCTGCTGCTCCGTGATGCCCCAGCCCGCGATCCCCGAGGCGAGCGTCGATGTGCTGCTCCACCGGGATACCGGCTCAGCGCTCTACACCACCCGCGCCACGGAGCAGGAGATCCAGCGGGCCAATGTCAGCCTCAGCCGAGCCGGCCAGCGCTCGCGTTTCGTGGCCGCCAGGCACCTGATGCAGCACCAGTCCGGGTTGGAGAGCTGAGCCAGGTGGCAGCGTGCGTGTCCCTGGCGGGGGCTCGCAGCTGCTGCTCGCGCAGGCTGATGGAGTGGCAGTCGGTCCAGACCCACAACAACGAGCGGGATGCCTTCCGCTCCGCCCAGAACCGTTGCGTTTGGCCTGTACCAATACGTTGCTGATTTCCCATCGCCAGAGCGAGGGCACCTGGGCCTGGGCCTCATCGGCAAAGCACCAGGCGCAGCTCAGTGAGGCATCGAGCACGACATCGCCGCTCACAGGCGTCATCGGCGGCCGGTGTCGCGCAGCTCCTGCAGCGTGAGTCCACCAAGGGTCTGGCCCTGGCTGAGCTGCCTCAGCGCTGCACTGGTTTGGGCCAGATTGGCGGGTGAGTTTTCGCCTCGGAGGCGCCGACGGAACGCATCGCAGGCAAGGGCTGAGGCGTTTCAACGAGTCCTCAACCAGTTTGAGCGCTCGCCATCAACCGGCAGAGGCGGCTGAGTTGCTGCACGTTGGCGATGCTGCTGCTGATGCCCGTGGCCAGCTGGGAGGGGGTGATCAGGCGGTCGGGCATGGGGCGATGGCGGCAGGTGTGGGTCGTTGATCGGTAGGGGCGATGGGCCTTGATTCACTCCAGATCGACGCTCTCCAGCAGCATCCGGGCCCGGTAGAGGCGGTCGGCATCGATGGCCCAGCTCACGATCTGGGAGTGCTTGGCGTCGTCGTCGTCCTGCAGATCCTTGACCACACCGTCGTGAAACGACTCCAGGTGGCGCACCAGGAACAGGGCGATCTGCTGGTCTTCCGCTGCGCTGGTTTCCAGCGACTCGAGCAGCTCCAGCACCTGCTTCACCTTGGGGCTCTGCTGGCGTTCGGGCTTTTCCGGGCGCTCGGCACGGTTGGTCTGCATGGCGATCAGGTCGTGGGGGCTGTTGGGGATGCCGGCAGCCACCGGCGCAGCGGCCTGGTCGGCCACCATCTCGGGGTGGACGCCGGCATCGGGATCGAGGGGTTTCCCGGCCTGGGAACCGGGCTGGGCGTCCTTGGGCTGGCTCATGGCACCTCCATCGCAATTCAGTGCACCCACCTTCGTGGCATTTTCTGAATGGCGGGGCGCTCCACCTGCGAAGCACGAGCGATCAGCTGTTGCTGCCCGGTGCTGCCTCCTGCCGCCTCGGCGTCACCGACCGCCAGAGATCGGGACGTCGTTGATGATGTTGCCGATCGAAGTCAGCACCCTCCAGGTGTTGCTCGGGGTGTCGATGCAGGGTGCATCGTCGATGTTGTAAGGGGCGGCTGACCAAGGCAACCGTTGAGCCTGCGCGGTTTGTGCAGTGCTCAGCAGGCCACCAGCTCCAGCTCCCAGGCGGCGTCATCGGTGCCGTTCCACACCGCCTGCGCGTCGCTGATGGCCTGGCGCAGGCCCAGCGGCTGCCAGCCGATGCAGCGGGCCTCGAAATCGATGCGCCGGCCGCAGTGCGTCCAGATCGGCAGGGGTTCGATGGAGGGGCCGCAGGGCGGCGGACATGGCGGAGATCACATCGGGATGGAGCCAGCATCCGCGTTCTGCATGGTGGAGAGTGACCATCTCGTGCGAACGACGAGATGGTGGCGGTTCAGCTCCCGGTTGTTGAGGTGTCAGCGCTGGCGCTTCCACAGCCAGATCACCACTGCCGCGACCAGCAGCCCGCCAAGCAGCACATACCAGTAAGTAACCAGGAGATACAGCAGCAGGACACAGCCGACAAACCAATACATTCCCGGCGTTACCTCACTGGAGGAGGACGACGAGGACGCGCCGTTCTGCCAGTCGCTGTCGCGCTCAGAAATCACCTGCAGGTTGGAGATCCAGATCGGATCCCATTGCTTCCTGATCGTTTCCGCCGCGGTGCTGCTGGATCCCGCCACCACGGTGACGTGAAAAGGGGTGCCACCCTGCACCGCTTTGATCTGTGCTTTCCAGACAGCCATCTTTCCTCAAGGAGCCGATCAGCCATGCAGCAGCCGGGCTCGTTTGGGTTCTAACAGACTCCGGCAAAGATCAGTGGTGCGGATCGTGCATACCTGCAGCCATCGGGGTTGTCCTGGCTGCGCAAGCCATCGGTGATTCGCAGAAGCTCAGCACCTTGCATCGACTGGGCACGAAACAATGAACCTGCCCAGCCCTGCTGATCGATGCACGAGAACGCCGCCGCACAGGAGCGTGTGCTGGCCGACCTGGAGCAGCTGGCCCGGCCGCGCCATGCCCGCTGGGACGAGCTGGGGCTGCTGGCGGTGCGCAGCTTTGTGCTGGAGCAGCTGCAGGCCCATGGGCCGGTGGAGCAGCACCCCTTCGGAGCGGGAGCGGATGCGGGGGTGAACCTGATCCTGCGGCTGCCCGGCCAGCGGCTGGAGCTGGCGCCGGTGCTGGTGGCCGCCCACTACGACGGCCCCCTGGGGTCACCCGGCGCCGATGACAACGCCACCGGCGTGGCGGCGCTGCTGGAGCTGGCCCGCCGCTGGGCCCAGCGCCCCCCGCGCAGGCCGCTGTGGCTGGTGGCGTTCGATCAGGAGGAGTGGGGGATGGTGGGCAGCAAGGCTCTGGCTGGAGAGCTGCGCCAGCAGGGCCAGCCGTTGCACCTGATGCTGAGCCTGGAGATGCTCGGTTACACCGCCGAGCAGCAGCGCTATCCCGTGGCGGCGATGCGGGCGGTGTACGGCAGCCGCGGCGACTTCATCGCCCTGGTGGCCAACGCCGGCGCGGCGGCCCTGCTGCCTGGTCTGAGCCGGCCGATGGGGGCACATGTGAAAACCAAGGTGCTGCCGGTGCCGTTCCAGGGCCGTCAGCTGCCGGATGTGCGCCTGAGCGACCACAGCCCCTTCTGGGATGCGGGCTACAACGCGGTGATGGTGACCGACACCTCGTTCATGCGCAACCCGCACTACCACCAGAGCAGCGACACGATCGAGACCCTGGATCTGCCCTTTCTGCGGGCGGTGATCGATGGGCTGGAAGCGGCGATCGGGGGTTGTTAGCTCAGCGCGGCTGCCACATCCGCCAGGCGCAGCATCAGGGTGTTGGGGTCGGTGGGTGAGGGATCGAAACCCATGTGCAGGTAGAAGGCGCGGGCCTGCGCAGATGCGGCATGCACCAGGATTCCCCGCACGCCGATCTGCTCACTGGCCTGCAGCACCCTTGCCAAGGCATCGGCCAGCAGGGCGCGGGCGACCCCCTGGCCCTGAACACTGCTGCAAACTGCCAGCCGTGCCAGCACCACCACCGGGATGGGATCCGGCATGTTGCGCCGGAATCGGCCGGGGCTGGCGGAGACCGCCACGGCACCGGAAGCGAGCGCCACGTAGGCCTTCACCAGCCCATCGCCGTTGCACACCACAAACGTTCGGGTGGCGCCGCTGCGCTGATTGGCCAGGGCGCGCTGCTGGAGCCAGCGGTTGAGGCTGGCGTCACCGCAGTCAAAGCTGGTGGTGCCGTGCTGCTCCGCCAGGGGCTGCGGGGCCTGAAGCTGCATCAGGCCTGCCAAGGCCTCGGGGCGGTCATGGTGCGGCGGAGGCGCTCACTGGGGCTGGGTGGCGCATCGAGCGCCTGCTGAAAAGCCTCGAACTGCTCCGGCGCGACCGAGCACCAGGCCTGCTCCACCAGCAGCTGCTGGGCAGCCGTGCGGGCAGCCTGCAGCAGGAAATCCGTGCGGGTGAGGCCAGAGGCGGTGACGGCACGATCAATCAGCTCCTGATCGTCCGGGGCCACCCGCAGATTCCAGCTCAGACGCGGGGTGGCGGCCATGGCGGCGGTGGAGAACCCCAATCAGCCTAACCATCTTTGGTAGACAGCGTCTATCCATCTGACCGGGCACAGCCCTTCTGACCAGGCGCAGCCCTTCCAGGTCGACCTTAAGGTGTGATCATATTAATCTGCATACTCTGGTGGCATCCTCCGTATCCCCGCCGGGGAAGGCCGGCACTGAGCGGGTCACGGTGACCATGCCCGCAGAGCTGGTTGCCGGCATTGATCGCCTGGAGCGCAACAGAAGTCGCTTCATTGCCGAAGCCGTACGCCATGAGCTCAAGCGTCGCCGCCACCAGGAGCTGCTGCGTTCGCTGGAGGCCCCCCATCCCGACAGCCAGGCCACCGCAGCCCTCGGGATGGGGGACTGGGGCGCGGCGTTGCCTGCCGGCGATGGCGACCTGCTCGATCCCGCAGCCGGAGTCGCCCTGCGCTGGAGTGCAGAACTGGGCTGGCAGGAGCCAACGGAATGAGTCTGGCCCGAGGCAGTGTGGTGCTGGTGGATCTGGAGCCCAGCCAGGGGCACGAGCAACAGGGCACCCGTCCCTGCGTGGTGGTGAGTGATGGGGCGGTGAACAGCAGCCAGCGCTTCCCGCTGATCGCGGTGGTGCCGCTCACGGGCACACCAGCGCAAGGCGCCCTCTACCCCTCCCTTGCTCCCGGTGCCAGCAGTGGCCTCACCAAGCCCTCCACGGCCCTGGTGGACCAGCTGCGATCGATCGACAAGCAACGCATCCTCCGGCGCTACGGCTGCATATCAGCCGCGGAGCTGGAGGCGATCGACAGTGGTCTCTGCCTCTACCTCGGGCTCGAGCCGTAAAGCGCCACCACCGCCTGGGCCTGCTGCAGGTGGAGCGCGCGCAGGCTGGTGGGCTGCTCGATGCGGATGCCCGCACCCCAGCGGAACAGCCAGGCGCGCAGGTCCCAGTCCTGCTCGATCGTCCAGTGGGGCAGGCGCAGTTCCACCGGGTAGGTGTGGCTGTCGCCCGGGGGGTTGGCGGCGAGGCTGTCACCGGCGTAGGCGGTGTGCTCCGGCGGGAAGCGATGGGGTTCCTCGCGGATCAGGCCGAACACCTCGGCCGTGCAGGAGAAGCGCAGCAACCCCCAGGGGTGCTGCACCGCCCGGCCGGCGGGCTGCATCAGCGCCAGCTGCTCCTCCACCGACGTGCCGAAATAGAGCCCGCCGCACACATGCAGCAAGCGCTGCAGGCGCTGCAGCCCCGCGTCGTGCTCAGCCTCGCTGTTGCGGCGGGTGTTGCCGTCGTCATTGAGGAACTCAAGCCGGTCCACCCGCAGGGTGCGGATCAGGCCCGCTTCGCGGCCGATCTCGGCGGTTTCAAAAGCCAGATACCAGCTGATGTTGTGGAAGAGCAGCTGCAGCGGCCAGGCACGGAAACGAGCGTCGTCGCCGCGCTGGCGGCGTTGGTCATCCACCGGATCCGGCCGGTGGCGCAACCACACCCGGCGGCGATCGCGGATCGCCCGCTCCACCCGCGTCGCCTGCTCGGGGCTGGCCAGGGTGCCGGGCAGCTCGGCGGTGAAGGAGCGATGGGCCAGGGCCCGCTTGGGCTGGCGGCGGCCGGCGCCAGAGCCGGCAGCGAGCAGGCCGGCGCGCTGCAGACGGTCTTCCAGGCTGTGCAGCAGCGGCTTCTGTGACTGGTCGCTGAGGCGATCGAGGGAGGCCTTGAGCTGGGCATGCACTTCCAGCAGCTGGTCGGCCGAGAGCAGCGCCGTGCCGATGGCATAGCCCTGGCGGCGGCTGTGGGGGCGGCCTTTCACCTGGGGCAGGAAGCCATAGGGGCCGAGCAGATGCTCGATGTCGTGGCGAAGCACGGCCTCCTGCTTAGCGGCGTAGGCGCCCTCGATCGGGCTGAGGCGATCGATCAGGTGGCGGTAGAGGGGGCCGAATTCATCGCTGGAGCGCCGGGCGCGTTGGCAGGAGGTGTTGCGTCGCCATCGCCCTCTGGTGCATCGAAGGGCTCCTTGAGGATGTGGCGCAGCAGGGTGAACACCCGGCGGAAGGCCTGGCGATCGGCCAGGGCGGGATGGCCGCCGTTCACGCCGCTGGCGGCGGACGGCCCCTCCGGCCCCAGCGCGATCGGCTGGTCGCCCTGCCAGTCGAGGCGGAAGAAGCCATTGGCCTCCAGCCAGGCCAGATCGGCGCGGATGGCGGCGGCATCGGCGTAGATGTCGCTGTTGCCGCCGTGCACCTCCTGCCAGCTGGCCAGGTAGGCGGCGGCCCGCTCGGCCAGATCCCCCTGGGGCGGCGGGTTGCAGATCTGCAGCAGGCCGGCGGCGGTGCCCGGGTCGCTGGTGTCGAGCCCGTTGAAGCTGGTGAGCAGGCGGTTCAGGAACAGCAGGCGCTCCAGATCCAGCAGGCGGGCGTAGCGGTGCAGCTGGGCGGCGATGGCGCGCTGGCGGTTGCCGCCATTGCGCACGCGCCGATCGAGACCGGCGAGGCGGGCGCGCAGGTCGTCCTCGCTGGTGCCCTCACCGGCGGCGGGGTTGAGGGCCACGATCGTGGCGAAGCCCTCGGCCCGGTCGGGCTTGAAGAAGCGGTGGTTGATGCTGGCGTGGAACTCCTCGATCACCGCCTCGGGCACCGGCCGCTCCCGCCCCTGCGCCCAGGCCTTGCACTGCGCCAGGGGTGTGGTGAGCCACCAGCCGATCCACTCCACCGGCCGGCTCAGCTGCAGGTGCTGGGTGTAGAGCAGCCGCCAGGGTCGGCGGGCGTGGGTGGCATCGATGATTACCGGTTGGCCGCCGGCGACGGCCTGATGCAAGCGCTGGAGCAGCAGGTTGCGGATCTCATCCCAGGGCCTCTGCACGCCGGCATCCCCGAAGAGTTCAGCGCGGATCACATCGGTGGAGAGCACCAGGCCCGGCTGGCCGGTTTCGCCCTGCCGGGCGGGCCGATCAACAGGTGACAGCGCAGGGGGGCTGGGGTCATCGCTCCACCCTGGGCGCTGGAGCGCTGGTGGCATGCGGCCTCCTGCGAACCACGAATCAGAACCTGTGTTAAGGCAGCACCTCCAGCTGCAGGAGCTGGGCGGCCTGGTTCAGGCGGCGGTCGAAACAGGCGAAGGTGAGCGGCACTGCGAACTGCTCCTGCAGGGTGTGGGCCGCTGCTAGCTGCACACTGTCATAGCCGCGCAGGGCGAAGGCTTCTGCATAGATCCCTGCCTTTTCAACAAGCGGCTGACTGATCTCAGCAATCGCAAAACCAGGCCAGGCCTGCTCGAACGTCGATCTTGATTGAGCCAAGGCGGTCTTGTTGGCGCCTTTGAAGCGGCAGCGTTGGGCGAACGCGGCCATGCACTCGGCCCACGTGATGCGACAGACAGCGATCAACGGGGTGGCATCACGAGTCTGGACCATGCAATCACTACCTTCTTCGTCGACAAACAGCTTGAGCAAAGCGGATGTGTCGCAGTAGAGGATCACTTCACTCATCCCCTGTCTTCGATCACGATGTCGCTCATCAGTGGGCCGCCGTCATTCAATTTCACAGGGGGTGGAATGACAGATTGTTGTCCACTCCACGTGATCACACCGGCATCGATCGCTTGTCGCAACGGGTTCGTCGAACCTGAAGCAACTGGCTTCACAGCGGTGATGCGGGCGATGGGCTTGCGGTGGGACGTGACCTCCACCACCTCACCGGCCTGAACCCGAGCCAGCCATTCGGAGAGATGGGTTTTGAGATCCCGCACCGACACCTGGCTTGCGACCACATCTGCCATGACTGGCCCCAGTTTTGCGACCACACTAGGTCTGCTGGCAGCCGGTCCGCCGCCCTGAAGCTGGAGTTGGAGAAGCTCAACCCATCCATGGAGGCATCGGCTATGGCATCAGATGATGCCTAAGCTGATGCAAGTCTCAGGGGAACCATGCGCACCACAGTGACGCTCGACGATGCGCTGCTGGCCCGGGCCGAGCAGCTGTGCGGCGATCTGGAGCGCAGCGCTCTGCTCAAGGAAGCCCTGCGCGCCTTGGTGCAACGCGAGAGCGCCAGGCGCCTGGCGGCACTCGGCGGCAGTGAACCCGCCCTGGAGCCGATTCCCCGTCGCCAGAGCGCGGCGTGATCCTGGTCGACACCTCGGTCTGGGTGGAGCATCTGCGCTGTGGCCTGCCCCGTCTTGCCGCGCTGCTGCAGGAGGGGAAGGTGCTGATCCATCCCTGGGTGATCGGCGAGCTTGCTTGCGGCAACCTGCGCAACCGCGGGGAGGTGCTGGAGCTGTTGCAGGGTCTGCCGGCAGCGGTGGTGGCCAGCGACAGCGAAGGGCTGCTGCTGATCGAGCAGGACCAGCTGATGGGCCGGGGAATCGGCCACGTCGATGCCCACCTGCTGGCGTCGGCAAAGCTGAGCCACGGCCAGCTGTGGACCCAGGACCGGCGCCTGGCTGCCCTGGCCAAGCAGCGGGGGCTGGCGGTGCTGGAACCAGGGGTGGCGTGAGGCCACAGCCTGTGGCCCTTGTGGTGTGGTCAGCCGATCCACTCCTGGCGTGTGGATGGCCCGAGCCCGAAGCGCTTGCGGATGGGGGCTGGCACCACGGTCTGGCCGCGGGCGGTGATCGTGCTGCGCATGGCCTGAATGACCAGACGGTCTCCATCGTCATTCAGCGCAATGGGCCTGGCGTGACCCAGGGTCCCGCCGCCCTCCGCGCGCACCCTGGAGGCTTGCCATTGCCGGGCGGACGCTCCAGACTGTGTAAACGCTCAACCCTGGAGCTACACATGGCCACCAACCTTGCCCTCGACCAGGACCTGTTGGATCACGCCTTCCGTGTGAGTGGAGAACCCACGAAAAAGGCGGCCGTCACGCGCGCGCTGCGGGAGTTCATCGCCCGCAGGGAGCAGCGGCAGCTGGCTGAGCTGTTCGGCAAGCTCGAGTGGGACGACAGCTTCGACCCCAAGGCGGAACGGAGTCGCCAGCCATGAGCCTGCTGGTGGACACCAGCGTGTGGTCGCTGGCGCTGCGGCGTGATGCACCCCATCCCGGCCCGGAGGTGGAAGCGCTGCGGCAGGCGTTGCTGGGTACGGACCAGGTGTTCACCACCGGTCTGATCCTGCAGGAACTGCTACAGGGCTTTGCGGGTCCAAAAAACCGCGAGGTGTTGTTGCATCACTTTTCGGTGCTGGCTTGTGTGCAACCCAACCGAAACGACCACATGGAAGCTGCAGAGGTGCGCAATGCCTGCCGGCGACGGGGTGTGCAGATCGGCACGATTGATGCATTGTTGATCCAGCTCTGTTGCCGCCATGATCTCACCCTGCTTTCCACCGATCAGGACTTTTCCCTTGCCGCGAAGACGATCGACTTTCGCCTGTGGCGTGCCAATCGAGCATGGCCTGGGTGAGAGAACAGCCGCTTCAAACAGGGTGAGGCTGGTGCCGTTCTGCTGGAGTTGCTGGGCGATCGGCTCCCCGATCATGACGCAGGCCAGCTTCACGCGCTGGTCGATGATGCCCTTGCGTTCGCGGTTGGCACCAGTGGCGGTGAAGCGGCCGAAGTAGGGGTACTTCTTGTCGAACTGGGTCGGGACGGACTGGGACTCGGCCCCATCGACGTCCTGGAAAATCAGCCAAGATAACGATTGTTCTGATGCCATTCCAGAAATTCAGATGAAGGCCTGTTTGCGGGATCAGCGGGAACGCACAAAAGCTTTCGACCATGCAAAGCATAATATTCACGTCCATTTGAGAATTCTTCGCGTATACGCTTGCTTACTTCAACATGGAATTCCCTGGTCAGTGTCATATATCCACCGTCGAAGAGAGTGTGCAGATCGGAGCGCATGAAGACTCCATTGGAAATCTTGTGAGGACCGTTCTCGGAATATGGCTTGATATGCGCCGCCTCCAGAACTGGTAATGTTTTCTCGCCAGTAATGGCGCATCTGCGTGAATACTCATCCATGACCATGATCCTGAATCCGCCCTGGCCAAGCCTTGGGGTAACCAGCTGGGGCTTGCCATATCTCTCAACTGCAGAGCCAAGCGCTTCACTCTTCAAGTCTTGATAGCCTTTGGCAAATACAGCCTGTGCCTGCTCAAAGAGCCTCAAGCCTTCGCTGCCGGAAGAAATCTCGTAACTCTTGCCAGACACAATATTGCCAGACCAATCTGATGGTGGATCAATAGTTGCATTGTCATCAAGATAGAAGGGCTGAGTCAGTATTGTGCATCCAATAATAGGGTTCAAATCATTGTCCTTCCGATGGCCTTGGATCATCCGGCGAAGTTTGTCGAGGGAGTCAGTGCCGTTGGCAGTCCCAAATGCCTTCCAGGCAAGGTCAAGGCTTAGCGTTGTATGTCGCACAAAGAATGCACCGCCAATAATGCGATGATACGGGTATTTTGATTTAAACAAGAACAGTTCTCCCGGCTCAAGAGCCTTGAACTGGCTAGTAGCACGTGGGCGCCAGAAATTCATCTCATCGGCGTGCGTACTGCGCAGATAGCGGAACCATTCGCTGTCAGTAATCCCGACGTAGAGCTTCATGGTAAAAGTGCGGCACTCAATCGATGGCTGTTAAAATCTATGGGGGTTTCTCCTGAATCCCTTGAGTTGACAATAGACGCTTGACTGGAAGCGTGCATCTACTTCTTTCGGGGATCGGGTCACGATCATCGTCTTGTTGATCAGCAGCGCCACTTCAGGTCACTGGCGTAGGCCTCCAGTCCCAGCCGCTGTGCCTCCAGCGGCAATGCCCCAGCATCTGCAAGAGGACCGTGGAAGCCCGGCAGCTTCTCCGGGTTGAACAGCTCAGCGGCCTCCGGGTGCTCGGCGTTGTCGCCGCAGCAGCGACGCCAGCTACGCCGGATCTCCTCCTGCGCCCGGTTCAGCATCTCCTCATTGGTGGTGTTCTCCCACTGCACCAGCTCAATGATCAGGGCGAACAGCCGCAGCCGTTCGTTCTCCTGCCCCTCCGCCCTCGCGAATTCCTCCGGCACCGCCGAGGGGTCGTCCACCATCTGGCAGAAGATCACCGCCCGCGCTGCTGCCAGGGGCCGCCTGGCCCACCACAGGTGCAAGGTGCTCGGGTGCCCGTGGCGGATGCTCTTCTCCCGCGCCGATGCCGCATTGATCGCCTCCAGCGGGATGGCGATCTCGATCAGTTTCTTACGGCGTTGGACGGGGTGGGTGGTCATGAGATGGTCCAAGGGTTGATCAGCTCCAGACCGAGTTCGGCGAAATCGGAGGTGTCACGGGTGGCAAGCGGAGCTCGCTGGGCCAGGGCGATGGCAGCGATCACGGCATCGGCGGTAGCGATCGGCCGAGCCAACCGCTCGCGGTGGCTCACCAGCTCGCCATACCAATGGGCGGCTTCGCGGGTGAATGGCCAGACCCGGCCATGAAACAAGTCGGCCGTCAGTGCATCCCAGCTCCCGCGCAGAGCCTGCTTGCGGCGGCCATCCGGCAGGCGGGCCAGACCATGCAGGATCTCGGCCTCGTTCATGGCCGTGATTGCCACACCCTCCGGATCGAGACAGTTGGCCCAGGCCAACACCCGCTGATCCGGCTGCGGACGCATCAGCTCGGAGATCACGTTGGTGTCGAGAACGATGACCCGCACGGCTGCCGTCTTCAGGGTTGATCGAACTCGGCAGGTGTGGGAACCGATGTGCGCTCAGGCAGATCGAGCTCAACACCACCCAGCTTGGCGAAATGGGCCTGGATCCGGCTGCCCAGGCCTTGGGCCTGAGCAGCCGGCTGGCTGGACTCGATCGCCGCTCTGAGGATGGTGCGTGCCTCCTCTTCCATCGATCGCCCGTGGCGAGCGGCCTGGATGCGCAGCTGCGCCTTGGTGTGCTCGTCGAGGTTGCGGATGGTGAGGGTGGCCATGGGCGTTCCTCCGCTGGCAATGGCTGCAGTGCTGTCAACGCTAGCCCGGATCTGGAATGTGGTGGCCTATCTGCTGCTCCCCAGCACGTTCGGCGCATCAACAAGCCGTGGCATCCGAGCAGGTTCTGCAACTGGTGGGGCCCGGCGCTCCAGCTCGGGGTGCCGCTGATCACGGAGGATCAGGCCTGAGACGGCATCTTGATCTCTTCTCCAGGCCAGCGGTTGTCATTCGCACCAGCCCAGCCCAGGTGGCTGATGGCGTCGTGGACACTGTCTCCACACACCCCCCAGCCCTTTTGGAGCCCCCCGCGATGGGGATCTTCCTCAGCGATGCCGTCCTCGCCGTCGTCGCCGAGCGCGACAACCCCGCCGGTCCGCGGCTGCTCGTGCTCGCCCGGCGGCAGGGGGACATCGAGCGGGTGTTTGCTGAGGCCCACACCGTTCATGTGCCGCACGCCGACACTGCCTTCCGCGCCTGGCTGCCGCGCGGGCACCCGAGCTTCAAGGATTCGATCGGCGACCGGGCCTATCCCGATGCAGCGCTGGCGGCCTGGCGCGCCATGCATCGCGATCAGCAGGAGCAGCTCCCAGCCCTGCCCGTGGATTGAGAAGCCCCGGACGCTGGCGCAGCCGGCCGGCCCGGTTGGCCATCATCGGCCCAGCGCTGACACCCCGATGCCCGTCCAGTCCCCCAGCAGCCTGGCAACCGTGAGTGCCAGCGATCAAGAGCGCTGGCGGGAGCACTGGCTGCGGCGCTGGTATCCGGTGGCGGCCCTCCATGATCTGGATCCGGCCAGCCCCAGCCGCTTCACCCTGCTGGGGCAGGACCTCGTGCTCTGGTACGACCGCCCGGCCGAGCAGTGGCGCGCCTTCGCCGATGTGTGCCCCCACCGGCTCGTGCCCCTCAGCGAGGGGCGGCTGAACGAGCGCGGCGAGCTGGAGTGTCCTTATCACGGCTGGAGTTTCAACGGCAGCGGCCAGTGCACGGCCATCCCCCAGGCCGAACCCGAGGCGGCGGCCACGGCCTGCGCCAGCCCGCGCAGCCACTGCCGCAGCTACGCCACCGCCACCGGCCAGGGCCTGCTGTTCGTGTTCGCCGGCGAGGCGGAGGATGGGGCGGCCGTGCCGCTGCCGCTGGTGCCCGCGCTGGAGGAGCCCGGCTGGCTGGTGCAGGACACGTTCCGCGACCTGCCGATGGACGCCCTCACCCTGCTGGAGAACGTGCTTGACGTGAGCCACGTGCCCTTCACCCACCACCGCACCGTGGGCCGGCGGGAGAATGCCGCCCCGGTGGTGGCCGAGCGCACCGGCTTCAGCCCGGAGGGCTTTACCGCCAGCTGGCCCGAGGGCCCGCGGCGGGGCAAGCTGGGCAGCCAGTTCACCACCTTTCAGGCGCCATGCCTGATGTGGCACGACCTCACCGCCAAGGGCTTCGCCCGTTTTCTCACGGTGGTGTACGCCACGCCGATCCGCCCCGGCGAATGCCGCCTGTTCGCCCGCTTCCCCTTCCAGTTCCAGTCGCGCCTGCCGCGCCTGCTGGTGGGGCTGCGGCCGCGCTGGCTGCAGCACATCGCCAACCACACCGTGCTGGAGGACGACCAGGTGTTCCTGCACTGGCAGGAGCGGGTGCTGGCCGAGCGGGGCGGCAGCGCCGCCTTCACCCAGAGCTGCTTCCTGCCCAGCAGCGCCGATGTGTACGTGCGCGCCCTGCACGAGTGGGTGGTGCAGCACGGCGGCGTGCCCTTTCCCGGCCAGCCGCTGCCGCAGCGGGCCGGTTTGCCGGCACTGATGGACCGTTACGAGGCCCACACCCGCAACTGCCGCAGCTGCCGCACCGCCCACCAGCGCATCCGCCTCTGGCGGCCGCGTCTGCAGGCCCTGGCGCTGGCCTGGCCGCTGCTGGTGCTGCTGGCCCTCGCCCTCCATGGCGAAAGCCTGAGCACCGGCCCCCTCGCGCTCGCCCTGCTGCTGGAGCTGCTGCTGCTCGCCGCCGCCGGCCAGCTGGGCCGCTGGCAGCAGGGCCTGGAGCAGGGATCCGGCCAGCCGCCGCGCAACCGCAGCTGATCCGCTGCGCCCCTGGGCTGAAGGATCAGGGCTGCTGATCCCTGGCGATTTGAGCTTGGCAAGGGCCGGGGTCCGACCTAGCTGTGAACAAGACCCACGCCCGAGCGCGTAACCCGTCAAACCCCATCAACCCTCTGCCCTGGAGACCCCGGCATGGAAACCGCTGATGCAGATGCCGATCGCCCGGAGCAGCCGGTCACACCCCACGCCACGCCGATCCTCGATGCGGAGGGCCGCCTCTCCTACGTGGGTGATGACGGCCGGCGCTACGTGGTGGGGCTCTCGCCGGAGCTCGACGAGCAGAGCGTGGAGCGGGTGATGGAGGCCCTGCGCCAGGGCAGTGGACTGTTCCAGCAGATCGAGGCGCTCTGCCACCGCTGGATCGCCGCCGTGAGCGGCGGCGACCTGGAACCCCGCGCCGCCCTGGTGCTGCTGCTCACCACCCTGGAAACCGCCCTCGAGGACGAATACGGCGGTGAAGATGGGGACTGAGTTAGGGAGCGATCCGGTCGAGCGCCCGCCCGATCGTGGCGGCGGTCACGTCGTCACGGATCTCCACGCCGCCGATGGCGGTGGGCAGCACGAAACGCACCTGGCCATCGCGCACCTTCTTGTCCCCCTGCAGGCAGGCCAGCACCGCTTGGCGCTCAAGATCCGGCCAGTGCAACGGCAGGCCCGCCGCCGCGATCAGCGCCAGCTGGCGCCTCTGCTCCGCCTCACTCCACAGGCCCATCTCCACGGCGATCGCACCGGCGGCGGCCATGCCGATCGCCACCGCTTCGCCGTGCAGCCAGGTGCCGTAGCCGCAGAGGGTCTCCACCACGTGGCCCAGGGTGTGGCCGTAATTGAGGATCGCCCGCAGGCCGCCCTCGCGCTCATCGGCCGCCACCACCTTGGCCTTGGCGGCGGCGGAGCGCTCCAGCAGGGTCTGCAGCAGTTCCGGCCCGACGGCCCCGATTGAATCGATGGGCCCGGCCGCCTCCAGCTGGGCGAACAGCGCGGGATCGCCGATCACGCCGTACTTGATCACCTCGGCCATGCCGGCCCGGAACTCCCGCTCCGGCAGGGTGGCCAGGGTGGCCGGGTCGATCAGCACCAGCCGCGGCTGGTGGAAGGCGCCGATCAGGTTCTTGCCACCGGGGTGGTTCACGCCGGTCTTGCCGCCGATCGCCGCGTCCACCATCGCCAGCAGGGTGGTGGGCACCTGCACCACGGCAATCCCGCGCAGCCAGGTGGCGGCGGCAAAGCCGGCCATGTCGCCCACCACGCCGCCCCCGAGGGCCACGATCAGCGAGCCGCGCTCCAGCCGGCGCTCGAAGGCGGCGTTGTGGATCAGGGCCACCGTGGCGGGGGTTTTCTGGTCTTCGCCGGCCTCGATCACCAGGCTGCTGGCCTCCAGTCCAGCGGCCTGCAGGCTGGCCAGGGCGGCGCCGCCGTAGTGCTCGGCCACCACCGGGTTGGTCACCACCAGCACCTTGGTGCCGGCCTTGAAGCCCCGCTCGCGGATCAGCTCGCCCAGCTGCCCCAGGCCACCTTCGCCGATCACCACCGGGTAGGGGTTGGCGCTGAGGGCCACCTCGATGGTCTGCAGCGAGCTGGTGCGCAGGGATGGGGCGGCGGGCGCAGCGGTCATGGCGGGCCGGGAGGTGATCTGAGGCTACGGGCCTAGCTGCGCCGCAACCAGGACGGCGCCCCGCGGAACCAGTCGCCCAGGTCATCATCGCCGGGATCAAAGCCCTCGTCCGGTTCGGAGGGGCCCAGATCGAGGTCGGCCAGCAGCCGGTCGATGCCGTCGCCGCCCTGGCCCAGTTGCCGGCGCCGGGCCCGGCGCAGCCAGCTGGCCACTGTGGCGTCCCGATCGGCGAATTTCTGCAGATACACCCGTTCGCTCAGGCTCACCGGCGCGCCGCTGGCAATCCGCTCGAGGATCTCCTGCAGGCGCAGGCGGGTGCTGGTCGACAACATGGATCTGGCCTCGACTGGGCAGGTCTTAGCGGGCTGGTGGCATGCGGTTGTGGTCGATGGCACCAAAAGGGGGTTCGGTGAGCGGATGGGGATGGCTGTCCCCGCTGGCCCGGGTCTCGGCGGCGGTGGTGTGGGGCTGCCTGCTGCTCGCCAGCTGGCCCCTGCTCCGCCTGGCCCGCCGGCTGCTGCCGCCCCTGCTGCCGGAGGTGCTGTTCTGCGCCCCTGGCGCCGGTCGCTGCCTGGCGCTCACGATCGACGACGGCCCCAGTCCCCGCAGTGATCAGCTGCTCGATCTGCTGCGGGAGTTGCAGGTGCCTGCCACCCTGTTCCTGATCGGCGACCACCTGGAGCGGGGTCCGGCCGGTTTTGTGGCGCGCGCCCTGGCAGGCGGCCATCAGATCGGCAACCACATGTGGGTGGATGGGGTGTCAGCCCGGCTGGATGGCGCCACGTTCGCGGCCGAGCTCCGTCACACCGAGCGGGCCCTGCAGGTGCCCATGCGCTGGTTCCGCCCGGGGGGCGGCTGGTTTCACCGGCCGATGCTGCGCCGGTTGCAGGCCGCCGGCTACCGCCTGGCCCTCGGCTCCCTGTTTCCCTTCGACACCACCCACCCACCGGCCTGGTTCCTCTGCCGCTTCCTGCTCCTCAATGCCCATCCCGGCGGCGTGATCGTGCTGCACGACCGGCCCGACACCCTGCCGGCAACCCTGCACACCCTGCGCCGGGTGGTACCGCTGCTGCAGCGCCGTGGCTACCGCTTTGTGACGCTCGATGGCCTGGAGCGTCCGGGTCCGGCCCGTGACCCTGGCGAACCTGCCTAGGTTTGACCATTCACCGTTCCGCCATGCAGTCTCCGCTTCGCTCCGCCAGCGCCGAAGGGCCGGGGGGCGGTTTCAGCCTGATCGTGGCGGCGGTGCTGGGGTTGCTGATCCTGCTCAGCCAGGCCGTGTTCATTGTGCCGGCCGGCAATGTGGCGGTGGTCACCACCCTGGGCAAGGTCACCGGCGCGCCGCGGGCTCCGGGCGCCAACTTCAAGGCGCCGCTGGTGCAGGCGATCTCCCTGTTCGATGTGCGCACCCAGGTGCGGCCCGAGCAGTTCTCCACCCTCACCAAGGACCTGCAGGTGATCCAGGCCACGGCCACGGTGAAATATGCGATGAAGCCCAGCGAGGCCGGCCGCATCTTCGAGACGATCGCCACCGACAACCAGCAGATCTATCCGCGGGTGATCCAGCCCTCGCTGCTCAAGGCGCTGAAATCCGTGTTCTCCCAGTACGAGCTGGTCACGATCGCCACGGAGTGGAACACCATCTCCGAGATCGTGCAGGAGAAGGTGGCTGAGGAACTGCGCAAATTCGATTACGTGAGCGTGCAGGGCCTCGACCTCACCGGCCTGCAGATCGCCGAGGAATACCGCGCCGCCATCGAGCAGAAGCAGATCGCCGAGCAGCAGCTGCTGCGCGCCCAAACGGAGGTGAAGATCGCCGAGCAGGAGGCCAAGCGCTATCAGACGCTCAACTCGAGCCTCGACGACCAGGTGCTCTACAAGCTGTTCCTCGACAAGTGGGACGGCCAGACCTCGGTGGTGCCCGCCCTGCCGGGTGCCGCCGGCGGCAGCGGCCAGTCGGTGATCGTGAGCGGCCGGCGCTGAATGCTTCGCCAATGCCGCACCATCCCCCATGAAACCCGCCCTAGGGTGGATGTCGAGGGGAGAACGCCATGGCCTACCCCGACTATCCCGTGCCGCACGACGACGTGCAGCGCCTGCGCGATCTGGAGCGCCTGGGGGTGCTCCACCATCCCGGCGATGAACACTTCAACCGTCTGGTGGGCCTCACCGCCACCGTGCTCGACGCCCCGATCGCCCTGATCTCCCTGGTGGATCGCGACCGCCAGTGGTTTCTCGCCCACCACGGGCTGGATATCAGCGAGACCCCCCGCTCGATGGCCTTCTGCGCCCATGCCATCGCCGCTGACGAAACCCTGGTGGTGCCCGATGCCAGCCAGGACAGTCGCTTCGCGGGCAATCCACTGGTCACCGGCCCGCCCCATATCCGCTTCTACGCCGGCGCACCATTGCAGAGCCGGGAGGGCCACAACCTCGGCACCCTCTGCGTGATCGACCGCCAGCCACGCCATCTGCCTCCCCAGCAGGTGGCATTGCTGGAGGACTTGGCCCAGCTGGTGCGGCGCGAACTTGAGCTGCGCCGCGCCCTCACGCTCCATCCGCTCAGTGGCCTGGCCAACCGGGCCAGCTTCCTTGAGCAGGCGGGTCCCGAGCTGGCCCGCACCCGCAGCGGCCAGGAGTCCCTGGCGCTGCTGGCCCTGGCACTCGACCAGTTCAGCCAGGTGCGCATGCGCTGGGGGCAGGAGGCCTCCGACCGCGCCCTGCAGGACGTGGCGGCCTGCCTGCAGGCGCAACACCGGCCTCCCGACCTGCTGGGCCAGATCGGCGACGAGGCTTTCGCTGTGCTGATGGTGGACGTGGACCAGACGGCGGCGATGGAGCGGGCGGAGGCCATCCGTACCGGCATCGCCGAGCTGGGGGGTGTGTTCCGCGCCAGTGGCTACCAGCTGAGCGTCAGCGGTGGGCTCACCCAGCTGGCGCCCCACGATCAGACGCCTCAGGATCTGTTGCTGCGGGCGGAGCGAGCCCTGTTCCTGGCCCAGGGCAATGGCCACAATCAAATTGCCTTGCTGCTTCAGGACTCCTGAGTGAGCCGGGGCTCAGCGGCTCGGGTAGGGCCCGAACACCCCGGCGCAAGCCGCCCCGCAGCGGGCCCCCAGGGCGATCGCCTCGGCAGCGGGCCAGCCGGCCGCCAGGCCGGCGGTCACTCCGGCGGCAAAGCTGTCGCCGCAGCCATAGCTGTCCACCACGGGGCCCTGCAGAGGCTCGGCTGGATAGCGGCCACCCGGGCTGCTCCAGCCTCCCTTCGCCCCCTCGGTGGCGATGCGCAGGCCCGGCTGGCGGCTGAGGCTGCCGGCCGGCACCTGCTCCGCTGGATCCAGGGCGCTACCGATCAAGGCATCCAGTGCCACGCCGCTGGCCTCCAGCACCGGCAGCCGCAGCCGTGGGGTGGCGGTGAGCACCCGGGCCCGGCGGCAGTGCCGGAGAGCGGCGCCATCCGCGGCGGTCACGAACACGCCGTCGCAGCCGGCCAGCAGGGCCCAGGGCAGAGGGTCGTCAGCCTGCGGACTGAGCCGCTCGCCGATCACGGTGATGCTGCGTTCGCCGGCCCCGTCGACGAAGCTCACCCCCCGGCGGCTGGAGCATGCCCGCCAGGCCACGTGCAGCTGCAGGCCGAGCTGCTGCAGGCGGGCGGCAGCTTGCTCGCCGATGGCATCTCCGCCCAGGGCGGTGAAGAAATGCACCCGCCGGCCCGTGAGCCGCGCCAGTTGCACCGCTGCCACCGCGCCTGCACCGGCCGGCTCTTCGCGAAAGGCGCGGGCGTGCTGCACCACCCCTGCCTGCGGCAGCTGCTCCACGGCCACGAAACTCACCCATTCCATGTGGCCCACCACGGCCAGCTCGAGCTGGGCAAGAGCCGGATCCATGGTCATCACACCCCTAGGGCAGGGTGAAGCCCGATTGCATGTTCTTGAAATCAAGCATCACCCAGAACAGCCAGATCAACAGGGCCACACCTCCTGAGATGGCGGCAAAGCGGGCCACAGCCTTGAACATCAGTTCCGCCGCGCTCACCTCTTTCATGTCTTCCTCAAGCAGGTGGCCCCACTTTGGTTGATGGGTTCACCTGGTGGTGGGCGGGGAACGGAACCAAAGCGTCCATCACCCGGTTGCTCGCTGTTGGATCTCAGCTGGTTCCGTCGCCAGATTGGGATGGCCCAACCTGCCACGAACCATGGCGCCTATCACCCGGTTGCTCGCTGCTGCCAGCCTGATCGTTCTCCTGGCCGCCTGCGGTGGAGAGGGAGGTCGAGACCGGGACGATGGCCCATCCGAGCGGGACACACCAGCGCTGGGAGCCCCTCAGGACGGTGACGACGCCGGTGACGAGAAGGATGAGAACGATGAAACAGACGATCAAGACTCTCGCCCTGGAGAGGATGGCGACGCCAACAACTAGGGGTTGAGCGCCTGTTCCCGCCAGCCATCGTCCAGTCGCCAGCGGCTACGGCGGTGGGGTTGAGGCATCAGCTCCAACAGCTCCACCTGGCTGAGGCCGATGCGCAGCAACAGCAGGTGCTCCGGCAGGGGTGTCCCGTCCTCCAGGGCTGCAGGAAACGGGCCGTCCGCCCGCAGGGCTTCTCCAGGCGTGGGCCAGCCCCACACGGCCCGTCCGGCGGGGGAGAGGCCCTGCCAGTGGCGCTGCCGCTCCTCCAGCTCCAGCGCTGGCGGCAGCGACTCCACAATCCCCCGCAGCCGGAATTGCATCCGGGCGCGCGGCAGCAGCCAGCAGAGCTCCACGGCCGGCTGGCCTGCCAGCTCATCCGCCTTGGCGCTGCGGGCATCGGTGAGCAGGTCGAGGCTGGTGTCGCCGGCCCAGCCGCGGAACACCAGGGTGCGCACCCGCGGGCTGCCGTCAGCGGCCACCGTGGCCAGCTGCAGCCAGCGGGCCGCCGGGGAGCGCCCCTCCCGCTCACGGGCGCCGCGCAGCAAGGCTCTCCAGGGGGGCAGGGCCATCAGTTCAGAACAACAGATCAGTCCAGAAACGCATAGGTGATGTGGATCCCCTCGCCCACGTATTCATGCTTGTAGCCGCCCTCGTAGGCGGTGCCGCGGTACCAGGCAGGAATGGCCCTGGGGTTGCCGGGCGGCGTGATGATCTTGGCGTCGCAGGTGCGCACGTTGCCCTGCTGCTGGCAGCTGGTTTCGTTGCGCAGCACCTCATACACCGTTTGGTCGGCGAACACGATCTGGGCGAATTCCTGCCGCTCGTTGGTGGCACCGGCCACCTGGGTGTAGGCGCAGTAATCCCGCCGGCCATTGCGCTCGCAGTTGGGGGAGTACTGAGCCCCGGCGGGGCCAGGTGAAGCGCCGATCAGCAGGGCCGGCGCGATGGCCAGCAGGGCAGCGCGCCCGGGGATCGTTCCGGATTCGATCGGGTTCATGGCGCGTCAGCTGTGCGGTCGGCGATGCCAGTGTGAGAGACCGCTCCAACTCCCGCCAGCTGCCGTGATCTTGCCCGCTTCGTTGCTGCCTCACTGGCTGCTGCTGTTCACCCTCGGACTGTTCCAGCTGGTGGGTCCCGTACCGCCGGAACTGGGGGTGCAGGGCGGCAGCCTGGCCCCCTGCACCGCGCCGGCCCACTGTGCCCGCGCCGACTGGCCCAGCGCCGACCCTGAGGCAGCCCTGGCCCGGCTGCTGCCGGTGGTGGAGGCCCTGCCCCGCACCCAGGTGCTGGAGCACAGCGGCGACTACCTGCATGCCACCTGCAGCAGCACCCTGTTCGGCTTTGTGGACGACCTCGAACTGCACGCCGATCCCTCGGCCGGTGTGCTGCAGGCGCGCTCTGTGTCGCGCCTCGGTGATTCCGATTTGGGCGTGAACGCCAAGCGGCTGGCGGCCCTGGAGCGGGCCCTGACCGCCGCCGAAGACGCCGCGGCATGAGCCCGGAGCAGCTGCAGAGCCTGGCCATGCTGGCACTGGGCGCCCTGCCGGTGGCCCTGCTCTGGTGGCTGTGGCTGCGCATGTTGCGCTGGTGAGGCCAGCGCTGGCGGCGCACTGTTTTCGCCGGCGGCGCACTGTGTTCAGGGATGCGCTGAGCAGCGATGCCCAGAGCGAAAGATGGACAGATTGCGCGGCCTCGCCGCACGCCTGCTGAAACCATGAATCGCCGCTCCCTGCTGATCCAGCTGCTGGGCCTGGGCGGGACTGCTGTGGTCGCTCCCGCCTTGATGAGCAGGGCTGCTGGGGCCTCCGCCGACCGTCCCTTTGCGCCCCTGCCGGGGCCGATGCCTCTGCCGGGCGACGGCCGCACGGCGGACGAGCAGCGCCGGCTCTACAGCCGCATCGCCATCGAGGACCGCCTCGTGCTGCCGGCGGGCTACCGCAGCGACCTGCTGCTGGCCTGGGGCCAGCCCCTGGCTGATGGCCGCTTCGGCTTCAACAACGACTACCTGGCCTTCACACCCCTGGCGGCCGACCGGGCCCTGCTCACAGTGAACTTCGAATACATCAGCCCGCTGGTGTGGATGGAGGGCTACGCCGAGGCCACCGGCGGCACGCTGCCCTTCGAGCAGCTGCGCCAGGGGCTGGCAGCGCGCGATGGACGGGTGGATGTGTCCAGCCTGGCGGCGGACGATCCCCTGCGGGCCCCCTTGCTGGCGGTGGCCAAGGCCGCCATGGCCGATCTGGGCATCGGCGTGGCGGAGCTCAGCCGGGATGCCAATGGCGCCTGGCGCGCTGCCCCGGGTCGCTACGACCGGCGCATCACCGGCCTGAGCGGCCTGGAGCGCCCCCAGGAGCGGCTGCGCTGCAGCGGTCCGGCGGCGGCCGTGTTCCGCCGTCAGCGGCGCCTGGGCTACGACGACGGCCTCGGCGACCAGGTGATCGGCAGCTTCGCCAACTGCGCCGGCGGCCAGACCCCCTGGGGCACGGTGCTCTCGGCCGAGGAGAACATCCAGAGCCAGGTGGTGGAGCGGGTGTACGCCGACGGCTCCTCGCCCGCGCCGGCGGAACGGCCCTTCCGCTTCGACGGCACGCGCCTGGATGGTCTGGGCAACCCCTTCGGCCTGGCGGGCAACAAGTACGGCTGGATGGTGGAGCTGGATCCGCGCCGACCGGAGCAACCGGCGGTGAAGCACAGCTGGCTCGGCCGGTTCAGGCATGAGGCGGTGGCCGTGCAGGCCACCGCGGGGCGCCCCCTGGTGGTGTTCTCCGGCTGCGACCGCCACGGCGGCCATCTCTATCGCTTCGTGAGCGAGGGGCTGGTGCGCGATCCGGCCGATCCGGCCAATTCCCGGCTGCTGGAGCGCGGCCGACTGGAGGCGGCCCAGTTCAACCCGGATGGCACGGGGCGCTGGCTGGCCCTGGCCCCCGCCACCCCACTGGAGCCGCTTCGGCCGAGCCACTACGGGCGCTTCGGGCTCAGCCAATCCACCCTGCTCCCCCACCGCGACCGCAGCCAGCCCGGTGCCGAAGCCATCAGCAGCGATGGCCAGCTGGCGGACTACCTCAGCCAGCACCGCACCCTGGCCGACCTCTATCCCGGAGCTGGCGACGACCGCCAGGGAGCGATCCTGATCGACGCCCACCTGGCGGCCAATGCCATCGGCGCCACCCCGGCGGCCCGCCCGGAGGACACCGACATCGACCCCCGCAACGGCGACCTGCTGATCGCCTTCACCGCCGCGGGCAGCGATGGGGAGGGCCGGGCCGACCCGGCGATCTTCCAGGGGCCCCAGGGGGAGCCCAGCTGGCCCTACGGCTGGGTGATGCGCCTCAGCGACGGCCTGCGGCAGGGCGCCGATCCCCAGGGATTCCGCTGGCGCATGGTGGCGGCCGGCGGCACTCCCTGGCAGGGCGGAATGGGCTTCGCCAACCCCGACAACCTGGCCTTCGACCGCCGGGGAAACCTGTGGATGGTCACCGACCGCTCCTTCAGCGGCGACGCCCTCGACGTGTTCGGCAACAACGCCTGCTGGCTGTTTCCATCCGGCGGCCCACGGGCCGGCGAGGCCCTGCTGTTTGCCACCGGGCCCGCCGAGTGCGAGCTGTGCGGACCCTGCTTCGACACCACCGAGACCGCCCTCTTCCTGGCGGTTCAGCACCCCGGTGAAACCCACGGCACCCGCCGCGAAGGCGCCCGCGAGGTGCAGGCGCACAGGCTCCAGGATTGCGATGGCGGTGCATTTCAGCAGCTGCGGGAGGTGCCGCTCGGCTCCAACTGGCCCTCACCGGCCCCCGGCCGCCCGCCCCGCCCCGGGGTGGTGGTGATCCGCCGCAGCGACGGCAGGCCGCTGCTGGAGGGGGACCCCCCTCCCCAGCCCCCCTCCGTCGGCAACCCAAGTGCAAAGAAAGTGGAAAGCTTTCCGGGTCAAGTGTTGTAGCAACGGCTACTAAATGCTTGAATGCAGACACGTTGATCCACCCACCCGGTGGACGCAGCTCGATCCGCGCCAGGCAACGGGGACGCGGACACTGTGGAGACCGTGATGAACGTGCTCGATCTGATCCGCACCAAGATCCTCAAAGCCCAGCGTCTCGACGACGCCCAGTTCCTGATGGCCAAGGCCTACCGCGGCGTGGCCTACGTGGATGCCCACCACGATCAGCCCAGCACGGAGCAATCCACCAAGGAGCTCACTTACCGGGGCCAGCACTACGCCCATTGACGTCAGCCTGTTCGAGTAGTTGGCTCAGTGCTTCCCCCAGGCAGGCCTTCATCAGCTGGGCCTCCTGGGGGCTTTCAGGTTGAATGGCGATCGCTTGATCACGGGTCGATGCTTGATAGACCAAATCCCAGCACTCACCCCATGCAGCTTGAGCAAGCAGATCATTGCTGGTTTTCAAGGATTCTCTCAATTCAAACTAGGCAGCCGGCTCAAAACCCTGAAACCGATCCTGCGTCCATCCTTCCCGCTCAGCATGAGGCCAGCTGCCAGCCTTGGTCAGGCATCTGTCAACCTAGTGAGTTGGCCAGTCGGGTGATTGGATCACCGTTGGCCGTCGCCTCTTTGGGGTGATCGTGACTCGGAAGCAGCAGCAGTTCAATGCTGAGATCTTGCCGAATGGCTTCATGCCAGCCGTGATCGTTCACAATCCCTTTCCCTCTTGGAGTCCGCGGGAAACCTAGCTCCCGAAGTCCTGGTGGTGGTTGAGGCGCCGCACAGTGTGGGGAGATCCATTGAATGGAAAAGACCGGGTTGTCCCCCAGGACATCACCAGCCTCAGAGTAATGCTAGGGCTATGCGCCATACCTTCAAGGAAGCGCAGAGGCAAGAAAGGGCAGAGGCTGTGGTTCAGTGAGCGCAGTGCGAATGGCTCTGCGGTCACCACACTTTGGCGAGCTTCAGTCTTTGCTGAAGCCAGGTCGCGCTCCCATTGCGATGGAAGGTTCCGGGTCACTGGGGCGGCGCAGCGCCCATCTGCTGTTGGATCACCCAGTTGGTGGCCGCTTTCTGTGTGTGCCAGGCGTGCAGCAGCTGCTTGGCCAGGCTGCGGAGCTGTTCAGCGTCGGTGTGGGCATCAATCGCCCGACTGAACCGCTCGATGTCGAATTGCTGACCGATGCTCAGCTCGATCTGGGAGGACATGGCCCACTGCGAAAGGGTGAGCGCAAGGTATGGCCAGGGTCTGGGGCCGGGCGTAACAAACGCCACCGGGATCGTTCCGTGTCAAGGTTTGCTGTTGAAGCAGGTTGGCGGCAGAAAGCCAGCCCTGGATTCAGCTGGCATCCTCCAGATCCTGCAACAACAGCAGCAGGGCGATCCCCATGAGGGCCAGGGCCGTGCCGCTGTTCTGTTGGCGTACCGCGCTGATGGTGCGCGCTGCTTGTTGATGCTGGTCCCAGGTGAAGCGCATGGACGATCTTCAACTGGCCGGTTCTACATGACATCACCACGAATCGCGTCGCCGGGGCCGGGCGGGCCAGCGCTCCGTTACAAACGGTCACGGCTGATGCCCCTGCGGCTGTACCCATTCAGCGGCGCAGCGGAGGAGCGCTTGACAGCAGACCTTTTTCTGCCTAGTACAGGCGTACTGTTCTGCACGTCTCATGCCTGTTTCATCCCCCTATGCCCTGTTCCGCGCCGTCGACCTCGACTGGCCACCCTGCCCCCGGCCGCTGTCCACTGCGTGTCCCCTCCAGGCGGGCCCGCGCACGAGCGATCCAACCGTCACAAGCCCCTACGATGAAACCAAAGCTGCCTCCTCTCCATGAACCGGCTCTCCTCTCCTCGTCATTCATGATGCAAGCGATCTGGAATGGGGCTGTGATCGCCACCAGCGATGACACTGTCACCGTTGAGGGCAATGCCTATTTCCCGGCAGATGCCCTGATCTCGGATGCCTTCCGTCCTTCCAGCCATCGCACCGTGTGCGGCTGGAAGGGGGAAGCCCACTACTACGACGTGGTGGTGGATGGTGTGGTGAATCCCAATGCCGCCTGGTACTACCCCGAGCCGAAAGCGGCTGCCGCTGAGATCAAGGGCCGGGTTGCCTTCTGGAAGGGTGTGAAGGTGACTGCCGGCTGAGATTCAGAAGCGGGACATCGCCGCGATCTTGGCCAGCTTCTCTTCATCCAGGCCTGCCAGTTCATCCATCTGCAGCAGGCTGTCCTTCACCAGGCTGGCAAACACGAACAGGATGCCGTCAAGCCGAAAGTCGAAGCGGCCTTCCATGGTGTGTCGTTGAATGCTGAGGTAGTCATGCAGCTGCCAGAGGGTTTCGGCCGAGTGCAGGGACGCGGCCTGGCTCTGCACCTGCTGCACCAGTTGACCGACGGCTCGTTCATAAGCCCGGCTGAACGCGGATCGGGCAACACCCTGCTCCGTTTCGGTCCACCCCTCCAGCATGGTGTCGATCACTGCTGCATTCCCCGAAGTCCTGTGCTGTGACGCTACCGATGTCTTCAGGGCAGCGCGAGTGTTTTGTTACGGCGATGGGCTTCAGGCAGCTCGAACCAGGCGAGGCCGGGCTGCTCGTGGTGTTCCCTGTGGTAGCCGAAGTGGTAACAGGCCAGCAGGGAGAGCCAGCTGGGCCAGGCCAGGCTGATCGGTCCGCCGCTGCCATGCCGGCGATGGGGCAGGTAGGTGCCCACAACGAACAGCTGCAGGGAACTGAGCAGCAACGGCAGGATGCATCCCGTGAACACGCGCAGGCAGGTCTGCTGCCAGCTGACGGGCTGGACCATCCACACCCCAGCCCCCAGCCCTCCCCACCCCGCCAGCAGAAGGGTCATCTGCCATGGAGTGAGGTAGCCAGCCATGAATTGGAGGTACCAACGCAGGGCGCCGTCGCCGGGATGGCGATGGAAATCGGGATCGCCGGCCGAAGCGGGGCGCTGGTGGTGCAGGGCGTGGTTGCGCAGGCAACGGCCATAGCCCAGGGCTCCGTAGAGGCCCAGCGCCAGGGCACCCAACCGGTGGTTGACCTGGAGGCGGCGCGGGAGCAGCAGGCCATGCATGGCGTCGTGAGCCACGATGAACAGGCCCGTGTGCAGCAACGTGCGCAGCAGCACTGCAGCCACCCACCAGGGGGCGCCCAGGCTGAAAGGATCGAGCAGCAGCATGGCCCCCAGGGATCCCAGCCAGAGCAGCAGGATCAGGGCAGCCAGTCCCAGACCCTGCTCACCGGCGCTGCTCAACGCTGGAACTTGAGCAGTTCGGCGGGCGATGCCAGCAGGTCGATGGCCACGAAATAGATCTTGCCTTCCGGGTTCAGCAGGAAGCGCCAGGCCACGTTCATGCCGATGCCGGCCCCGAACCAGGGTGTCTGCACCTTGCCAGTGACCTTGATCTGGGTGAAGTCACCTTCCGTGGGTTCGGCGTAGCCGCGCTCGGGCAGCAGCTTGAGGTTCTGGCAGTCCTCGCGGAAAAAGCGCAGGATCTTGTCGCTGCCCACGATCGGCTTCTGAAACGGCGGTTGCAGGGCGCCGTCGGGCAGGAACAGCTGGATCAGATTGTCAAAGTCGTTGGCGTTCAGCAGGTCCATGTAGCTGAGCACCGTGGAATTGAGCACCCCTTCGATGAACACCTTCTTGCGCTGCTCCTCAGGCGTGGGCGCCACGATCGGCTCGGCCACCCGCTGACCTTCGCCCTTGGCCGGATCAAAGCCCATGTCCACCACGAAATTGCGCAGCAGGGTGATCTGCTGGCCCTGCTCCACCCCCTTCACTGAACTCAGCACAGCCGAGGCGTTGGCGGAGAGCTGGTAGCCCTCGGGAATCGGCGCCACCAGACCGGCGGCCATCCATTCACCGAGCTGATACCAGAAGCCCAGCTTGATGTTCACCGACCACAGCGCGTAGGTGCGGCAGATCGGCGTGTCGCTGCGGTTTGCCAGGTCGCACATCACCTGGCTCTGCTGGGCGAAGTCCATCGCCTTGATCTGGTTCAGCACCGGCTCGGCGAACTGCATCCGTGCCGCGCCAGGAGCCGCCACGGTGATCGTGCTGCCCATCTCCAGATAGGCGTACCAGATCAGGGCCAGCTGATCCTCGGCGCTGAGCAGGCGGTAGCGCGCGGTGATCGCGGGCACCACGTCCGCTGAGAGGGTGTCAGGGAAGATCTGGGCAGCCTTCTCAAGCGTGAACATCGGCGTTCGATTAAGGATCTTTACAGATTCTAGGGGGTGGCCGGAGCATGCTGGTTGTGCAGTGATTAAATCTCCCCCCTCTTTGCTTCAGATTGCTGCCGCTCACGCGCTTCTGGGCCCCTGGTACTGCCGTTCAGTCCCCGTTCTGGCGCACCCGCTTCACCGCCAGACCCGCCTCGGCCGCGGTCACACCGGCCAGCAGCAGCAGGCCCGCCAGCCCCACCAGCTGGTTCTGGCTCGCACCGCCGGTATCGGCGTTCTGCCCCAGCGCTGCCCCAGCCACGAACCAGCCGGTGGCCAGGCTGCTGGTGATCCAGTAGGCCTTCCAGCGCCGCTGATAGAGGTAACCAGCCCCCAGGCCCGGCAGCACGTTCAACAGCACCGCCACCCAGCCGGCCGATGCCCCCAGGATCTGCTCTCGGGTTGGTGTCATCGCTGATCAGGCATCAACAGCTGTCACTGTGGCGTGTCCGCCCCTCGGCGGTTGAGGCGTTGCATCTGCCAGGTCACCAACGTACCCACCGGACTCCACAGCAGGTAAGGCACCAGCAGCCATGCCGCCAGCGGCACCAGACGGGCCAGCACCGCTGTGAGAGCCATCCCCCAGAGCCAGCCGCCAAAGCCGATCCAGGTGCCCGCCGCCAGCCGACGGGTGCGGCAGATCACCAGGGTGTAGCTCTGCACCAGCAACAGCAGCCCCAGAAACCCGAGCATCAGGCCCCAGCTGCCGCGGTTCCGCCAGCTCAGCAGGGCGGCCGCCCAGAAACAGACGTAGATGCTGATCCAGATCAGCGGGATCAGTCGTTCGAAGGTGAGCCAGGCCGGTCGCCGCAGGCGCAGGAACCAGGCGAAGTCCTCCCGGCTGGGGTTGAGCAGCAGCCCCACCGCCACCATCACCAGCAGGATCATCACTGCGGCAAGCATCCGCAACCGGATCGGGGCACCTTCAGCCTGCCCCAACTCAGCCGTGCTGGCCAATCTCCGGTAGGGTCGGCCTTGCCGATGACCACCCATGGACAGGACCCTCAGGGGCGTTGCCTATGTGAGTGTGTGGGTGCTGCTCTGGGGCACCGCCGCCTCCCTGGCCGACTTCGTGCTGCTGGAACGGGGGGCCTACTCCGCCGGCACCCCCGGCCAGGCGATCACGTTTGCCTCCTATGGCCTGGCTGCGGTGGTGCTCGCGGTGCGCCTTGCTGGCCGCTTTCTCAACAATCCAACCCCCTGAGATCAAGCCGCCAAATGAGCAGATGTGCTCATCTTTTGTGGTCTGCTTCTAGTTCGGTAGTCATCACTACTGATTGTTGATCACAATGTCCCGGCTTGGTTCATCTCACACTTGACGTGTTTTCCTGGTGAAACGGACAGTGATCACCATCACCCGTTTCGAACGTCCATGACCACCCTTGCCAGGCCGCTCGGGGCAACCGCTGTTCAAGGCCCGGCCGACCACTACGTCGCCCTGCGTGATGAGCGGGCGCCTTACCGCGGCCGGTGGCTGATCTGCGCTGATAGTCATGGGCAGTTCTGGGCGTTTCACGATGCGGCGATGGAAACAGACCAATCCTCTGTGGTGGAGGAGCGCCTGTTCCCTGCCCGTCACGAGGCCTCCAGGTTCATGCGCCACCTCTTGCTGCATGGCTGGTCGATCTACGGCCAGGGTCAGGGCGACCTTCTTGATCAGCTCTGGTGAACCTTTCTCCGTGGTTCAAACAGTGGTGACCACCGCCAGCAGCGCCTCCCCATAGCGTTCCAGCTTGGCGGCGCCGATGCCGCTCAGCTGGGCCAGGGCATCCAGATCACGCGGCTGACACGCCGCCACCTCCACCAGGGTGCGGTCGTGGAACACCACATAGGGCGGCACCCCCTGCAGCCTGGCCTGCTCACGCCGCCACTCCTTCAGCCGGGCCAGGAGTGAGGCGTCCACTTCTGCGTCGATCGGCAGGTAGGCAGGCTGCGCCACGCTGCGCTTGCTCTCCCGCCGGGGCGGCGGCAGTGCCAGGTTCAGCCGCTGCTCTCCCCGCAGCAGCGGCCTCACCAGCTCCTCGGCGCCGAAGCACAGTCCTCCCCTGGCCTCTGCCGGGGCCTCCAGGATCTCCCGGCTGAGCAGCTGGCGCACCAAGGCCCGCCACTGCCCCCGGTCGAGTTCCCGGCCGATCCCGTACACACTCAACTGGTCGTGCCCCAGTTGCCGGATCTTCTCGCTGCTCGCCCCTAGCAGCACGTCCACCACATGGGCCGCACCGAAGCGTTGGCCTGTGCGGTACACCGCCGAAAGCAGTTTCTGCACCGGCAGCGACACATCCTCCAGGGCCTGGGGCTCCAGGCAGCCATCGCAGTTGCCGCAGGGCTCGGCCAGCTGCTCGCCGAAATGGCGCAGCAGCACCTGGCGGCGGCAGCCGGTGGCCTCGCTGAAGCCGATCAGGGTGTCCAGCTTGCCCCGCTCGATGCGCTTCTGCTCCTCGCTGGCGGAGGAGTCGTCGATGAAGCGGCGCAGCTGGGGGATGTCGCCAGGACCATGCACCATCCAGGCCACTGCCGGCAGGCCATCCCGCCCGGCCCGGCCCGTTTCCTGGTAGTAGGCCTCCAGGCTCTTGGGCAGATCCACATGGGCCACGAAGCGCACGTCCGGCTTGTCGATGCCCATGCCGAAGGCGATCGTGGCCACCACCACCACCGCCGCCTCCTGGCGGAACCGCTGCAGGGCGCGGCTGCGCTGCCCGGCTGTCAAGCCGGCGTGGTAGGCCACAGCGTCGTAGCCGGCGTGCTGCAGCTCGCGGCAGAGCTGGTCCACCCGGTTGCGGGAGCGGGCGTACACGATTCCCGCTTCGTTGCGGTGCTCGGCCAGGAAGCTGAGCAGCTGGCGGCCGGGCTGATCCTTGGCCCGCAGCAGGTAGCGGATGTTGGGGCGATCGAAGCTGGCCAGGAACACCTGGCCTTCCTCGAGGCGCAGCCGCTCCACGATCTCAGCGCGGGTGCGCGGGTCGGCGGTGGCCGTGAGCGCCAGCCGCGGCACTGCCGGAAAACGCTCGGCCAGCACCCCCAGCTGGATGTACTCGGGGCGGAAGTCGTGTCCCCATTGCGACACGCAATGGGCTTCATCAATGGCGAACAGGGCCAGGGGGTGCGGGCCTGGCAGCGCTGCCAAGCGCTCGAGCAGATCGCCGCCCAGCAAGCGCTCCGGCGACACGTAGAGCAGCTGCAGATCTCCGCCCTGCAACTGCCGCCACACCGCGGCCGCTGCAGAGGCCTCCAGCCCCGAATGCAGAGCGGCGGCCGCCACCCCCAGCTGCACCAGCGCCTCCACCTGGTCCTGCATCAGGGCGATCAGCGGCGACACCACCACCGCCAGGCCTGGGCGGCACAGCGCCGGCACCTGATAGCAGAGCGATTTGCCGCCGCCGGTGGGCATCAGCACCAGCCCGGAACCGCCGCCGATCACGTGGCGCACGATCGCCTCCTGGGGGCCGCGGAAGGCCCCATAGCCGAAAACGCGCCGCAGTACGGCCTGGGGATCGGCAGAGGCAGGCACGGGTGGGCTGGTCACGCCGTGGTGGCTGGCACGGAGACCCCCCACAATGGCGCCAACCGGTGTGCGCCGATGTCCAGTTCCGCCCCCCGCACGGCCACCGCCTGGGGCTTCCTCAGCCCGGGCCTCCTGCTGCTCGGCCTGTCGGTGCTGATCCCCGCCGCCATGGCCCTGGTGATGAGCTTCACCCAGAGCGGCCTGGATGTGAGCGAACCGCTGCGCTTCATCGGCCTGGCCAACATCCGCCGCCTGCTGGCTGATCCGATGTTCGCCCGGGTGAGCATCACCACCTTCCTCTATCTGGTGGGGGTGGTGCCGCCGATGGTGCTGGGCTCACTGGCCCTGGCGGTGCTGGTGAACCGCAAGCTGCCCGGCATCCACTGGTTCCGTGGCGCCCTCTACACGCCGGTGCTGGTGTCGATCGTGGTGGCCGCCATTGCCTTCCGTTGGCTCTACGCCGAGAACGGGCTGGTGAATGGCTGGCTGGTAGCCCTGCTGGGCGATCGCTTCAATCCCATCGGCTTTCTCACCGCACCGGCCCTGGCGCTGCCCTCGGTGATGCTCGTCACCCTCTGGAAGGGCCTGGGTTACTACATGGTGATCTTCCTGGCCGGTCTGCAGGGGATCTCTCCAGACCTCTACGAGGCCGCCGCCCTCGATGGCAGCGACGGCTGGCGTAAGCATCTCGACATCACCCTGCCGCTGCTGCGCCCCTACCTCACCCTGGTGGCGGTGATCTCGGCGATCGCCTCCACCAAAGTGTTCGAGGAGGTGTTCCTGATGACCCAGGGCGGGCCGGCCGATGCCACCCGCACCGTTGTGTATTACGTGTACGACCAGGCCTTCGCCGAACTGGAGATCAGCTACGCCTGCACCGTGGGCCTGGCCCTGTTTCTGGCCGTGCTGCTGCTCAGCCTGGTGCGCTATGCCTTCGCCGGCGACAAGGGCTTCAGTTGAGCTGGTCAGCGAAACAGGGCCGCTCCCGGGTTGCTCCTAACCTTGCCCCTTGGCCGCCAACGTGCCGGGACTGTTCATGGTTGAGATTCCAGCCCCGAGCGACCCTGCCTCGCCGGTGATCGGCGTGGTGGGAGGCGGCCAGCTGGCCTGGATGCTTGCCGCTGCCGCCAGGGAGCTGGAGCTGCCCGTGGTTGTGCAGACCCCCCGACCCGACGATCCCGCCACCAGTCTGGCCAGCGCTGTGGTGCAGGCCCCGCTGCACGATCTGCAGGCCACGCGGGAGCTCGCCCAGCGCTCCACGGTGGTGACCTTCGAGAACGAGTGGCTCGATCTTGATGGCCTCACCCTGCTGGCCGCCGAGGGAGTGACCTTCCTGCCTTCCCTGGCCGCCCTCCAGCCCCTGGTCAGCAAGCACCGCCAGCGTCTGCTGCTGCAGCGCCTCGGCATTCCCAGTCCACCCTGGATGCTGCTGGCCGATCTGCCCTGCCTGCAGCCGCCGCTGCCGTTGGAACAGAGGTCTCCGGGTGCGTCCCCCCCGGCTGAACCCAGCGGTGTCGCCACCCTGCCTCCCGGATGGAGCTTCCCGCTGATGGCCAAGGCCGCCACCGGCGGCTACGACGGCAAGGGCACCCGGTTGCTCAGCGACAGCGACGACCTGCAGCAGCTGTTGGCGGAGGTGGATCCGCAGATGTGGTTGCTCGAGCCCTTTGTGTCCTTCGAGCTGGAGCTCTCCCAGCTGGTGGCCCGGGACCGCAGCGGGCAGGTGGTCTGCTACCCGCTGGTGCAGACCCAGCAGCACCGCCAGGTTTGCGACTGGGTGCTCACCCCAGCAGCAGTTCCCCACGCCGTGCAGGCCTTTGCCCGCAACATGGCCGTCTCCCTGCTCACCGCCATCGATTACGTGGGCGTGCTCTCGATTGAATTTTTCTACGGGCCCGATGGTCTGCAGGTGAATGAGATCGCCCCGCGCACCCACAACTCCGGCCACGTCACGATCGAGGCCTGCCGCACCAGCCAGTTTGCCCAGCAGGCCCGCATTGTGGCCGGGTTGCCCCTGGGCGATGCCGATCTCCAGGTGCCCGGAGCCCTGATGGTGAACCTGCTGGGCTTTGAGCATGCCAGCGATGAGTACGCCGAACGCCGCAGCCAGTTGGCGGCCCTGCCCGGCGCCAGCGTGCACTGGTACGGCAAGCATCAGGCGATCCCCGGCCGCAAGCTGGGCCACATCACCCTGCTGCTGGATGCCCCGTCCGCTGAGCAACGGCAGGCCCAGGCCAGCAATCGGCTGGCTGCCGTGCGCGCGATCTGGCCGCTGCCAACGCAACCGAGCGAGCAGCCTTAAGATGGGTTCGGACTGCTGTGTTGGTGACTGCCTTCTACAGTTTTCTGATCTGACTCCCCTTTCGACATGGGGGTCTGCAGCGGAAGCAACGTAAGCCGGCCCCAGAGCTGGAAACGGCGCCCCGCCTTTGACCCCCTTCTGGTTCCACCAGGTCGAACACTGGGGCAAGACGGCATGGCGGTCCACCCCTTTTGAGCCAACCGGTCGGTTGCCGGCCTGGGCTGGTGCTCGCCGAAGCCACTCTCCGCCATGGTTGCTTCCCAGAACCCACTGGCCGACTCGGCCCAGCTGCTCGCCCTGCCGGAGCCACTGCTTCAGGCCTTAGGCCCGCTGCTTGAGCGGGCACCGGCCTCCCTCTTCCCGCGAGCGCGCCGCCTCTATTTCGACAAATACCCCCTGGAGGGTCGTCCGGAGGATCTGGATCTGGCCCACGCTTCAGCCCCCTTCCGCACGTTTGTCCTGCGCGAAACCCTCGGCCTGCCCGAGTTGATGGAGCGGGATGGCGGTGATGATGAACCGCCTGCCCCCAAGCTGCATGAGCTGGCCCTGGTCCACTGGCAGGAGGTGAATCAGCCTTCAACAGAGGAGGTGATGGGCTACTTGCGCCAACGCTGGCTGCTGGAGCCCGCCCGGGTGGAGGCGATGCAGGAGAGCTGGTTCCGCGAGGGCGGGGCCTGGACGCGCGTCACCCTGCCAGGAGCTGATCCAGCTCCCGTTGCAACTGATCCCGAGACCACGCCGTAACCACGAACACCTCCTGGGCGCTGCCTCCACGGCGCGCCACCAGCTTGTGCCCCCCGCTGATCGGCGTGGAGACCCGCAGCCGCAGCCCCGGGCTCCGTCCCCGCACCCGGCAGATCACCGCCGGTGTCACCGTATCGACCCCCGGCAGTGCGGCCAGCCGCCTGAGCAGGGGGATCAGCCCCTCCAGGTAGGTGCTGTGGGTCACCACCAGCCGTCCCATCAGTCGGGTTGCAAGGGCGCCATGGTGAGGCCCTCGGCCGCCAGCTGCTGGTGAACCAGCTCCGCCTGCTCCTGGGGGCCGCACCACACCACCGCCGAGCCCTCGCCATCGATGCGATGGGCCAGATCCCAGGCCTTGTCGGGCTGCATGCCCGGGATGTAGCGAACCAGGCACTCCACCACGTGCTGAAAGGTGTTCACGTCGTCATCCAGCACCACCACCCGGAAGTTGGGATAGGGCTTGCGGATGCGCTGGGCCTGCTGTTTCACCACCGGCGCTGTGGCGGCCATGCCCACCCTGTTCAAGATGCGTCCCATCCGAAATCAGCTCGCCTGGCAACGAGCCTAAGTACAGTGCGGCACAGCTTCTTTCTGCTCCCATGCTGATCACCCTGGGTTGGGCCTCCCTGGCTGCTCTGTTCAGCTTTTCCATCGCCATGGTGGTGTGGGGCCGTCACGGCGACGGCAGCATCAATTTCTGAGCGCGTCCCAGCTGATCCCGTCACTGTGGACACGATCACAGCCCACTCGCTGTTCACAGCCAACCAGCTGCTGGGTGGCCTCGCTGCAGCTTTGCTGGTGTTTGTGAGTGGCGGTGTGGTCTACCTCTCCACCGTGGAGTGGCGCGACCGCCGCCGGCGCGCCCGGGCGGAGAACCCCTCCCGTTCTGGCCGCAGGTTGTGAGCGGAGCGTCGGTTCACCCCCATCTGGCTGCCTGGTCCTGGCGTGATGCCGCAGCGCTGCTGGTCAGTCCGCCCCCGGTTGCGCTTGCTGCGCGTTGGCAGCAAGCCAGCGCCGCCGACCTGCTCGACCGCATCCTGGCTGTTCATCCCCCGGCCCAGCCCGACCCCGGTCTGGCGCTGGCTTTGCTGGAGCACTCCTGGCAGGGTTCCGATCTCCACCAGTTGCGCGCCAGGGCCGATGCGCTTCGCCGCAGCCTGGTGGGGGACACGGTCACCTACGTGGTGAACCGCAACCTCAATGCCTCCAATCTCTGCGTTCAGCGCTGTTCCTTCTGCGCCTTCCGCAGAGACCCCGGCCAACCGGGTGCTTACTGGCTCACCACCCCGGAGCTGCAGCAGCGGGCCCGGCAGGCCCAAGACGCCGGGGCTACCGAACTGTGTGTGCAGGGCGGGCTCAACCCCCTGGCCCGGGTGAATGGCAGTCACCTCGCCTATGCGGAGCAGCTGCTCGAGGCCCTGCAGGAGGCTGCGCCAGGCATTCACCTGCATGCCTTCTCACCCCAGGAACTGCTGTTCTTTGCGGAGCGGGATGGGCTGCAGCTTGAGCTGGTGCTCCAGCGGTTGCAGCGGGCCGGTCTCGGTTCTGTGCCAGGCACCGCCGCTGAAGTGTTGTCGGAGCGGCTGCGCCGCCGCATCTGTCCCGAGAAGCTCAGTGCCCGGGCCTGGGTGGCGGTGATGCTCGAGGTGCATCGCGCGGGACTGGCCAGCACCAGCACCCTGCTGGCGGGCCACATCGAGCAACCGGCCGATCTGGCGGCCCATCTGCTCACCCTGGTGGCGATTCAGGCACGGGCCCGCCGGGATGGGGTGCCGGGCTTCAGTGAGTTTGTGCTGCTGCCGTTCATCGGCGAAGCAGCTCCGGCGGTGCTGCGTGGACAGGTGGGCCGCGACCAACCGGACCAGCTGGCCATGTTGCGGCTCACGGCCCTGGCCCGGCTGATTCTGGGGGCCTGGATCCCGGCCCACCAACCCAGTTGGGTGAAACTGGGCCTCGACGGTGCCACGGAAGCCCTCACCTGGGGATGCAATGACCTGGGCGGAACCCTGATGGAAGAGCACATCACCACCATGGCTGGAGCCCGGGGCGGCTCCTCCCAGTCCCCGGCCGACCTGCGTCGAGCCGCCAGTCGGCTGCACCGCCCTGTGCGCCAGCGCACCACCCTCTACGGCTCGGTCTGATGCGTCTTCGTCTCCCCTCCCTGCCGGCCAGGCTGCGCCTTCCCGCCTTCCCCAGCCCCCCTTCCTGGGCCTGGCCCAAGGGGGCATCGCCCCCTGCCAATCCCTCGCAGCCTTGGACGAGGCGCCTGCCCCTGCGCTGCACCCTGCTGGCTACAGCAGCACTGCTGGCGCTTCCCAGCGCGTTCCTGCTGAGCCTGCCGAGGCCCCGAGCCGAGGGGCTTGGTCGCCTGCTTCCCCATGCCGCCCTGCTCCAGAGTTTCCCCGGGGCCCCGCAGCGGGCAGCTCCCCAGCTCTGGCAACAGCGCCTGCCCGGTGAGCTTGCCAACCAGTTCTGGCCTCAGCAGCGCCAGCTGTGGTGGCAGCTCTGGGCCCAGGACGGCAGCCTGGGCGCTTATCTGGTCATGCCCACCCCACGGCCGATCCGGATCGGCGCCCAGCGACGCCCCCCCAACAGCGTGGAGGTGGATGGGCTGCTGGTGGTGGCACCCAACCCACTGGCCCTCAATCTGCTCAACCAGAAGCTGCGCACGGCACCGCGCCAGCAGCGGGGCCTGCAGCAGCGCTGTCTGGAGTTGCTGCAGAGCCGGCAGTCGGCCTACTGGAGTCCGGATGGTCTCAATGCCATGGCAGGAGCCCTGGCGCCGCTGCTGCAGGCCTTCCAGGAGGGCTGTGTGGAGCTGCAACTGGCTGATGGCGCTCTGCAGTTCGAAGGAGAGGCCACCGCCATCGCCGGTTTGCTCAATCCTGTCGCACCGGCCGTCGGCAAGGTGTCTAGCGGCGCTGACAGCACGCCAGCCTCAGGCTCCAGCAGCCTGCCCCAGCCGCTGCCCAGCAGCCTGCTTCTGCAGGTGAGCGGCCGCTCCCTGCAGCCTCTGCTGGCTGGCTTGCTGGGCCGTGAGCTGATCCGTGAGCCGCTGATCACGGCCTACGGCCTCAGCGAAGCTGACATCAGGCTGCTCAAGGACAGCCCCTTCCAGCTCAGCCTGCGGCCCCTGGCCAGCGGCCCCTTCCAGGCCGGCCTCGAGCTCGTGGTCGCTCCCCGGGGCGATCGCGGCAAGTGGACCCGGATGCTCGATGGCATCTCCGAGCGTCTTTACGAGCGGGGGCTGCAGAGTGTGGCCGAGACCGCCACCAGCTGGCGCGATGCTGATGAGCGCATCGTGGGTGGTTGGCGCTGGTTGCCCGCGACCGGCAAGCAGCCTCTGCTGCAACTGTTCCTGGGCCCGGAGCCCCCACCGTTCCGAACCGCCCTGGCCAAGCCCGAGCAGTGGCAGGCCCTGCCCACCCTGCAGCTCCAGGCCCGACCGGGTGCCCTGGCGAATGCGGCCCTGTTGCCGCTGCAGCTGCCCATGCCCCTGCAGCAGGCCGATCAGCTGGAGGTGCTGGCCCAGACGACCGGCAGCGGCAACGACGTTCCCAGCAAACTGCTGGGGCGGATGGCGATCACATCCCGGCCGACCGCTCCCCAGACGATGATCCCCCGTCAGGCCCCGGCTCTGCAGAATTCGCCTCAACCCCAGCCTCAGACGCAGGTTCCCCTGCCGGTGGCTCCGTAGCACCGCCTTCCTGCTCGCCTGCGGCTGCCTGCTGTCGTTCGCGCTTGCGGCGCTCAGCCGCCACCGTTTCCTCCATCAGCTCCACCGCTTGGGCCATCTTCTCCAGGTTGCCGGCGTAGAGGCTGAGATCCTTGTCCAGGCGATCGCGCAGCAGCCCCATGGCCTCGCCCAGGTCGTGGGCGTAGCGGCGCAGATTGGCGGGGTCCATGCCATCAGCCCCCTGGGCCTGCTCCAGCAGGCTGAGCAGGCCCACGGCCATCAGCCGCGAGTAGTGGAAATCGGGGCGGCGGATGTTGGCCAGGGCCGTGCCCAGCGGCTCCGGCGCGCCCTTGCCCTGCTCCTGGATCCACTGCTCCACCTCGCTCACGCTGTGTTGGCCGATCGCGGCCACAGCGGCATCGCGCTGGCGGCGCAGGGCGGCTGCATCAAACCCGGAGGCGCTGCAAAGGGCTGCCAGCAGCTCTTCCCGTTGTCCGTCGGGACGGTAGCCGCGGGCAAAGCTGTCGAACACCTGGATCAGCCCGGAGGCAAACAGGGGATCGCTCTGAAATCCCCGCTGGCGGCTCAGCAGGTGCAGCTCCACCAGCAGTTCGTCGACCAGGCGCCGGTAGAGCGGCGCGATCACGTGGGGGAAGGCGCTGTGGAAGGCGCGCTTGCTGTCTGAAACGGTGAGGGCGGCGCTCACGCTGCACGGTCCGGAGTGGAGCGACCCTAGCGGCCTGAGCTCAGTAGGATCAGCCCCAGCAACCCCATCTGCCTGTGACAACGATCCCGATTGTGATTGAGGAGTCGGGACGGGGTGAACGTGCGTTCGACATCTATTCCCGTCTGCTGCGCGAGCGGATCGTGTTCCTCGGCGAACCGGTGACCGCCGAATCGGCCAACCGGATCGTGGCCCAGCTGCTCTTCCTGGAGGCTGAGGATCCCGACAAGGACATTTATCTCTACATCAACTCGCCGGGAGGCTCGGTCTACGACGGCCTGGGCATTTTCGACACCATGCAGCACATCAAGCCCGACGTTCAAACGGTGTGCGTGGGCCTGGCAGCCTCGATGGGCGCCTTTCTGCTTTGTGCCGGCACCCAGGGCAAGCGCAGCAGCCTCACGCATTCGCGGATCATGATCCACCAGCCGCTCGGCGGCGCCCGCGGTCAGGCCAGTGACATCCGCATCCAGGCCGATGAGATTCTGTATCTCAAGAAGAAGCTCAATCAGGAACTGGCCGATCGCACCGGTCAGCCCCTGGAGCGCGTGGAAGAGGACACCGACCGCGATTTCTTCATGTCTCCCGCCGAAGCGGTGGAGTACGGCCTGATCGACAAGGTGATCGAGAAGCGTCCGGTGCGCCCGGTCTGAGCTCATGGCCATGGGGAGTCGGCAGCCCAGACGAGGGTTGCCGCCCAGCCAGCGACCCAGCAAGGTCTGCCCAACCTGTGGCAGGCCTTTTCTGTGGCGGAAGAAGTGGGCGGATGTGTGGGATCAGGTGATCTACTGCTCCGAGCGCTGTCGCCGCAACAAAAATGCCCAACAAAAACCCGGGGCATGAACCCCGGGCAATGCTCTGTGCTGGTCTTGCTCAGGCCTGGGCTGGCTCAGGCTGGGGCTTGGCGGAGTCGTTGCTGAGCAGCGGCGAGAAACGCTCCTTCTCAGGAATGGTGGTGAACTCGGCCACGATCGCCCGGAACTCATCACCATCGAGGCTCTCCTTCTCGATCAGCACCTCCACCACCCGGTCCATGGCCTCGCGATGGGCCGCCACCAGCTTCACCGTGTCGGTGTAGCAGCTCTGCACGATCTGGCGAACGGCCTCATCGATCCGGCTGGCCATCTTGTTGGAGGCGTCGCTGCGGGTCATCAGATCGCGCCCCAGGAACACCTCCTGGTTGCCGGCCTCCAGCGAGAACTGGCCGATGTCGCTCATGCCGAAGCGGGTCACCATCTGACGGGCAATGGAGGCCACCTGCTGGATGTCGCCGCCGGCGCCGGTGGTGACCTCGGCATGGCCGAACACCACATCCTCAGCAGCCCGACCGCCGAGGGCACCCATGATCCGGGCCCGCAGCTGGGCCCGGCTCACGAGCATCTGCTCCTCATCGGGGGAGAACCAGGTGAGGCCCTGGGCCTGACCACGGGGGATCAGCGTGACCTTCTGCACGGGGTCATGGGCCTTCACCAGGGTGCCCACCAGGGCATGGCCCACCTCGTGATAAGCGATCAGACGCTTGCTGCGACCATCGGTGAGGGGCTTGCCCTCCATCCCGGCGATCACCCGGTCCACCGCATCATCAATTTCCGCCAGGGTGGTGGCTTCTTTGCGGCGGCGCGCCGTGAGAATCGCCGCCTCGTTGAGCAGGTTGGCCAGGTCGGCACCGGAGAAGCCAGGGGTGCGCCGTGCGATGGCTTCAAGGCTCACGTCTTCCGCCAGCTTCTTGTTGCGGCTGTGCACCCCCAGGATCTCCAGCCGGCCCTTGATGTCCGGTACATCCACCATCACCTGCCGGTCGAAGCGGCCGGGGCGGAGCAGGGCGGAATCGAGCACATCGGCCCGGTTGGTGGCGGCGATGATGATGATGCCGCTGTTGCCCTCGAAGCCGTCCATCTCGGTGAGCAGCTGGTTGAGGGTCTGCTCCCGTTCGTCGTTGCCGCCGCCCACACCGGCACCGCGCTGGCGGCCCACCGCGTCGATCTCATCGATGAAGATCAGGCAGGGGCTGTTCTCCTTGGCGCGCTTGAACAGATCGCGCACGCGGCTGGCGCCGACGCCCACGAACATCTCCACAAACTCCGAGCCCGACAGGGAGAAGAAGGGCACACCGGCTTCTCCAGCGATCGCCTTGGCCAGCAGGGTTTTACCGGTGCCGGGAGGGCCCACCAGCAGCACACCCTTGGGAATCTTGGCGCCCACGGAGGTGAAGCGCTCGGGGGTCTTCAGGAAGGTCACCACTTCCTGCAGGTCCTGCTTGGCCTCCTCAACCCCCGCCACGTCGTTGAACTTCACGCCGGTCTCGGCTTCCATGGCGAAGCGCGCCTTGGTCTTGCCGAACTGCATCGCCTGGCCAGGACCGCCTGGCATGCCGTTGCCCCGGCGTGCCAGAAAGATCAGGGAGCCGATCAGCAGCAGCGGAAACAGCAGGTTGCCGAGGATGCCCAGGGCCGGCGGCGTCTGGCGCGGCGGGTGGATGTCGAAACTGATGCCCTGCTCCTTCAGGTTGTTCACCAGTTCCGGAGCCAGGCCTGGCAGATCCACCCGCAGGCGCTGCACCCGGTTGTCCAGATCCGGATCCACCACCTCGATCACGGCGTTGCGGCCGCCGTCGTAGATGTCCACGGCGGTGACCCGTCCCGCCTCCACATAGTCGAGGAAGCGGCCGTAGCTCATCCGGGCCACGGCGGTGTTGCGCGGAGCCGCAGTGGGGGCGTTGGGGCTGAGATTGCCGCTGCGGAACACCTGCAGACCGAGGAAGGCCACGACCGCAAGGGGCAGCAACCAGAGGGCCAGAACACGCCAGCGCTGATTCATAGCTGAGACACTTTCTTAACAACTGTAACGGGGGCGACCCTCGATCCAGGTGCTCGCCGCCCGCCAGTTCGACCCGCTCAACCTGCAGCGGCCCAGGATTCCAGCAGTTCGTCCTGAACCAGGCCACCCACCGCTTCCAGGGCTGACTGTCCGGCAGGGGTTTCGATCGCCAGATCCCGGCTCGGGATGGTCTCGATCAACTCCGGTCCCCCAAGGCCATGGGTCCAGATCTCCAGCTCGGCATCCGGCGGACAGGCAAAGCTGAGCAGCTCAAACGGAAACACCACCCGCTCCAGAAAGAAGGTGTCCCCTGCGAAGCAACGGGCGATCACCATCCGATCGCTGCTGTTCCGATATCCGCATGCGAGCTGGTCCAAGGGGGAGATGGGCCGTAAGTTCATCTACTAATGCATTCAGAGCCCCCGGTGGTTGGTGCCTGATGCAACCTTTTGGCCGATCGGGGCTGAGGTTTAAGCCTTTCTTCCGTTTCGCGTGTCCGAGCCCGCCGCGTACCAGGCTCAAAGGCTGCGCAACGCCACGATTGGATCGAGCTGGGAAGCCCGGCGGGCCGGCACCACCCCGAAAAACAGACCGATGGATCCGGACAGCACCACCGTGAGCAGCACGGTGCCGCCGCCGATGGCTGCCGGCAGGGGTGTCACCACCCCCACCAGGCTCACGGCACCGATCCCGAGCGCGGTGCCGATCGCTCCCCCCAGGCTGGCCAGCACCAGCGACTCCACCAGGAACTGCAGCAACACATCGCCGCTGCGGGCACCCAGGGCCTTGCGCAGGCCGATCTCAGCGGTGCGCTCACTCACCGACACCAGCATGATGTTCATGATGCCGATGCCGCCCACCAGCAGGGACACCCCGCCAATGGCTGCCAGCATCAGGGTGAGCCCGCCGGTGATGGTGCTCACAATCGTGAGGGCATCCTTCTGGGACCGCACGGCGAAATCGTCGTCCCGCAGGATGCGGTGTCGCTGACGCAGCAGGTTGGTGATCTGGAAAGCGGCGGCGTTGATGCTCGCGGAATCGCGTGCCTCCACGCTGATGGAGTTGAGGCTGATGCCGTAGGTGGGGTCCCGGCCCGAGAGCTGATTCACCATCGTATTCAGCGGGATGTAGGCGTTCTCGTCCTGGTTCTGGCCAAAGACGGCCCCCTTGGGCGCCAGCACGCCGATCACCTCGAAGGCCGTGTTGCGGATGCGCAGAATGCGGCCCAGCGGTTCCTGGGCGGGGAACATCTTGCTGGCCAGATCGGGCCCGATCACCGCGACGTTGCGGGCGCTTTCCAGATCGCTGGGGCTGAAGAAGCGGCCCCGCTCCATTTCAAACTGGCGCACCGGCAGAAACTCGGGCGTCACACCCAGCACGGATGCACTGGTGGTTATTCCCCCCACCTGCAGCACCTCGCTGAGGGTGATCTGAGGTGCCACCCGGCTCACGGTGGGCACCTGCTCGGCGATCGCCTTGGCGTCGTCCAGCACCAGAGTCTTGGGGAAGTCGATGCCCTGGCGCCGGGTGTCGTTGTTGCCGGGCACCACAAACAGCACGTTGGCGCCCAGATTGCTGAGCTGGCCCTCAGCCAGGTTCTGGGCGCCCCGGCCCACGCCCACCAGGGTGATCACCGAGGCGTTGCCGATCACAATGCCCAGCATGGTGAGCAGGCTGCGCAGGCGATTGGCCCTCAGGGTGGAGAGGGCCATCCCCACCGTTTCGCTGAGAGGAAGCTTGGGGGCCATGGCCAGGGGCTGCTGGATCCCTAAACGATGGCGCCCTTGATGTCGGAGTTGTGGCTGCGGGCGCTGAGATGCACCTCCCCGCGCACCAGGTCGAGGGTCACAATCTCACCCTGCTGGAGGCTGGCGATGGCGTCGCTGACGCCCACGATCGCCGGGATGCCGGTGCGCTTGGCGATCTGGGCGGCGTGGCTGTCCGCTCCTGCCGACTCGGCAATCACCGCCTTGGCCTTGCGGAAGGCCTCCTCGTAGGCGGCACTGGCCTCGCGCAGCACCAGGATCTCGCCGGTCTGGATGGCTGCGGCGGCTTCAGGGCTGTCCACCAGACGCACCCGGCCGCTCACCGACCCATTGCCGATGCCCAGGCCCTTGTTCAGCACGGCGGCCACGATGCCCACCTTGATGAAGTCGGTGGAACCACTCACGCCCGAGAGGGTGCCGGCGGTCTGCACCACGAGGTCGCCGTCTTGGAGGAAGCCCAGCTCGCGGGCCATGCCGGTCGCCAGGCTGAAGGTGCTGGTGGTGGACGTCTGCTCCTGCACGAGCAGGGGGTTCACCCCCCAACAGAGTTGCAGCTGGCGGGCCACCTTGGTTTCGCTGGTGATCGCCAGGATCGGGGTGCTGGGACGGAACTTGCTCACGTTGCGGGCGGTGCCGCCGCTCTTGGTGAGGGGCAGGATCGCCGCCGCGTTCAGGTTGCGCGCGATGGTGCTCACCGCCTGGCAGATGGCGTTGGGAATGGTGGTGGCCATGCGGCTGTCGATCACCCGCTGGGGGTAGTCGCGCTCGATTCGCCTGGCGATCGTGGCCATGGTGGCAACGGCTTCCACAGGGAAGTCACCCACCGCGCTCTCATTGGAGAGCATCACGGCGTCGGTGCCGTCGAGGATGGCGTTGGCCACGTCGCTCACCTCGGCGCGGGTGGGCCGGGGGCAGCTCACCATCGAATCGAGCATCTGGGTGGCGGTGATCACCGGGATCCCCAGGCTGTTGGCCTTGCGGATCAGCTCCTTCTGCAGCAGGGGCACCTCCTCGGCCGGCATCTCCACGCCCAGGTCGCCCCGGGCGACCATCACCCCGTCGCAGAGCAGCAGGATGTCGTCGATCTGGTCGATCGCCTCGAATTTCTCGATCTTGGCCACCACCGGCGTGCTGGCTCCGTGGCTGGCAATCAGCTCCTTGATCTCCAGCAGATCGGAGGGGTTGCGCACAAAGCTGAGGGCCACCCAGTCCACGTCCTGCTGCAGCCCGAAGGCCAGATCGATCTTGTCCTTCTCGGTGAGGGCCCGGATCGAGAGCTGTACATCGGGGAAGTTCACCCCTTTGTTGTTGGAGAGCACGCCACCCACGGTCACCCGGCACTGCAGGGTCTGGCTGGCCTGGTCCACATCTTCGACCACCATCTCCACCCTGCCGTCATCAAGCAGGATGCGGCTGCCACTCACCACCTCATCGGCCAGATTGTCGTAGGTGACGGTGGCCATGCTGCGATCGCAGGCCACATCCCGGGATGTCAGGGTGAACGGATCGCCCTTGGCCAGGGTGATCGGCCCGTCCACGAAGCGGCCCAGGCGGATCTTGGGGCCCTGCAGGTCCTGGAGGATGCCGATATGCACGCCCAGTTCCTCCGAAACCGCACGGATGGTGGCGATACGGGCGGCGTGCTCGCTGTGGTCGCCGTGGGAGAAGTTCAGGCGGAAGGTGGTCGCCCCCGCGGCGATCAGTTCGCGCAGGCGTTCGGGTGATTCGGTTGCTGGCCCGATCGTGGCCACGATCTTGGTGCGACGCATGAGATCGGGCTTTGGCATCAGCACCCCTTCGTTAGGCCGAAACTACCATCGGCCCTGTCCCACGGTGATTCCACTTGGATTTCAGCACCTATCAACAGCGCAGCCGTGAGACAGCCCGCTACCCCGATGTGGGTGCCAACCCGATCTACCCCACCCTCGGCCTCTGCGGCGAAGCCGGCGAGGTGGCCGACAAGGTGAAGAAGGTGATTCGCGATCAGCAGGGAGCCTTCTCCGCCGACACCGTGGCTGCCCTGAAGCTGGAGCTGGGCGATGTGCTCTGGTACGTGGCCCAGCTGGCCAGTGAGCTGGGTCTGGATCTGGGCGGTGTGGCCCAGGCCAATCTCGACAAACTGGCCAGCCGTGCCGCCCGTAACGTGATTGCTGGCAGCGGGGACGATCGGTGAACGCCAAGGTGCAGGGTTTGCAGGCAGCACCGCCGTCAGGTGCTCAGCTCCGCTGGCCCTGGCTTGCAGGTGTGCTGCTGACCCTTGTACTGCTGCTTCTACTGGCCTGGCCTGGTGCCGCCGGCGCCGCCGAGCTGCGGGTCAGCGAGGTGATTCTCGAGCCCTGTCCGTCTTCCGACGTCGCCGCCCAGCCGGATGGCAATCGCTCCAGCAGCGCCGGTTGCTACGCCCTGAGGGGCACGGTGGAGAACCCGGGGCGGCAGATGGTGGTGGACACGGATGTGTATGCCCGCATCCTCGATGCCAGTGGCGAACCGGTGCTCCAGAACCGCACCCGCGTCGGCAGCATCGGCGATGTGCCGCCAGGCCGTTCCCCATTCGCCCTGCGCCTGGCCGTGCCCGCCGGCACGCCCGGCCCCCTGGGCGTGACCAGCGTGAAGGCGAGAGGCTTCAGTGCACCGGTGCGCACGAGGGCATCTGCAGACGATGAGCTGCTGCCTCTCGAGCAGGCCCTGCAGCCTTGAAACTGTCGCAGTGCGCCCGCCCGATCAGCACCCCGATCAATACAGGCTGGCCATCACGCTCATGCTGGCCGTGCCCAGCAGCTGCTGGCCCAGGTTCAGGGCCAGGAACGCCAGGATCGCCGAGATGTCCAGGCCGCCGATCGGCGGGATCAGTCCGCGAAAGGCATTGAGATAAGGGTCGGTGATCGAACTCACCGTGCTCAGCACCGGATTGCTCCAGTCCATGTTCGGGAACCAGCTGAGCAGCACCCGCACCAGCAGGATCAGCGAATAGATCTCGAGGGTGCGGCTCAGCACGCTCAGCAGGGTGGCGATCACTTCCATCGTTGGGGGGCAGGGGGCGGCAGGGGGTGGGCCAACTCTATGCAGCCTGGTCGGGAAGGGCCTCGGTGGCCGCCGGCCGCACGGCAAAGGTGCGGTGAAATTTCTCGCTCAGACTCAGCCAGTAGGAGCGGCCTTCACTCTGCCGCCGGCGCTCGATGAAGTTCTGGGCCAGCAGCTCCTTGATGTGGTCGTAGGCACCGGAGCCCCGCAGCTCCACCAGTTCCGACTGCAGGATGCGCTTCTTCAGGGCGATGGTGGCCAGGGTGCGCAGGGATGCGGTGGACAGGTCCACGGGCAGCAGGTTCTGCACCAGATCGGTGAGGCTCTCCCGCAGCTGCAGGCTGAAGCGGGTTCCCTCCTGGCGGATTTCCAGGGCGGTGTCGCGATGGGCGTAGTCGGCCATCAGTGTGATCAGGGCAAGCTCCGCCTCATCCCGCTCCACACCGGCGATGCCAGCCAGATCACTCAGGCTGAGGGGCTTGCCCTTGAGGTAGAGGATGGCCTCCAGCCTGGCCGCCAGGGAGATCCCGGCCGGGGCGGGGATGGAAGCCTGCTCGGGGCTGCTGTCGTGCGGCAAGCGTGTCTCCCGCAACCGTTGGCCGCAAATTACCGCAGGCTTCCAGCCGGCGGTACGGCCCCCAGAAACAGCTGGTAGGCAGGATTGCCAGACTCGTCCACATACTGGTATCCAAGCCCGCCGAGGAAGGTCTGCCAGGCGGTCTGTTCGGCGTCCGGCACCTGCACCCCCACCACGATCCGCCCCACATCAGCCCCGTGGTTGCGGTAATGGAAGATGCTGATGTTCCAGTTGGGGTGAAGGCTGGTGAGGAAGCGCATCAGGGCCCCCGGCCGCTCTGGGAACTCAAACCGGTAGAGCAGCTCCCGCTGATCGGGACCGGCGGCCTGCAGGGGCAGGCGGCCGCCCACCATGTGGCGCAGATGGAGCTTGGAGAGCTCGTCGTTGGAGAGGTCGAGACAGGGGAAGCCTGCCGCTCGCACGTCGTGGATCAGGTCAGCTTCGTCGCGGCTGCCGCTGGTCTGCACCCCCACGAAAATGTGGGCCCGGCTGGGATCGGCCAGCCGATAGCTGAACTCGGTGAGGTTGCGCTCGCCCAGCAGGGTGCAGAAGCGGCGCAGGCTGCCGGGTTGCTCGGGAATCTCCACCGCCAGCATCGCTTCCCGGTCCTCGGCGATCTCGGTGCGTTCGGCCACGAAGCGCAGCCGGTCGAAGTTCATGTTGGCGCCGCAGGCCACCGCCACCAGGGTGCGGTTCTGCAGCCCGCGGCTGTGCACATCCGCTTTCATGCCGGCGATCGCCAGGGCGCCGGCGGGCTCCAGGATCGAGCGGGTGTCCTCAAAACAGTCCTTGATCGCCGCGCAGATGGCGTCGGTGTTCACCGTCACCATCCGATCCACGTAGCGCTGGGCCAGGGCGAAGGTGAGTTCGCCCACCTGGCGCACGGCCACGCCGTCGGCGAACAGGCCCACCTGCTCCAGGCGCACCCGCCGGCCGGCGGCCAGGGAGCGGGCCATGGCATCGGCGTCCTGGGGCTCCACGCCCACGATCTCCACCTGGGGCCAGAGGGCCTTCACGTAGGCGGCGATGCCGCCGATCAGGCCGCCGCCACCCACCGCCACGTAGATCGCATCCGGCGGGGTGGAGCACTGGCGCAGGATCTCCAGGGCAATCGTGCCCTGGCCGGCGATCACGTCCGGGTCGTCGAAGGGGTGGATGAAGCTGAGTGCGCTCGCCGCCGCAAGCCGCATCGCCTCGCCGCAGGCATCGTCGTAGCCATCGCCGTGCAGCACCACCTCGGCCCCCCTGGCCGCCACGGCCTTCACCTTCACGTCCGGCGTGGTCACCGGCATCACGATCACCGCCCGGCAGCCCAGCCGCTGGGCTGCCATAGCCACCCCCTGGGCGTGGTTGCCGGCGCTGGCGGCGATCACACCCCGCGCCAGCTCGGCAGCGCTCAGCCCCACCATTTTGTTGTAGGCCCCGCGCAGCTTGAAACTGAACACCGGCTGCAGGTCCTCGCGCTTGAGCAGCACCCTGTTGCCGAGGCGGGCGGAGAGGATGGGTGCGGGGTCGAGGGGGGATTCGATCGCCACGTCGTACACCCGGGCGCGCAGGATCCGCTGCAGGAAGCCGTCGGCCTCGGAGCTGGCAGGAATGGAGGTCTCACTCATGCCTCCAGTGTCGCAATCGGCACCAGGCCGAGGCCGGCACCTTCTAGATTGCAGCCCACCTCAGGGGCCGTGATGCATCTCAGCGAGCTGACCCACCCGAATCAGCTGCACGGGCTCAGCATCGCCGAGCTGGAGGCGATCGGCCGCCAGATCCGGGAGCGCCACCTGGAGGTGGTGAGCACCAGCGGCGGTCACCTCGGCCCCGGGCTGGGAGTGGTGGAGCTCACGCTGGCCCTCTACCAGACCCTTGATCTCGACCGCGACAAGGTGGTGTGGGATGTGGGCCACCAGGCCTATCCCCACAAGCTGATCACCGGTCGCTACAACGCTTTCAACACCCTGCGCCAGAAGGATGGCGTGGCCGGTTATCTGAAGCGCTGCGAAAGCCGCTTCGATCACTTCGGCGCCGGTCACGCCAGCACCTCGATCTCAGCGGCCCTGGGCATGGCCCTGGCCCGCGAGCGGCGCGGGGAGGACTTCAAGTGCGTTGCCGTGATCGGCGATGGCTCCCTCACCGGAGGCATGGCTTTGGAGGCGATCAATCACGCCGGCCACCTGCCCCATACCCGCTTGCTGGTGGTGCTGAACGACAACGACATGTCGATCAGCCCACCCGTTGGCGCTCTCTCCACCCACCTCAATCGCATGCGGCTGAGCAAGCCGCTGCAGTTCCTGCAGGACAACGCCGAGGAGGCGATCAAGCACCTGCCGTTCATGCACGGAGAGCTGCCCCCCGAGCTGAAGAACCTCAAGGAGAGCATGAAGCGCCTGGCGGTGCCCAAGCTGGGCGCCGTGTTCGAGGAGCTGGGCTTCACGTACATGGGGCCGGTGGATGGGCATGACATCGCCGGCATGATCCGGGTGTTCCATCAGGCCCATGAGCATGAGGGGCCGGTGCTCGTGCACGTGGCCACCACCAAGGGCAAGGGCTACGCCTATGCGGAGGCTGATCAGGTTGGCTACCACGCCCAGAGCGCTTTCGATCTGGCCACCGGCAAGGCCTATCCCTCCAGCAAACCCAAGCCGCCCAGCTACAGCAAGGTGTTCGGCCAGACCCTGGTGAAGCTCTGCGAACAGGACCCCATGGTGGTGGGCATCACCGCCGCCATGGCCACCGGCACGGGCCTTGATCTCCTGGAGAAGGCTCTGCCCCGGCAGTACTTCGACGTGGGCATCGCTGAGCAACACGCCGTGACCATGGCCGCTGGCATGGCCTGTGAAGGTCTCAAGCCCGTGTGCGCCATTTACAGCACCTTCCTGCAGCGCGCCTACGACCAGTTGATCCACGACGTGGGCATCCAGAACCTGCCCGTGACCTTCGTGATGGATCGGGCCGGCATCGTGGGTGCCGACGGCCCCACCCATCAGGGTCAGTACGACATCAGCTATCTGCGCTGTGTGCCCAATTTCACGGTGATGGCACCGAAGGATGAAGCCGAGCTGCAGCGGATGCTGGTGACCGCGATCCAGCACAGCGGCCCCTGCGCCCTGCGCATCCCCCGCGGAGAGGGCGAGGGCGTTCCCTTGGCGGAAGAGGGCTTCGAGCCCCTGCAGATCGGCCGCGGTGAACTGCTCACCGACGGCGACGACCTGCTGATCGTGGCCTATGGCTCGATGGTCTACCCCGCCCTGGCAACCGCCGGGCTGCTTCAGGAGCAGGGCGTGCGTGCAGCGGTGGTGAATGCCCGCTTCCTGAGGCCCCTCGATGAGGCCTTGATCCTCCCCCTGGCCCGCCGCATCGGCCGGGTGGTCACGATGGAGGAGGGATGTCTGGCAGGCGGATTCGGCGCGGCTGTGGTGGAGACCCTCAGCGACCACGACGTGCTGGTGCCGACCCTGCGCATCGGCATTCCTGATGTGCTGGTGGACCATGCCTCCCCAGACCAGAGCAAGCAGGCTCTCGGCCTCACACCGGCTCAGATGGTTGAGACAATCCTGGAGCGCTTCCCGGTCCGGCGCTCGCTGCAGACCAGCCCCCAGGTCCTGGGGGTCTGAGATCGGCCGATCGGTCCTCGCAACGACGATCAGACCTCGCAACGACGTCTTGGCGACCCGCTGATGTCCTGCCTGGGTGGCAGGACATCAGGGGCTGCAGAACAGCCGAGTCAGACCACGCCGCGGGAGGCCAGGCCGAGGATGGCGCCCATACCCAGCAGGTGGCCGAGGCTGAGGGTGCCGAGCATGGCCCCATGGCTCAGCCCGCCAAACATCGCAGCGTTGGGGAGCTGCAGGCCCACATTGGGCTGTTTGATGGTGGCCTTGCCGATGGCGATGGCAATCACGTTGCAGATGATCATCACCAGGGCCACTTTGGGCGACCAGGTGAGCGTGGCGGGTGCCATGGCCAGGGGCTGGATCAGGAGGGGCGCAAGCATGGAGCACAGGGCGACGCCCCATCTTCCGGGCGAGCGGGCCCCGCTCCCACACCCCTTAAGACTTGTTCATCCCCGCTCAGCGCCGGGCTGCCTGGATGAAGCCCACCGCCACCAGCAGATTGGCCAGGGTGAGGAAGGCCTCGGCGCCACCGTGCAGGGGGTCGACGTCCGCCAGCTGCCGCCCCGTGGTCTGCAGGGCAAGGATCGAGGCGGCGATCGTCACCGCCACGAACAGCAGGGTGAGCTGGAAACCGCGCAGGGCCAGGGGGGGGAAACCCTGCACCCGCCCCGCCAGCCACAGGAAGGCCAGATAGGGCAGCAGCGACAGCACGAACAGCGGAGCGGGATCGATGGTTCCGAGCCGTTGCAACAGCTCCAGTACAACGCTGGCAGGGGGCTCAGCCATCGCTGCCCGCCCGGGTTGGGTGCTCAGTGGCGCCCTGACGGCGCAGCAGCAGCAGGCAGGCAAGGGCAAGGGCGAGATTGCCGACGGCGGTGAGACCTGCCTGCAGCACCACGAGGCCGTAGAGGCTGGGACTGTTGTCGTAGAGATGCCAGGTGCAGGCGCACATGGCGCTCACCAGGGCGGGCAGCATGGCCAGGGCAAGCCAGTTCCAGGCCGGTTCCGCCCGCCTGCGGCCCAGCTGCTGCACCGCAAGCATCGCCACCATCCACTCCAGCACCGAGGTGATGTGGATCCACCAGGTGGGCAGGGAGAGGGCATGCATGGCGGCACCCTATCGGTCCATGCTCCGCCTGGCTCGATAGGGTGCCGCCATGGCGATCGTCATGGCCAGGGGCCTGCGTAAGAGCTTCCGCGTGGCGGACAAGCAGCCGGGTTTGGCTGGCACGATGCGCCACGTGCTGCGGCGCCGCTGGATCAATCTCGAAGCCGTGCGCGACGTGAGCTTCCAGATCGAGGCGGGTGAGGTGGTGGGCTTCCTGGGGGGCAACGGCGCAGGGAAGACCACCACCCTCAAGCTGCTCAGCGGCCTGATCCACCCCAGCGGAGGTGAGCTGGCGGTGGCCGGGCACAGGCCCTTCCGCCGCCAACGGGCCTTCCTTGAGGCCATCACCCTGGTGATGGGTCAGAAGCAGCAGCTGATCTGGGATCTGCCGCCTCTCGATTCCCTGCGGGTGAATGCGGCCGTTTACGGCATCGACGATCTGGAGGCCCGCCGCCGCATCGGCGAACTGGCGGAGATGCTGGAGCTGGGGGAGGAACTCACCCGGCCGGTGCGCAAGCTCTCCCTCGGCCAGCGGATGAAGGCCGAGCTGCTGGCAGCCCTGCTGCACCGGCCCCGGGTGCTGTTCCTCGACGAACCCACCCTGGGACTGGATGTGAATGCTCAGGCGCGGGTGCGCCAGTTCCTGGCCGACTACAACCGCCGCACCGGTGCCACGGTGCTGCTCACCAGTCACTACATGGCCGACATCACCGCCCTCTGCCCGCGGGTGCTGCTGATCCATCAAGGCCGGCTCTTCTACGACGGCTCGCTGGCCGAACTGAGCGAGCGGCTGGCCCCCTGGCGGGAGGTGCGGCTGGACCTGGATCGGCCGGTCGCCGCTGACACGCTGCAACGCTATGGCGAAATCGAGCAGCTCGACGGTGCCGCTGTGCGTTTGCTGATCGGGCGCGAGCAGCTCACAACCACCCTCAACCAGATCCTCAGCGAGCTGCCTGTGCTGGATCTGGAGGTGCGTGATCCGCCGATCGAGGAGCTGATCGGCCGGCTGTTTCAGCAGGGAACCCTCGATCCGTTGCCATGAGCTGGCGCAGCGCATCAACCTGGCTGCGGCGCCACTCCGTGCTCTGGAGTGTGCAGTTCGCCTACATGGCTGAATACCGGGCGGAGATCCTGCTCTGGGCCCTCTCCGGGGTGCTTCCTTTCATCATGTTGGCGGTGTGGAGCGCTGCCGATGGGCCCGGCCTGGGGCTGGGGCCATCGGCCCTGGGGCGCTACTTCCTCAGTGCCTTCGTGGTGCGCCAGTTCACCGTGGTGTGGGTGGTGTGGCAGTTCGAGGAGGACGCGATCCAGGGCCGCCTCTCGCCCTACCTGCTCCAACCCCTGCACCCTCTCTGGCGCTATGTGGCAGCCCATCAGGCGGAGCAGGCCACCCGCCTGCCGTTCGTGCTGTTGATCGTGAGTGGCTTCTTCCTGCTGCAGCCCGCCAGTTTCGCCTGGCCCGGCCTGGGGCGCCTGCTGCTGGGCATCCTGGCGGTTGGTCTGGCCTTTGCCCTCAACTTCCTCCTTCAGAGCCTGATTGCCTGCCTCTGCTTCTGGAGTGAGCGCGCCACGGCACTGGAACGGCTGCTGATGATTCCCTACCTGTTCTTCTCCGGCCTGGTGGCTCCTCTTCAGGCTTTTCCTCCCGGTCTGCGCCAGCTGGCCCTGCACACCCCCTTCCCCTACCTGATCGCCTTTCCGGCCGAATTGCTGGCGGGGGAATCGGTGGCCGCTGCGGGTCCGTTCAGCACCGTGAACGGCTTTCTCTCCTTGCTGATCTGGCTGGCTGTGCTGTTTCCCCTGCTGCTGCTGCTCTGGCGAGCTGGCGTGCGTCGCTACGGCGCCATGGGGGCCTAGGCATGGGCCGCTATCTGCTCAGCCTGAGGCGCTTCTGGGGCACCTCCCTGGCCAGCCAGCTGGAGTACCAGCTCAACGCCCTGATCGAGCTGGTGGCGATGGGGGCCAATCTTGGCGGCAGTTTGCTTGTGCTCTGGTTGTTCTACCGCCAGGGGGTGGCTCTGGGAGGCTGGAGCTGGAACGCCGCTCTTGTGGTGCTGGGGGCTTACACCTGCCTGAACGGCTTCACCAGCACCGTGTTGCAACCCAACCTCAGCCGCATCGTCACCCATGTGCAGGAGGGAACCCTCGACTTCGTGCTGCTCAAACCGATCGACAGCCAGTTCTGGCTTTCGCTGCGCAGCTTCAGTCCGGCCGGACTGCCGGAGGTGCTGCTGGGTCTCGGGCTGATGGGCTGGGCCGCCCGGGCCGACCAGGGTGGCCTCCAGCCCCAGCAGCTGCTGGCCACGGCGGTGGTGATGCTCGCCGCCGCCGCCACGCTCTATTCCCTCTGGTTCGTGATCGCCACCACCGCCATCTGGTTCGTGAAAACCTGGAACGCCACCGAGGTGCTGCGGGCCGCCCTCAGTGCCGGCCGTTATCCCGTGAGTGCCTTTCCAGCCACATTGCGCCTGCTGTTCACCCTGGCTCTCCCCGTTGCTTTTCTCACCACCGTGCCCGCCGAGACTCTCCTGGGCCGCGGTAGCGCAAGCTGGATTCTGGCCAGTCTGGCCGTGGCAAGCGCCGCACTGGTGATCAGCCGAGCCTTCTGGAGGCTCGCGCTGCGCTATTACACCTCAGCATCGAGCTGAACGATGGCCTGTCCCCACTGCGGCAGCTGGGCTGTGAAGGCCGACCGCTCCCTGGCTGGACGGATGGTGTGCGCCCGCTGTGGTCGTGCTCTGGGCCGGGGAGAGGATGGGGGCCCCAAGCGGAGCAGCCCGCTGCGCCTGCGCTCCCTGCCCCTGGCTGGGCTCCAGTCCCACCCCTGGCTGGTGGTGCTGCTGACCTTGCTGGGGATCTCGGCCGGCCTGGCGTGGTGGGCCGAGAGCCCGCAGCGGCCCCTGGCTCCTCCTGGCTGGGCGCCCGCTGTCCAGCAGGGCGGCGGCTGATCGCGCTTGCTCTTGTTACCGCACACCCGTTCCCTTGCCCCCAACTCCAGCCGCTGCCCTCACCCGCCCCTGCCGGCCACTGCTGGTGGGGTACTACGGCGAACACAACCTTGGCGACGATGCCCTGCTGGCGGTGCTCCTGCAGCAGCTGCCAGACCATGCCCAGCCCACCGCCACGGCCCGCGACCAGCAGCAGGTGGCCAGGATCTTCGGGGTGGCCTGTGTGGATCGTGGCAGCCTGTCTGCGGTGATGACAGCCCTGCGCTCTGCCACGGCGCTGGTTCTTGGCGGCGGGAGCCTGCTCCAGGACAGCACCAGCTTCCGCAGCCTGCTCTATTACGCGGCTCTGATCCTGCAGGCACGGCTGCAGGGCAAGCCGGTGCTGCTCTGGGCCCAGGGACTGGGGCCACTGCGGCGGCGGCGCAGCCGCCAGTTGGTGAGGGCCCTGCTGGCCTGCTGCACCGCCTGCAGTTGGCGTGATCCCGCCTCGGCCGCGCTGGCTCGCGATCTCGGCTGGCGGCCCCAGCCATGGCAGAGCGCTGTGGGCAGTGATCCTGTCTGGACCTTCCCCCCGCTGTCCTGGCGCGGGCAGGGTGGACCGCTGTTGCTCTGCTTCCGTCCCACGGCCCAGCTGCAGGGCCCCGCCTGGCGGCCCTGGCTGCAGGCCATCGATCGCCTGGCTCCAGAGCGGGAGGTGATCTGGGTTCCCTTTCATGCCGGCCAGGACAGGGGGCTGCTGGATCAGCTGCGCCAGCAGCTGCTGCTGCCGGAGGGGCTGAGCCGGCGCAGCAGGGAGTTGCACCCGCAGACGCCCCTCGAGGCCATGGAGCTGTTCGCCGGGGCTGGCCTGGTGCTGGCGATGCGACTGCACGGCCTGATTCTGGCGGCGGTGAGCGGCGCGCCTGTGGCGGCGCTCAGCTACGACCCGAAAGTGCAAGCCGCGGCTCGCGCCCTGGGCTGTCCTGTGCATGACCTGGCTGAAACCAGCACGGGCGATCGTCAAGGGCCGGATCACAGTGACGATCAACCGCTCACGGCCTGGCAGGCCTGTCTGGATCAACCCCCGTCAGCCGTCCGTCTGGAGGAGCTCCGGCAGGCTGCTGGCCTTCATGCGCAGCTGTTCACCAGGATCTGACCAACTCCCAACCCGATCACGGGCTGGGGGCGATGCGTTGCAGGTCCTGAAGCCTGGCCAGAACCTCCTGGCTGTGACCGCTGGGTCGTACCGCCAACCAGCTGGCTCTGAGGATGCCGTCCGGGTCGATCAGGAAGGTGTGCCGCTGGGAAAATGGGGCGATCCAGGAGCCGTAGGCCCGGCTCACCGTTCCACCTGGGTCACTCAGCAAGGGGAAGGAGAGGCCTTCCTCCGAGCAGAAGGAGGCATGGGAATCGGGGTCATCGGCACTGATGCCGACGACGGCGGCTCCTGCCTGCGCAAACCCGTTGAGGTCGCGCTGAAAGCCTCGGGCTTCCAGCGTGCACCCTCCGGTGAAGTCACGGGGATAAAAGTAGAGCACCAGCCACGATCCGCCCAGATCGCTCAGAGAGAGCCTGCCCTGCACGCCAGGGGGCAGTACGCCGTCCAGTTCGAACGGGGGTGCGGGGAGATCGAGTGCGGGCAATGTGCCACCCAAGGCCGCAGCGGCACGTGGGCTAGCCAGCAACGGGGTGAGATAGGCCACGAGGGCCGAGCCTGCAGCGCTGAGCGCGTTCAGCAGAAAGTCACGACGATCCATCTCCGGAGCATCCTCGGATTGGGATCCGCTCCGCCGTTCAGATTCGGGCGAGGTTGATGCCCAGTTCGCGGGCATAGGCGCCCAGACCCTTTTTCTGGATGGTCTTCAGCGCGCGGGTGGACACGCGCAGTTTCACGAAGCGGTTGCCCTCGGCCCACCACAGGCGGCGCTCCTGCAGGTTCACCTGCTGCAGTTTCTTGGTGCGCACGTGGGAGTGGGACACGGCCATGCCGTTGTTGGCGCGCTTGCCGGTGAGTTGGCAGACCCGGGACATGACCTTCAACCTGTCAAACAACAACCGGGTGCCGAGAGCGCCACCCGCCGGAAGAGTGTATCAATCGGCCCACTCACACTCGCCGCTCACCCGCCTTGCCGCTGCTGCAACAGGGTGGCGATGCGGATCAGTCGAGCACCGCTGCAATCCAGCTTGATCGCAATGTTGCGCCGATGCGACTCCACCGTTCGCACGGACAGATCCATAGCGAGCGCCATGTCCTTGTTGCTCTGGCCCCGGCCAAGCCTCTCCAGCACCTGGCGTTCCCGCTGGGTGAGTTGCTTGAGGGCATCCCGGGGGAGCCCATCGTCCGAGCGCTCCACCCCCTCACAGCCGGTGAGGGTTCCGATCTCTTTGAGCAGATCATCAAAGGCCCGCGCCTTGTCGATCACGGCGCAGATCACATCGCGCAGCTCCGGTGGCCGCAGGAAGGTGCTGGCATGGCTGGAGAGCACGATCACCTTGGCCGCCGGATTGAGCACCTGCAGCGCTTTGGCGACTGTGAGCCCCTCCGCGTCGGGCAGGGCAATGTCGAGGATCAGCAGGTCGGGGCGGAACCTCGAGCAGCAATCGATCCCTTCAGCCGCTGTGGCGGCCGAGGTGATTTCGGCCAGTCCGGGGTGCCCTTGCAACATGGCCACCAGCAGCTCCTGGAACATCAGCTGGTCTTCCACCACAAGGGTTTGAAGTCCCATGGCAGGGGCTGCACACAGCTCGGTCGATCGGGTCAAAGATTACGATTACGGTTGGTTTGCGAGCTGTTCGCGGGCTTCTGGAGCCGTGGGCAGCTCACAGCCCGCGCTCCATCAGCCTGCCCATCACGTCGGCGCTGCGCTGCTGGAAGCCCACCAGTTGATTGGGCTCCAGCCCACCCACGGCCAGGCGCGCCAGTTCATAGAGGTGACGGCTCAGGTCGTCGGCCAGCTGCTGGCTGGGGGAGCCGCCGCCGGCACCGGTGATCACCGAGCCGGCCGAGAGCTTGAGCAGCCCCTCCATGAGGCGGTGTTTGCGGTTCACCAGCAGCACGTGGTGATCAGGCAGGCTCGGCAAACGCTGCTCCATCAGGGCGCCCATGTCGTTGATCCGGCGCATCTGCTCGGGCAGCAGGATCAGGGCCGCCGGGGCGTCATCGCCCTTGAGCGCCTGCACCTGGATGGTCACCCTGTCGTTGTCGAGTGCCTTCTTGAACAGCTCGCGCACCTTCTCGCTGGCGTCCTTGCCATCGGCATCGGCCAGTTCGCTCTCCTTCTCCTGCAGCGACTCATCCAGTTCGCTGTCGACCCGCTGGAACTTCAGCTCCTCGTGGCGGTACTCCAGCCAGGGGATGAACTGGGTGTCGATGAAGGTGTCGGCCAGCAGCACCTCGGCCCCCTGGCTTTTCCAGAGCGCCAGAGCCCCGGCCTGGCCAGCCTCATCACTGCAGTACAGGATGCGCTTGGCGTTGTCGGCACCGAGCCGGGAGCGGTAGCCGGCGAGCGTGGTGAACGCCTTGCCGTTCTCGCCGGGAATCGGATCGAGGCTCTGGATATTGGCCGGTTGGTCGTCAGGGGCGGCAGGCTGTTCCTGCGCTGGCGCAGGCTGTTCCTGCGGTTGCGCAGTCGTCCCGAACAGCACCAGATCCGCCACCTGCTCGGCGAACTTGTCGTCCTCCATGGCGCCGATCTTGATGAACGGGGCCAGGGATTCCCAGATCTCGGCGTAGCGCTTCGGCTCGTCGCGGTGCAGCTGCTTGAGCCGATCCGCCACCTTCTTGGCCACGAAGCCGCCGATCGAGCGCACGCGGCGGTCGGTCTGCAGGGCCGAGCGGCTCACGTTGAGCGGGATGTCGGGGGAATCGATCACGCCGCGCAGGGGCAGCAGGTAGCGGGGCACCACCTCCTTGATCGAGTCGCTCACGAACACGTTGTTGCAGTAGAGCTTGATCTCGCCCTTCTCCCAGTCGGCCCGGCCTGAGGATTTGGGGAAGTAGAGGATGCCCTGCAGGTTGTAGGGGTAGTCGGTGTTGAGGTGCACCCACAGCAGCGGGTCGCCCTGGAAGGGATAGAGGTAGCGGTAGAGCTCGATGTAGTCGTTGTCGCTCAGATCCCGGGGGCTCTTGCGCCAGGCCGATTCCCGTTTGTTCACGGTTTCTCCCTCCAGCTGCACCGCTACCGGCAGGAAGTCGCAGTAGGTGGTGATCAGGGTGCGGATGCGGGCTGGCTCGATGTATTCGAGCTCCTCCTCCATCAGGTGCAGGATCACGTCGGTGCCGGCCTCGGCCCGCTCAGCCGCCTCCAGGGTGAAGTTGGGGGAGCCGTCGCAGCTCCAGCGCACGGCCTCACTGCCCTCCCGGGCCGAGCGGCTCACCAGCTCCACCTGCTTGGCCACCATGAAGCTGGAGTAGAAGCCCAGGCCGAAATGGCCGATGATCGCGTCGCTCTCGCTCTTGTATTTCTCCAGGAAATCCTCGGCACTCGAAAACGCCACCTGGTTGATGTAGCGCTTCACCTCATCGGCGTCCATGCCGATCCCGTTGTCGGAGATGGTGAGGGTCTTGGCCTCCCGGTCGATGCGGATGCTGATCAGACCTTCGGGACCCTCCGTGCAATCGCCCGCCATCGCTGCCATACGGCGCTTGCTGATGGCATCCACGCCATTGCTCACCAGTTCCCGCAGAAACACCTCGTGGCCGCTGTAGACGGCCTTCTTGATGATCGGGAAGATGTTCTCGGTGTGGATCTGGATCTGACCCTGTTCGGCCTGCAGCACCACCGGATTGCTCGCGAAGGAAGTTTGAGCCAGGCTCCCTCGGCTGGCCCCCTGCCGCCAAGGGGGAGCCATGGGCAGGAAACCGACCCCAGACCAATCCAACAGCATTTGCCTACGATCCCGGCCATCCGTTGCGCCCTCCTGATGGCCAGCCAGTGGCAGAACTTCCTGCGCAACCAGGGTGAGTGGCAGGGATCGTTCGCCAGCCTCAGCCCGGCCGGTGAACTGCTCAGCGAAACCTCCTCCCTGCTCAGCCTGCAGAGCGAGGAGGAAGGCCGCCTGGTGCGCTTCCGCCTGCGCCGCTATGGCCAGGAAGGGCGGAATGGACCACCCAGCAGTGATCACCAGCAGGACTACCGCAGCCTGGGCCGCCAGGTGGTGTTCTTTGACACCGGAGCCTTCAGCAAAGGTTCCATGCAGGTGGCCCCCGGCATTGCCTTCGGTGTGGAGACCGGCTTTGTGTGCGGGGATCGCCGTCATCGCCTGGTGCAGCTGTATGACGCAGCCGGCCAGGCCGAGCAGCTGGTGCTGATCCGCGAATTCCGCCTCGGCTGTGATGCCCAGGAACAACCGCCTCTAGGCGCCGATCCGTTGTTGGGCAGCTGGCAGGGCGAGGCCGCCACGGTGACGGCCGACTGGCCGGAAGCCAAGCAGGAGCGCTGCACCAGCACCTTCACTGCTTCAGATCTGGATGGCTGCGTGTTTCTGGCTGATGGCGGCTACAGCCGGCGGCCGGCCCAGGTGAGCCACCGCCAGGCGTTCACGGTGGAGGCCGGTTGGCTGCTGGCACCCGACCGGCTGGAGCGGCTGATCCGCAGCTACGACGGCAGCGGCGCCTGGCTGTGGTCGCGCCACGAGTGCCTGCGGCGGTGTTGAGAACACTGCGAAGCGCGCTGGGCAGCCTGGTGCTGACGCTCGGGCTGGCTGCCGGTGCGTCCCGCGCCCTGGAACTCTCCTGCACCCTCCCCTCCGGCTGGGACCTGGTGCACCAGCTGGAGTTGCCGCGCCGCAGCGCCACCGGCCAGCGGCTCGGCGGCTTTTCCGCCGTCAGTTTCGATCCCACCAGCGATGGGCTGTGGCTGCTCAGCGATCTCCCTCAGGGCTCGATCAGCCTCTGGACGGGACTCACAGCCACCGCTGGCGGCGGGAACGCTCCGCAGCTGCTCCGCAACCTGCCCCTGCAGCGGCTGCCGCTGGATGGCGAGGGGCTCGTCCGGCTCGATGACCAGTTCTGGGTGGCGAGCGAGGGCCGCCGCAGTGCCACCAGGCCCGCGGAGTTGCTGCGATTCCACGCCCCATCGGGGCGCCTGCTGCAGAGTGTGGCCCTGCCTGCCGACTGGCAAACGGCACCCGCTCGCGGGTTGGCCAGCAATGCCGGGCCTGAATCGCTGGCCCTCTGGCAGCAGGCCGACGGCCGTGCCGCCTTGCTGATGGCCGCCGAGCGGCCCCTGCTCCAGGATCCCCCTCGCCATCTGCGGGTGCTGCGCTGGCAGTGGCAGCCAAACCAGAATCCCCAGAGCGAGGCCCCCTCGCCCCAGCCCCAGGGGGCCCTGCTCCTCCCCTTTGGCGACGACTGGGGCCTCACCGATCTGCTGGTGATGCAGCCGGGGGAGCGGCTCCTGGCGCTGCTGCGGCGCTTCCAGGCCCCCGACCACTGGCAGATCCGTCTGGCTCTCTATCCAATGCCCAACCCCGCCCAGGCTCGCCCTGCAGCTCCCATAGCCGTTTGGGATCTGCTGGCAGTGGGCCTGGAGCCCGACAACTGGGAAGGGCTGACGGCAGGCCCCGCCCTCTCGGATGGTCGGGCCTCGCTGGTGCTGGTGAGCGACGACAATCTCAATCCTTTGCAGGCCAGCCGGCTGGCAATGATCACGCCCCGTTGTTTCTGATCGCGTTTTCCACAGGTTTCCCACATCGCTGCACGCCGCAGCAAGCGCATTCGGCAGTCCGTGTTCGCTATGGACGCAATTCGCTTTTTCGGTGCCTTTTGCGTGATTGGTTGCGCCGTGCTGCGGTCGGCTTGTGGAAAAAGGTTGACCGCGTGCCTCACCGGGCCTTCTGCAGGTCGGGGCGCTCCTCGGGCAGGATCGCGCCTTCCACAGGACAAACCTGCAGGCAGATCCCGCAATCGATGCAGGTGTCGAAGTCGATCCAGTAGTAGCCCGTTCCCTTGCTGTTGGCCCCCTGTCCGGGGTGGATGCAGGCCACTGGGCAGGCATCAACGCAATCAGCGACGCCTTCACAGACGTTGGTGACGATCGTGTGGGCCACGGAGCGTTGCAAGCAGCCTGAACTTTAGGGACCAAGCCACACAGCGCGGGCGCAGCCCCGGTCGCTGGCGATGGCGTCCGCCTGCTCCTGACTGGCCAGGGGATCGGGATGGAGTTCGGCGACCACTCCCTGGCGATGCAGCTGTTGCTGGGTTTCCAGGGCTGCAACCACCGCGCTGGCCGAGGCATAGCTCACCAGCACGGGTAACGCCGCGTTGCCCAGTCCCCACCCATGGCCGAGCAATTCCCGCAGGGCCTCCACGTCGAAGCCGAAGCCCACACCTGCTGCGGAGCCCGCCTCCACACTGAACCGCCCCACCAGGGCGTCGTAGCGGCCACCGCTGGCGATTTCCAGCGGCGCCTGGCCTCCCTGGCACACCAGCTTCAGCACCAGGCCGTCGTAAAGGGCGAAGTGGGGCTGGAAGGTGGGGTCGAGCCGCACACACACCCCACCGCGTTCAGCAGCCGGGGCCACGGCAGAGAGGACCTGCTGCAGGTCCCCAAGCAGGGGAACCGGCCCGAGCCACTGCTCCAGGGCGTAGAGCACTTCGCTGGCTCCACCCCGCAGGCGCATCACGGCCCGCAGGCGTTGTTGCTGCGATTCAGCCAGCGGGATTGCCTCCAGGGCAAGGGGGTCAAAGCCTGTGAGTGCCCTGCGGGTTCTGGCCTTGTGGGCCTCCGGCACATCAGCCAGCAGGGCCGTGAGCAGGCCGTGGTGGCCCACCAGCAACTGGGGGCTGTGTGCCGCCAGCTCCAGCTGAGCAGAGGCGGCAAGCAACACACTGATCAGTTCCACATCCGCGGCAGCGGAGCGTTCACCCAGGAGCTCCACGCCGCTCTGCAGCTGCTCGTGAATCCGTTGCTGACCGCTGTCGGCGGTGCTGCTGCGAAAGATCGTCCCGTTGGTCCACAGCCGCAGGGGCCTGGGACGCTGGGCCATGCGGGTGCTGGCGGCCCTGGCGATCGAGGCGGTGAGTTCCGGCCGCAGGCCGAGCCGCTCCTCGCTGGCCAGCAGCACCAGCTCCCGCCCATCGATGCCACCGCCCGCCTCCAGCGTGTCCACCCGCTCCACGCTGGGAGGATCAACCTGCTGGTAGCCCCAGAGGCGATACACCTCAGCCAGGGCCGCGCAGATCGCGCGGTTCTGTTCCACCTCGCGGGGATTGAGATCCCTGGCGCCGGCGGCGGGTTGCAGAGCCATGAAGGCGCGGGATGGGGTCCGGGGCCTCCGATCCTATGGAGCGATCGGAGCACCACGTCCGGCGTCGAGCTCGGGGGCGCCATAGCTGCTGCCGGCCAGAGGCCGGCAGGCTGCCAGACCGGCCAGCACCTGGCCATGCAGGCCTGGAGCCGCCGCCACAACCCGGCCACTGGCGAGGTCTGCGGGGGAGCCGTCATAGCCGCTCACCACACCGCCTGCTTCCTCCACCAGCACCATGCCGGCCGCCAGGTCCCAGGGCGCCAATCCCCGCTCCCAATAGGCATCCACCTTGCCACTGGCCACAAAGGCCAGATCCACTGCTGCCGCGCCGGCCCTGCGCACCCCGTGGCTGCGGTGGGTGAACCAGGCGAACTCGGCGTAGTTGTTGTCCAGTCGCTGCTGACGGTCGTAGGCGAAACCGGTGGCCAGCAGGGCGTCGGCCAACTGCTGGCAGTCGCTCACCGCCAGCCGGCGGCCGTTGCACCAGCTGCCCAGGCCGGGTGCGGCCCAGTAGACCTCGTCGAAGGCTGGCAGGGAAAGCGCACCCAGCAGAGGGATGCCCTGCCAGGTGAGGCCCACCGATGTGGCAAACACCGGAAATCCATGGGCGTAGTTGGTGGTGCCATCCAGGGGATCCACACACCACTCCAGCGCGCTTTCGCTGGGTCGACGGCCGCTTTCCTCAGCGAGCACGCCGATCTCAGGCGTCCCCGCCTGCAGGAGTCCCAGCACGGCCGCTTCGGCGGCCAGGTCAGCTTCAGTCACCAGATCGCCGTTGCGGCCTTTTTCCCGCACCTGTTCCAGGCGCCCGAAGTGGGCCTTCAGCTGAACGCCGCCCGACTCCGCCGCCCGCCGAGCCACATCCAGCAGGCGCTCGATCTCCGTCAGGGACAGGCCAGAGCCGGCCAGGGCCTGGCTGCAGCGGGTGGCGGAGAGGCTCATGGTCTGCAGGGTGTGTTGGGAACGTGGGGCGGGGCCGGCTGGTTGTCGTGAGCTCACTCCTCTTCGATGGGCAGGCCGGGTCGAATGCGACCCCGACCGAAGAAGCGGCCGAACTGCAGCTCATAAACCTCATCTTCATCCTGGGTCTCCACCTCAAGGGGGCCGGTGGCCCGAGCCACGCACAGCAGGCCATAGCCCTGCTGACGCAGATCCTTGGACAGGCCCAGGGCTTCGCGCTGATCGATCGATCCCTTCAACACCCGCACAGCGCAGGCCGTGCAACAGCCGTTGCGGCAGCTGAAGGGAAGCGGGTCACCCTGCTGCTCGAAGCTGCGCAGGATGGTCTCGCCCTCCGGTACCTCGTGGGTGATCACCCGTCCGGTCTGGCGCCAGTGCACCGTGATCGGAAAGCGACGCGTCATGGCAGACGGCGAACTCTGCGGAGCTCGTGCGAGAGGTCGACTGCTACATTGCCATCACGTTGCCCCATTTTGCCGCTGGAGAGGTGGCCGAGTGGTCGAAGGCGCAGCACTGGAAATGCTGTATAGGGGCAACTCTATCGAGGGTTCGAATCCCTCCCTCTCCGCTCATTCACCGGCCTCAGGGCCGGTTTTTTGTTGGTCCGCCAGAGCGTCACTGCTCGGTGTAGCGATCCCAGGAACGCAGGTAGAGCCTGAGGTAGCCTCAGGGTTGCCCCTTTGTTCGTGCGGCTGGCACGTGATGCTTCCAGCTGCAGCAGGCAACAGTCTCAACGGCTCAGCCGAAGCGTCCTGTGACGTAGTCCTGGGTTGCCTGCTGCCCAGGGGCATTGAAAATCCGCTCGGTGTCGTTGAATTCCACCAGATAACCAACCTTGCCACTGCCTCCTTCCACAGCCTCGGCATTGAAGAAGGCGGTCATATCAGCCACGCGCACGGCCTGCTGCATGTTGTGAGTCACGATGATGATGGTGTAGCTGCGCTTCAGCTCATGCATCGTCTCCTCAATCTTGAGGGTGGAGATGGGATCCAGGGCTGAGCAGGGTTCATCCATCAGAATCACCTCAGGCTCCGTGGCAATGGCCCGGGCGATGCAAAGACGCTGCTGCTGACCCCCCGAGAGTGCAAAACCGCTTTCCTTCAGTTTGTCCTTGCACTCATCCCACACAGCGGCCTTGCGCAGGGAGCGCTCCACCAGTTCATCCATGTCGCCCTTGTAACCGTTGATCCGGGCTCCAAAGGCAATGTTCTCGTAGATGCTCTTGGGGAAGGGGTTCGGTTTCTGAAACACCATGCCAATCCGGCGGCGTACCTCCACGGGATCCACATTGCGTTCATAGAGGTCCGCACCGTCAAACACCACCCGTCCCTTCAGCCCGCAACCAGGGATCAGGTCGTTCATGCGGTTGAGGGCCCGCAGAACCGTTGATTTCCCGCAGCCGGATGGGCCAATGAAGGCCGTAACCTTGCCGCTGGGGATATCCATGTAGACGTTCTTGACCGCCTCGAAGCTCCCGTAGGAGATCGTGACGTTCTGCAGGGACATGCAGACGTCGGCGCTGTTGATCGTGGCGGAAGTGGCTTGGGTCATGGCCGGATGGGGCTCAGGAATGAAGGTGAAGCGAACGGAGGAGGGTTGAGGTTCAGGCCTTTTTGGCCACCTTGCTGATCCAACGGGCCAGTAAATTCGCCGCAAGGATCATCATCACCAGCACAAAGGATGCGGCCCAGGCCAAGGCGTTTTGCGCCTCATAGGGCATGATGGCGAAGTTGAAGATCAACACCGACATGGTGGCGATCGGGTTGAACAGCCCTTCCGGCCAGAAGGGAGAGAACAGGGCCGTAAAGATCAGGGGGGCTGTTTCACCGGCTGCACGAGCGATGGCCAGCACAATGCCGGTGGCAATCGGGGTGAATGCTGCCGGCAAGGTGATGCGGGTAATGGTCACAAATTTGGAGGCACCCACGCCATAGGCCCCCCAGCGCAACTCCTGGGGCACCAGTTTCAATCCCTCGTTGGTGGTCTTGATCACGGTGGGGAGCATCAACACGGCGAGGGCGATACCGCCTGCAACGGCGCTGTAGCTCTGGTTGAAAAAGATGCGCGTGGCAACCACCACGCCATAGACGAACACACCGGAGATGATCGAGGGAACACCAGCCAGCACGTCATTGCCGAAGGTCACAAACTGCGAGAACCAGCCGCGCTGGGAATACTCGTTCAGATAAACGCCGCCACCCACGCCGATCGGAATGGCAATCAGCGAAGCGACCAGGGTTACAACGATCGTGCCGATCACCGCATTGCCGATGCCACCTCCATCAAGCCCGGGAGGTGGGGGCAACTGGGTGAACAGAGAAACACTCAGCAGTGAGGCCCCCTTGTAAAGCACATAGGCCAGCACCAGGAAGAGCGGCAGAATGGCGATACCGGCAAACGTGGAGGCGATCGCTGTACAAAGCCTGTTGATGCGATTGCGCTTCAGCGTCGGGTCAAAATTGAGGGAGCGACGCTCAAACAATGAAGCGTGAGCTGAGGCGGAGGTTTGCAAGGCGTTACTCTCAATGGATGTCATGGCTGAATCAACTGGATGGTTCAGTAGCGCAGGCTGAGCCGCCTGACGACCCATTGGGCGAGTACATTCACTGCGAATGTGAGCACCATCAGGATCAAGGCCGCATACATCAGTGCCGATACCTGAATGCCATCAGCTTCCCCGAACTGGTTGGCCAGCATCGAGGCGATGGTGTTGCCAGGTGCGAGTAGAGAGCTGCTGAAGTTCATCGCATTGCCGATGATCATCGTGACGGCCATGGTTTCGCCCATCGCCCTGCCCAGGGCCAGCATCACCCCGCCTGTGATGGCTGAGATGGCTGCGGGCACGATCACGCTGCTGATGGCTCCCCAGCGTGTGGTGCCCACGCCATAAGCGCCCTGTCTGAGTTCGATCGGTACCTGATTGAGCGCATCACGGGAGATGGCCGTGATGATCGGCAGCACCATCACCACAAGAATGAGGATGGCCGGCGCCATCCCCGGGCCCTGGGGAATGGTGTTGAAGAAGGGAGACCAGCCCAGGATCTGGTGCAAAAACTGGAGAATCGGCCTCAACGCCGGCTCCATCACGAAGATGGCCCAGAGGCCGAGCACCACCGAAGGGATGGCGGCCAGCAACTCCACCATCAGGCCGATGGCCTCGCGCAGGCCACGGGGAAGCATGTCCTCCGTGATCAGGATTGCCGTGCCCAGGCCGAGGGGAATGGCGATCAACAATGAGAGCAATGCGGTGACCAGGGTTCCGTAGATCGCCGTGAAGGCCCCGTACTCATTATTCACCGGGTCCCAGGCCGAGGTGGTGAGGAATGTGAGGCCGAATTCGCGGATGGCGTCCTGGGATCCCCGGAACACCACCAGAAAAATGCCGAGCAGCACAACGGCCACCACGGAAGCCAGCGCCAGGGTGAGCTGTCGGAAGCCCAGGTCCAGCAGCTTTTCAGCGGGAGGACGACGACGAAGGGTGAACGCATCGGCCTTCGCGGCTGATCGAAATTCCGTCGTCATGCTGGAAGGGCGTGCGAGGCCGCGCTACCAGGAATTGTCGAACACCCCCCTGCGCTCCGGTTTAAGCGCCGATTAACGTCCAATGGACCGGTAACTTGGGGCCGCCGCGCGGTTCACGACTCCAGAGCAGTCCATGGGGCGCATCGTCGGCATCGACCTCGGCACAACCAACTCCGTGGTGGCGGTGCTTGAGGGGGGACGTCCCCAGGTGATCGCCAGCGCGGAGGGAGGTCGCACCACGCCCTCGGTGGTGGGCTTCAGCCGCGACCAGGAACTGCTGGTGGGCCAGCTGGCCCGGCGCCAGCTGGTGCTCAATCCGCGCAACACCTTCGCCAATCTCAAGCGCTTCGTGGGGCGCCAGTGGGAGGAGCTCGACGACGGCAGTCTCGGCGTGCCCTACACCGTGCGCGCCAACGACCAGGGCAATGTGCGGGTGGTGTGTCCCGCCACTGAGCGGGAATACGCCCCGGAGGAGCTGGTGGCCAGCATCCTGCGCAAGCTCTGCGACGACGCGGCCACCTACCTCGGCGAGCCCGTGGAGGCGGCGGTGATCACCGTGCCCGCCTACTTCAATGACGCCCAGCGCCAGGCCACCCGCGACGCCGGCAGGCTGGCGGGTATCAGCGTGGAGCGGATTCTCAATGAGCCCACGGCGGCTGCCCTGGCTTACGGCTTCGACCGCAGCGCCGCCAAACGGGTGCTGGTGTTCGACCTGGGCGGCGGCACCTTCGACGTTTCGATCCTGCGCGTCGCCCAGGGCGTGTTCGACGTGAAGGCCACCAGCGGCGACACCCAGCTGGGCGGCAACGACTGGGACCGGCGGGTGGTGGATTGGCTCGCCGACGCCTTCCAGAAGGAGCACGGCCTCGACCTGCGCCGCGACCGCCAGGCCCTGCAGCGCCTCACCGAAGCTGCTGAGAAGGCCAAGATCGAGCTCAGCGGTGTGCAGAGCACGCCGATCTCCCTGCCGTTCATTGCCACGGGCAGTGAAGGACCCCTGCACATCGAGACCACCCTGGAGCGGCGCACGTTCGAAGGTCTTTGTCCCGACCTGCTCGACCGGCTGCTGCGCCCGGTGCAGCGCGCCCTGCGGGATGCCGGCCTGGCGGCCGACGACATCGACGATGTGGTGCTGGTGGGCGGCGCCACCCGCATGCCGATGGTGCAGGAGATGGTGCGCACCCTGGTGCCCCGGGATCCCTGCCAGACGGTGAATCCTGACGAGGTGGTGGCGATCGGCGCCGCGGTTCAGGCCGGCATCCTCACCGGGGAGCTGCGCGATCTGATGCTCAACGACGTCACCCCCCTCTCCCTGGGGTTGGAGACGATCGGCGGTGTGATGAAGGTGCTGATTCCTCGCAATACCTCCATACCGGTGCGGCGCAGTGATGTGTTCAGCACGTCCACCGCCAACCAGAGCTCGGTGGAGGTGCATGTGCTGCAGGGGGAGCGGCAGATGGCTCCAGACAACAAGAGCCTGGGTCGCTTCCGCCTCTCCGGGATCCCCCCCGCCCCCCGCGGCGTGCCCCAGGTGCAGGTGTCCTTCGACATCGACGCCAACGGCCTGCTGCAGGTGTCGGCCATGGATCGAACCACGGGCCGCCAGCAGAGTGTGAGTATCCAGGGTGGCTCCAACCTCAGTGAGGAGGAGATCGCCCGGCTGATCGAGGAGGCGGAGCAGAAGGCTGCCGAAGACCGGCGCAAGCGGGCCGCGATTGACCGCCGCAACCGTGCGCTCACCCTGGTGGCTCAGGCCGAGCGCCGGCTGCGCGATGCCAGCCTGGAACTGGGTCCCTATGGGGCGGAGCGGCAGCAGCGGGCGGTGGAGATGACGCTTCGCGATGTGCAGGATCTGCTGGCTCTGGAGGAACGGGGCGACAGCGATCCGGGCGAGCTCGACCTGGCGGTGAGCCAGTTGCAGGAGGCACTGTTCGGCCTCAACCGCCGCCTGCTGAGCGAACGCAAAGCTGATCAGGGTCCGCTGCAGGGCCTGAAGAACACGCTCGGATCCCTCAAGGACGAGCTGTTCGCCGACGATGACGACTGGGACGACTGGAGCCGCCCCGCCAGTGACCCATGGTCTCGCCAGGCTGACTGGTCTCGCCAGGGAGACTGGTCTCGCTCGCCTGACGACCGCTGGGGTCCTGAGCGCCAGGCCAGTTCCGAGCGGCGCTACGGGCAGGAGCGGTTCTCGCCGCTTGATCGGGATCCGGTTGGGCCGGAGAGCGATCGGGCGCCGTACGGGCGTTTCGCGGTGGATGAGAGCGACGATGCAGCGGTTGACCGTTATGCCCCGGTTGATCGTGATGCCCCGGATGACCGTTTTGTCCAGGACGACCGTTACGACCGCTTTGCGGAGTCGGCGGTTCGCCCCGCGCCCGTGCGCCCGCCGCGCCGAAGCCCGGATCTGAGGCCGGCTGACGACGATCCCTGGGCCGAGCGCTGACCACGGTGGCCGGGGCGATGACAGGGACAGTGGATCACTGGGAGGTGCTGGGACTCCAGCCTGGTGCGGACGCGGTTGCTCTGAAGCGGGCCTTCCGCGCCCAGGCGCGGCGGTGGCATCCCGATCTCAACGGCAACGACCCGGTGGCCGAAGAGCGTTTCAAGCAGGTGAACGAGGCCTATGCGGTGCTCTCCGATCCGGCTCGCCGCCGCGCCTGGGAAGCCGGTGAAACGGATCGGGACGGCGAGGGGCAACGGGATCCCTTCGCCAGTGGTTTCCCGGATTTCGACACCTACCTCGACCAACTGTTCGGCGGGCGCCGCCGCGACGCAGCAGCGGGCCCGGACGGCCAGGAGCCCGCTTTCGAGCGTGATGCCCGTGGCGATGGTGATGTGTCTTCCTCAGTGCCGCCGGATCCGCCTCCCGGCCCGGTGACCGCAGCGGAGCCGGGCCGGCCACCCACCCAGGCCATCGATGTGCTGGAGACGCTGGTGGAACTCACCCCCGAGCAGGCCCTGGAGGGCAGCCGGGTGGAGCTGGAGTTGCCCGATGGTCTGGTGGTGGAGGTGTGGACCCCACCCCTGGCCGGCGATGGCTGGCGGCTGCGGCTGGCCGGCGTCACCCCAGGCGGCGGCGATCACTTTCTTCAGCTGCGGGTGGTCACCGCCGATGGCCTGCGGGTGGATGGTCTGCGGGTGCTGTACACGCTTGATCTCAGCCCAGCCGAAGCCGCCCTGGGCTGCAGGCTTGTGGTGCCCACCCTGCAGGGTGCCGTAAAGCTGCAGGTGCCGGCCGGGTCCTCCAGCGGGCGTCTGCTGCGGCTGCGGGGGCGGGGGCTGGCCCGGGGAGGACAGCGGGGCGACCAGCTGGTGGAGCTGCGCATCGTGGTGCCTGATCAGCTGTCGGAAGCCGAAGTCGCCCTCTACCGGCGCCTGCAGGAGCTGGCCAGCGAACAGCAGTGACGATCGCCAAAAATGAGACACTGAGGTGAATTCTTCTTCGCTTGAGCGCTCCCTGATGCCGGTGCATGTGCTCCTGTTCGATGCCGGGTCCGACCAGGAGGGGATCCATTCCCTGGAGCTCAACGGCCGCACCGTGGTGCTGCTGTTTGAAGACCGGGATGACGCCGAGCGCTATGCGGGCTTGCTGGAGGCCCAGGACTTTCCGGTTCCCACCGTTGAGGGGCTCGACCGGGAGGAGATGGAGCTCTTCTGCAGCCAGGCTGGCTACGAAGCCCGTTTCGTGCCCACAGGCTTCCTGCCGCAGACCGCCGAGGACCGGCTGTTGATCGCTCCACCGGAGCGCAACATGGACGTGAGTCTCTGGCAGGAGCAGCCCGAGGCGGCCAGTGCGCTGGCTGAAGCGTCGATGCAACCGGACCCGGAGCTGGAGGCCTTCCGCCGCCAGCTGGAGGGTCTGCTGTGACCGCCGCACCCCTTGGCCTGGGGCTGGATCGGGGCCATCTGCTCACGGAGCAGGCCAACCCGCTCAGCGCCCGGCTGGATGCCCTGCCCACGGCAGACCTGGTGGACCTCTTCTGCCAGAACGATCTTGAGCCCCAGCGGGCGGTGGCTGGCGCTGCCGCCGAGCTCACCGCCGCGGTCGATGCGATTGCCGCACGGTTGGCGGCCGGTGGTCGCCTCTTCTACCTGGGGGCCGGCACATCGGGTCGTCTCGGTGTGCTGGATGCAGCGGAATGCCCGCCCACCTTCTGCAGTGATCCCAGCCTGGTGCAGGGCGTGCTGGCGGGCGGTGCGGCGGCCCTTCTGCGCAGCTCCGAGGGCCTGGAGGACCTGCGTGAAGCCGGTCGGGAGGATCTGGAGCAGGCCGGCTTTGCTGCCGGCGACTGCCTCGTGGGGATCGCCGCCGGCGGTACCACGCCCTACGTTCTCGGCGGTTTGAGCCACGCCCTTGAGCTGGGAGCCCTGGCCGTCGCCATGGCCTGCGTTCCAGCCGAGCAGGCAGCGATGCCGTGTGACATCGACATCCGCCTGCTCACTGGACCGGAGCTGCTCACCGGCTCCACCCGGCTCAAGGCCGGGACCGCCACCAAGATGGCCCTCAACATCCTCTCCACCGGGGTGATGGTGAAACTCGGCAAGGTGTATGGCAACCGCATGGTGGATGTGGCGGTGACCAACAGCAAGCTGGAGGATCGTGCCCAGCGCATCCTCTGTGATCTGGCTGGTGTGTCCCGGCCCGAGGCGGCCCAGCTGCTCCAGGACGCCGACGGATCGGTGAAGCGCGCTCTGCTGATGGCCGCCAGCGGGCTGTCCGCGGCCGAAGCTCGCCAGCTGCTGGAGACCCATGGCCCCAGCCTGCGCCAGGCGCTCGCCGCTGCGGGCGGCCGGCTGCAGCTCTGAGGCAGGTCCCGCCTACCCCGGCTGCCCGCTGCTGCGATCTGGCTCAACGCTGCCCCAGTAGGGCGCGGTGAACAGGTCCACCCGCCGGCGGGTGTCCGCCGGCACCTCATCCTTCGGGGTCATCAGGGCATGGCGCAGGGCCCGGTGCGAGCCGCTGGCGGGGCGCTGGGCGCCGATGCGCTCGGCGGCCATGCGCACGATCTCCTGGGCCAGGCTGGCATTGCTGCGCAGGTTTTCGATCACCATCTCCACGGTCACCGAGGCGTGCTCCTGGTGCCAGCAGTCGTAGTCGGTGACCATCGCCAGGGTGGCGTAGGCCATTTCGGCTTCCCGTGCCAAGCGGGCTTCGGTGTGGTTGGTCATGCCGATCACGCTGCAGCCCCAGCTGCGGTAGAGCTCCGATTCAGCCCGGGTGGAGAAGGCGGGTCCCTCCATGCAGAGGTAGGTGCCGCCGCGGTGCAGGGTGCGGCCTTCGGGCATCAGGCTTTCGCCCACGTCGGCCAGCAGGCGGCTGAGGGTGGGGCAGAAGGGATCGGCATGGGTCACGTGGGCTACCACGCCGTCACCGAAGAAGGTGAGCGGCCGCTGGTGGGTGCGGTCGATGAACTGGTCGGGCACCAGCATGTCGAGGGGGCGCACCTGGTCCTGCAAGGAGCCCACGGCTGACACCGACAGGATCCAGCGCACGCCCAGGGAGCGCAGGGCCCAGAGGTTGGCCCGGTAGGGCACCTCGCTGGGCGTGTAGCTGTGATGGCGGCCGTGGCGGGCCAGGAACACCACCTCCAGGTCGCCGATCCGGCCCAGGCGCAGGCTGTCTGAGGGCGGCCCGAAGGGCGTGTCCACGCTGATGTCGCGCACCTCATCAAGGCCCTCCATGGCGTAGAGCCCGCTGCCGCCGAGCACACCCAGGCGGGCCTGGCTCAGATCGGGGGGAGAGGCGGGCGAAGGTGAAGCAGTGCTCATCGGGGCGGCGGCAGGGCGGTGCGACCCTCCATTTTCAGCACGGCCCCATACAGTCGGCTTTTGCGCCGCCCCAGCCCGTGACCAAAGCCCTGATGGACACCGACGCCGGCACGATCGAACTGGAGCTGTTCGACGCCGACGCCCCCAACACCGTGGCCAATTTCGTGAAGCTGGCCAAGGACGGCTTCTACGACGGCCTGGCCTTCCACCGGGTGATCCCCGGCTTCATGGCCCAGGGGGGGTGCCCCAACAGCCGCGAGGGCTCCCGCGGCATGGCCGGCACCGGCGGTCCCGGTTACATGATCGATTGCGAGATCAACAGCCAGAAGCACCAGGCCGGCACCCTGGCCATGGCCCACGCCGGCCGCAACACCGGCGGCTCGCAGTTCTACATCTGCCATGAGGCCCAGCCCCACCTGGACGGCATGCACACCGTGTTCGGTCTCACCGGCAACATGGATGTGGTGCTCGCACTGAAGAACGGCAGCCGCATCAACAAGGTGACGATTCAGGACTGAAGTAACGATTCAGGACTGAAGTGATGATCGAGCACTGAGCGGTCAACGCCACACCAGGAAGGAGCCCGGTTCCAGGCGCAGCCTCGCCAGTGCGGGGGGGCTGCCCGACCCCGTCGCATCCTGCAGCTCGGCCAGGGGACGCTGTTCGGGCTCCAGATCAGCCCGGGGATGGCTGCTCTGTTCCACGGCCGGAGCCAGCATCAGGCTGAGACGCTGGGTGCCAGGCCAGCGGGCCAGCTCAGCAATGGCTTGCACCGCCGCTGTGCTGCAGCAGTCCTCGCTGTCCAGTCCGTTCAGCAGCAGAGTGAGCCGGGGGCTGTTGAGCAGTGCCAGCAGGCGCACGTCCGGTTCGGCCTCCAGCCGCAGCCCCTGTTCAACAGCCCAGCTGTGAAGGCGATCGCGGCGTGCGGCCAGCTCCCGCTCACTGGCCTGGCCATGCCAGGCCAGCACCACCGAAGGCCCGCCGATCGGGCAGGAAGGGCCTTCCCCCATGAGGTGGCCCAGCTTGGCGCGCTTGGTGGCCAGGTAGGCGGCGTTGTGGTCGCTGGGGTCCATCACCAGCGGCACCCGGTCTTCCACCTGCAGGCCGTAGCCGCCCAGACCGGCGATCTTGCGGGGGTTGTTGGTGATCAGACGCAGCCGATGCACGCCCAGGTCGCTGAGGATCTGCGCCCCCACGCCGTAGTTGCGCAGGTCGGCGGGAAAGCCGAGGCGCTCATTGGCCTCCACCGTGTCGAGGCCGGTGTCCTGCAGGGAATAGGCCCTGAGCTTGTTGATCAGGCCGATGCCGCGTCCCTCCTGGCGCAGGTACACCACCACCCCTTCGCCGGCCGCCTCGATCATGCGCAACGCGGCCTCCAGCTGGGGCCGGCAGTCGCAGCGCAGCGAGCCGAAGGCATCACCGGTGAGGCATTCGCTGTGTACGCGCACCAGCACGGGCCCGGCGGCGGCTTCCGGATGCCCCTTCACGATCGCCACGTGCTCGCTGCCGTCGAGTTCGTTGCGATAGCCGATGGCGCGGAAATCGCCGAAGGCGCTCGGCAGGGTGGCCTCCGCCTGCCGGCGCACGAAACGCTCGGTGTCGAGCCGGTAGCGGATCAGATCGGCGATCGAGATCAGCCTCAGGCCGTGGCGCTGGGCATAGGCCGCCAGCTGGGGCAGCCGGGCCATCGACCCGTCGGTGTTCTGGATCTCACAGATCACGCCCGCGGGATAGAGGCCCGCCAGCCGGGCCAGGTCCACCGCCGCCTCGGTGTGGCCCGCCCGCTTGAGCACACCCCCTTGGCGTGCGCGCAGCGGAAAGATGTGCCCTGGGCGGCGCAGGTCGGCCGGGCGGGTGTGGGGATGGATCGTCACCTGGATGGTGCGCGCCCGATCCTCGGCCGAGATCCCTGTGCTCACCCCGTTTTCTGGGCCCGCGTCCACGCTCACGGTGAAGGCGGTCTGGTTCTCATCGGTGTTGCGATCCACCATCAGGGGCAGATCAAGGGCATCCAGGCGCTCCCCCTCCATTGCCAGGCAGATCAGGCCCCGGGCCTCGGTGGCCATGAAGTTGATCTGCTCAGGGGTGGCGAACTGGGCGGCGCAGATCAAATCGCCTTCGTTTTCCCGGTTCTCGTCGTCCACCACCACGACCGACTCGCCGTTGCGGATGGCCGCCAGGGCATCGGCGATGGCGTCGAAGCGGATGGTGTCCTCAACCCGGGCGGCGGTGCTGTCGAGGATCGATGGGCCCAGGGATGTCAACGGCAGCACTGGCGGCAGCGGTGGCCGGTTCGGCCACAGCTCAAGGATCCTTTATAAATCCCAGCACGTGAGATCACGGGCCATGGCCAGCTCCTCCACCAGTCAGCGCGTCGCTGTGATCGGTGCCAGCGGCTATGGGGGGCTCCAGACCCTTCGCCTGCTGCAGAGCCATCCCAGCCTGGAGGTGACCTTTCTCGGCGGCGAGCGCAGCAGCGGCAAACGCTGGAGTGAACTCACCCCTTTTCTGCCTCTGCCGGGCGATCCGGTGGTGCAGGTGCCGGAACCGGACGCGATCGCCGCTGCTGCTGATTTCGCCGTGCTCAGCCTGCCCAATGGCCTGGCGGCCCAGCTGGTGCCCCCGCTGCTGGAGCGCGGCGTGCGGGTGGTGGACCTCTCCGCCGATTACCGCTACCGCAGCCTCAGCCGCTGGCAGGAGGTGTATGCCACCGAGGCTCGGCAGCTGGAGCGCGCTGACGCCGACCTCTGCAGCGAAGCGGTGTACGGACTGCCGGAGTGGTACGCCGAACCGATCGCGACGGCGCGCCTGGTGGCCGCTCCCGGCTGTTTCCCCACGGCGTCTCTACTGGGACTGCTGCCCTTCCTCAAGCAGGGCCTGGTGGAGGCCGCTGGAATCGTGATCGACGCCAAGACTGGAACCAGTGGCGGCGGCAGGGCCGCCAAGGAGCACCTGCTGCTGGCTGAAGCCGCCGAATCGGTGGCTCCCTATGGCGTGGTGGGCCACCGCCACACCAGCGAGATCGAACAGATCGCCAGCCAGGTGGCCGGCCAGGACATCCAATTGCAGTTCACCCCGCACCTGATGCCGATGGTGCGTGGCCTGCTGGCCACGGTGTACTGCCGCCTGCGTGACCCCGGCCTCACCGCGGAGGATTGCTCCACCCTGCTGTGTTCCGCCTATCGCCATTCCCCCTTTGTGGAGGTGCTTCCGGTGGGCACCTATCCCTCCACCAAGTGGGTGCGCCAGACCAACCGGGCCCTGTATTCGGTGCAGGTGGATCAACGCACAGGCCAGCTGATCGTGATGGGCGCAGTGGACAACCTGGTGAAAGGACAGGCGGGCCAGGGGGTGCAATGCCTCAACCTGATGGCCGGTCTGGAAGCCACCACGGGCCTGCCCCTGTTGCCGTTCTATCCCTGAGGAAGGCCCTGCGAGGGGAACAAACCCAGCCGCTCGGCCGCCAGCTGCACCGCCAGGGGCAGGATCCGGTGCTCCTGCTGGTGGATGCGCTGGCTGAGGCTGTCCACGTCATCGTCCGCCAGCACCGGCACCGCCGCCTGCACCAGGATGGGGCCGGCGTCCACCTCCTCGGTGACCAGGTGGGCGGTGCAGCCTGTGAGGGTCACGCCGGCCTCCAGGGCCTGGGCCGCCGCACGCATGCCCCGGAAGCTGGGGAGCAGGGAGGGGTGAATGTTCACCAGTCGCTCGGGAAAAGCGCCGATCAGCACCGGCGTGACCACGCGCATCCAGCCGGCCATCACCACAAGATCAATGGCGTGCTGTTGGAAGAGCGTGATCAGGGCCCGATCGAGATCCTCCCGGCTGCCATGGCCGCGATGGTCCAGCACCTGCCAGGGAACACCAAGCCGCTTGGCCCGCCCGATCGCCGCACAGTCGGGGTTGTTCACCACCAGCAGCGCCACCGCGCCCTGGGGACTGCCCGCCCGGCAGCCCCGAACCAGGGCCTCAAAGTTGCTGCCATTGCCCGAAGCCATCACCGCCAGGCGAACGGCGGCCGGGCTGCCCGCGGGATTGGCGGGCTGTGGCATTGGCCACTGGACGGAACAGTCAGGGTGGCTAGGGTCTGGAAAAGCGGGCATCTGTCCATGTCCCATCTCTCCATCCTGCCCACCGTGCTGCATGACGCCGACCTGTTGGCGGCCAGTCTTGTGGGGCTCGGGTTGCAGCCTGTCTGGGGCGGATACCTGGAAGGATTCGCCGGAGAGCGGCAAGCGGTGTTGCTGCAGGTGCGGTGCGGGTCGGGGCACTGCCTGGGCTGGCGCCGCCAGGCCGACGGCTCCCTGGCCCTGGTGGGTGACCTGCAGCGCCTCAGCCACAGTGGGAACGTGCAGCGGCTTCTGGCCCGCATCACCCGCCGGTATGCCGCCAACAGCGCGCTGGCCGATGCCCGGCGCCACATCCCCGATGCCCAGGTGAGCCTCAGCGCCTGATTCCCAACCAACGGTGAGCGCAGCCACAGCACCCTGCTTCAACCTCGATCTGCGGTCTGCCCAGGCCCACCTGGTGGAGGTGGAGCTGACGTTTCTCCCGACCCACCCGGTGCTGCGCTGGGCCCTGCCCGGTTGGACCCCCGGCTCCTACCTGATCCGCGACTATGTGCGTCAGCTGGAGGGCATGAGCCTCAGCCAACGGGGTGAGGCCATCCCCCTGCGGCGAACCGGTGTGGCTGCGTGGCAGGCGGAGCTGCCCAGCCTGGGGCCCGTGAACCTGCGCTATCGCCTGATGGCCACTGAGCTCACGGTACGCACCTGCCACCTCACCGCAGAGCACGGCTTTCTCTGTCTGGCCGCCGTGGCTGTGGCGGTGGAGGGCCTGCGCTGGCAGCCCCACCAGCTGCGCCTCAGCCTGCCGGCTGACTGGGACGCCTTTGTGGCTCTGCCCCGCGGTGCTGATGGCCACTGGCTGGCCGCTGATTTCGACCAGTTGCTGGACAGTCCTGTGGAGGTGGGGCCCCACAGGGAGCATTCTTTCGCTGTGGCCGGCATTCCCCACCGCTGGGTGAGTTGGGGAACCACCTTGAGCGGTGACGATCCGGTCGTGGCCGACGACCAGTTGCTCGCCGATGTGGAGCGGGTGTGTCTGGCCTGTTGCCGGCTGATGGGAGTGGAGCGGCCGGCGGCCGACCATTACCTGTTCGTGCTCCATCTCACGGAGTCCGGCTATGGCGGTCTGGAACACGATTGCAGCAGCGTGCTGCAGTTCGGCCGGCGCAAACTGGCGGATGCGGAGGGTCGCCGCCGGTTCCTGCAGCTGGTGGCCCATGAATACCTGCACCAGTGGAATGTGCGCCGCTTGCGGCCCGCCGAGCTGGTTCCCTACGATTACCACCAGCCCGTGGTTGTGCCCAGCCTCTGGTTCGCCGAGGGGGTGACCAGTTATGTGGACCAGTTGCTGCCGCACGCCGCCGGCATCAGTACGCCCGAGGCGGTGCTTAGCGATCTGGGCAGCGACCTCAACCGCTACCGACTCACCCCCGGCCGCCGGGTGCAGAGCCTGCGTCTGAGCAGCCAGGAAGCCTGGGTGAAGCTCTACAAACCCGATGCCTATTCGGCCAACAGTCAGGTGAGCTACTACCTCAAGGGGGCTGTGGTGGCCCTGGTGCTGGACCTGCACCTGCGCCGATCCGGCAGCTGCCTGCCGTCCGTGCTGCGTCAGCTGTGGCGCAGCCATGGCCGCTGGGGGAGGGGCTACCGGGAAGCGGACCTGCTGGCGGCGTTCACGGCCGCCGCAGCCGATCTCGCCCAGCTCCTGCCCGGCTGGCTGGAGGGCACGGACGACCCCGACCTCGACAGCTATCTGGCCGATGTGGGTCTCACCCTCCAGCCCCACCAGGCCGAGGCCCCCTGGCTGGGTTGGCAGCTGGAGCTCACGCCCGCAGGCCTGCAGTTGCAGCGCGTGCTGCGGGGCGGGCCGGCGGAGACGGCCGGATTGCTGGTGGGTGATGAGCTGATTGCCCTGGCGGGGCAGCGGCTTCGACGGCCGGACGATCTGCCACCCCTGTTGGCGGCTCAGAAAAGTGGTACACCACTGCCATTACATTTCGTACGAGATGGCAGGCTGCGCAGCACCAGCGTGAGGCCTGGCTCCCCCCAGGTCGAGCGTTGGAGTCTGGAACCTCTGCCTGAGGTCACGGACACCATGCTTCAGCGTCGTGAACGCTGGCTTGCCCTGGAGGCCCTTTGACCCTGCGGACCCAGCCCTTGCTCCTTGCCGGCCTGGCAGCGGCTGTGACCGGGCTTGGCAGCATCGGCTGGATGGCCTTCGACCTCACCAGTCAGGCGGGCGCCGGTGAACGGGCATCCCTGCTCGATCTGCTCGATGACATCGGCAAACCCGGTGCGGATGCTCCCCCATCCCCCGCCACCACCACGGCACCACCACCGGCCCAGGCCCCCTGGGACTCCCCCCTGCGGCAGCAGTGCACCGCGCCGCAGACCCCCCAGCGCCAGCAGCTGCTCACTCTGGTGAACCAGCTGCGCACCTCCCCCCGCCAGGTGAGCATCGACCCCACCAACTTCGGTGAACGGTTCAGCCGCGACGCCTTCGGCAATCCCCTCGACCCCACCCCCCGGCTGGTGGTGCTTCACGAGACGGTGAACAGCATGGGGTCTGCGATCAACACCTTCCGCACTCCCCATCCCCGCGATGAAGACCAGGTGAGTTACCACGCCCTTGTGGGCCGTGATGGAGAGGTGGTGTTTCTGCTCGATCCCCGCAAGCGGGCTTTCGGCGCGGGCAACTCAGCCTTCCGCGGTCAGTGGGCGATCACCAACCCCAAAGTGGGTGGATCGGTGAACAATTTCGCGTTGCACGTGAGCCTGGAAAGCCCCAGGGACGGTGAGAGCGGCGGCCTGCACCACAGCGGCTACACCGCAGCCCAGTACGACGGCCTGGCGGCCCTGCTGGCCCTGTGGATGCAGACCTTTCCCATCCCCGCAGATCAGATCACCACCCACCGGGCGGTGGATCTGGCCGGCGAGCGCGCCGATCCGCGCAGTTTTGACTGGAACGCCCTTCAGACTCGCCTCGGTGAGCTCGGGTTGCTCTGCTGACGCAGCTCCCCCCAACACCAGCCAGCGAATCAGATCAACGGGGAGAGAACCGGCTTGCGCTGGCCGTAGAGCAGCACATGCAGCACCGGATCCTGCATCGAACTGAGGATGCGGCGGGGATAGTCGAGTTTGCCGTTGTGCAGATAGGCCAGCGTGGCCAGCACCTTGGCATCCTTCACACTCCCGCTCGCCTGCAGCATCCGCTGGCCCGGCACATTGAGCTCGCGCTTCAGCCGTGCAAACTTGCCCACCAGCAGTTCGATGTTGCGCTGGGGATCGAGCAGCTGGTCGCGGGCCCAACCCACCTCTTCCGCTGTGGGATCGGCAGGGAGAAGACCCTGGTGCTGCATTTCGCTGATGCCCAGCTGGGCCAGCCCATGGGTGCTGAACAGACCGGAATGGGCTGCGATCGGCAGGTTTTCGCCGGGCTTGGCGTGGCGCATCTCATCGAACAGCACCGCTGTGACCAGCATTGGATTGACGTTCTGTTCCCGGCTCAGGCTGAGGATGAGAGGCCGGAGTTCCTCCAGCCGGCTGAGGGCGTGGTTGCGCAGGGGCTGGAATTGCTCCACGCCGCTACTGAACAGCTGGGCCAGGCGCGGCTGGGGGCCATGAACGCCGAAGCGGCGGCGCAATTCCTGCAGCTCCTCGGTGCTGAACGCCAGGGGGTCGGCCTGGCTGTGACCGGGATCGATGAGCATCGGCTGGCCGATCCAGGGGCGGGGAGCCGGGGCGCTGTAAGGAACCAGGCCGCTCAGGGCAAGGGTGCAACCCGCCATCCGAAGCAGCCGGCGACTCCGCCTGCTGATCGAGGGCAGCCTCAGCCGGACCAGGGTGACCGTCTGGGTCTGCTGCCGCAACCGCCTGAGACGACGCACAGCGCTGGAGGGGTTCACGGGGTCAGTCGCCGATTGGCAGGGGCAAAGGGCTGATCTGAGAACACAGGATCGGCTGGGTGAACACAGCCAAGGGCGGGCCGATACGCAACCAGAAAAACCTGAAGATCCATGAACCAATCTTAAGGACCCTATGCAACGCTGCTGCCAGCCTGAAAGGGTCTGCTGACCCCAGCCTGCACCCCTGGCGCCCATGCCGGTCTGCGGGACCCAGCTCTAGGTTTCCTCCAACGTCCACGCTGCCGCTGTCAGGACCATGACCGCCGACCTTGATCGGACCAATCCAGCCAGCCAGTGGCAGCGCTTCTGCGACCGGCTCTGGTTTGATGCCGGCCTGCAGCTCTGGCTGGATGTGAGCCGGATGGCCCTCAACGATGGCCATCTCGAGCAACTGGCTCCCCGCTTCAGCCAGGCTTTCGCGGCAATGGACGCCCTGGAGGGTGGCGCCATTGCCAATGGTTCCGAGCAGCGCATGGTGGGTCACTACTGGCTGCGCACCCCCGAGCTGGCCCCGGATCCCGCCACAGCCGACCACATCCGTGCGGAGATCGACCGCATCGACCAGTTCGCCCGTGATCAAGTGGCTGGCGGCCGGTTCAGCGATGTGCTCTGGATCGGTATCGGTGGGTCAGGTCTGGGTCCATTGCTGATGGTGCGCGCCCTGGGTGGTCGGAGCGCCGGCATTCCCTTCCACTTCATCGACAACGTCGACCCGGAGGGCATCAGCCATACCCTGGGGCAGCTTGGTGACCGCCTGCGCAACGCCCTGGTGGTGGTGGTGAGCAAGTCGGGAGGCACACCGGAACCCCGCATCGGCATGGAGCAGGTGCGGGCGCGCCTGGAGAGTCTCGGCGGCAACTGGCGGCAGCAGGCGGTAGCCGTAACCATGCTGGGCAGCCGCCTCGACCAACTGGCCGAGCAGGAGGGCTGGCTGGCCCGCTTCGACATGTTCGACTGGGTGGGCGGGCGTACCAGCATCACCAGCGCAGTGGGTCTCCTGCCCGGGGCCCTGGTGGGTGCTGACATCCGCGCCTTTCTGGATGGGGCCTCGGCCATGGATGCCTGCACCAGGGTGGCGGACCTCCGCCATAACCCGGCGGCCCTGATGGCGGCAGCCTGGTATGCGGCCGGCGATGGTCGCGGCCAGCGGGACATGGTGGTGCTCCCCTACCGCGATCGCCTGGAACTGTTCAGCCGCTACCTGCAGCAGCTGGTGATGGAGAGCCTGGGGAAGCACAGCGACCGCCAGGGTCGAGTGGTGAACCAGGGCATTGCCGTGTACGGCAACAAGGGCTCCACCGACCAGCACGCCTATGTGCAGCAGCTGCGTGATGGCGTGGACAACTTCTTCGTGACCTTCATCGAAGTGCTGGCCGATCCCAGCGACATTCCGGCCCTGCACGGTGAGCGGCCCGGCGATGTGCTCGATGGCTTCCTCCAGGGCACCCGCTCGGCCCTGCTGGAGGGCGGACGGCAGAGCATGACGATCACCCTGGCCGCTTTTGATGAACGGCGGCTGGGCGCCCTGGTGGCCCTGTTCGAGCGGGCGGTGGGCCTTTACGCCGAACTGGTGGACGTGAACGCCTACGACCAGCCTGGGGTGGAGGCCGGCAAGCTGGCAGCTGCCGCCGTGCTGGAGCTGCAGGGCCGCATCGAGACCCTGTTGGCGGATGGCCAGACGCGTTCCCTGGAGCAGATGGCCGAGGAGCTGGGCACGGGCAGCCCGGAGCCGGTGTTCTGGGTCCTGCGCCACCTCTGCGCCAACGATCCCGCCTACACGGTGCAGGGCAGCTGGGGCCAGCCCGCCAGCCTCAGCGTGGCCCACGCGGTCTGACGCACGCCTCCGCCGTTCCGTCGTCCCAGTTGAGGTTGCAGCGCAGCACGGCCAGGGCTTCACTGGGCAGGCCCATGAGGCGGTCGAACCAGCGGTCACCCGAAGCTGCCACGGGTGCCACCCCCACCAGGGTCAGTGCTCCATTCGCGGCGCGCGGCTCCCCCACGGGCTGTCCCCAGCGTGCCGGTACCGACTGCTGGGGCCTGGCGCTGGTGAGCAGGGTGTCCACCCACAGGGGAGGTGCCTGGTACAACTGCGCCGCACGGAACACAAACCTGGCCTGAAAGTGCAGCTGCACCGCTCCGCTGGCCGGCTCCAGCCATCCCTCCAGCTTCTCGGGAAGAATGCGCACCTCCAGGCCGGGCGGCAGGGGCAGGCCCAGCCAGCGTGCCGTGCGCCGGTTCAGGGGCGGAATCACCAGCTCATCCAGCGGGAAGCGCAGAGCCCGGCGACCCTGGTGGTTGCTGGGGTGCAGCACGCCGCCACCGCCACCGCCCCTGGCGTCGTAGTGAAAGCGGGGATAGGCGCCGATCGCAAGGCTGCAGGATGCGGATGTGCTCAGCTGCAGCGGTTGCTGGCTCGCTGTCATGGGAGTCAGCCCGGACGCAGCTGCTGCAGCCTGCCGCTGGCCTGCAGATCCATCAGGGCGTCATAGCCGCCGATCAGCTCGCCGTCGATCCAGATGCGGGGCACCGGTCCGGCTTCGCGGGCCTCGCTGATCTGGTGATCAATCCCCTGGCTCTGGAGCAGGCGCAGGGCGCGGCGGCACCAGGGACACCCCTGGCGCACGAGGATCTGAACCCGGCTGGACGTCTCGCTGAGAGCGGGCGCGTCGGCGCCAGCAGCGGGCAGTGGCGCCTCGATCAGCCCCACGAGCAGATCCACACCCTTCTGCACCAGGGTGCCGGGTTCCAGGTGGCCGCCCCAAACCTGGCAGGTACCATCCGACACGCAGAGGTGCAGATGGATGCCGCCCGGGGCCAGGGTGCCTTGCAGGGTGATCAGCTCCAGATCACCGCGCAGCAGGGTGGGCTGGGCCTGCCCCGGACACTGGAAGGCGGCCTGACTGAGGTTGCCCACCACGCTGAGCACGAATCCGGAACCGCTCTGTTGCGCCGCGAAGGCCCTCAGGCTCTGGTGCAGGTCGCTGCCGGCATCGAGATGGAGTTGCACGGCATGCATGCGGATGCGGGCGAATTGGCAGTGAAGCTAGGTGTTGGCGGGTTCAGGGCACCAGGTTCACCAGCCGGCCCGGCACCACGATCACCCGGCTGGGGGCCTTGCCCTCCAGCCACTTCACGGCGATCTCACTCTCCAGGGCCAGCTTCTCCAGGGTGGCCTTGTCGGCATCGGCCGGCACCTCCAGATTGCCGCGCACCTTGCCTTTGATCTGGATCACCAGGGGCACGGTGTCGCGCACCAGGGCTGTGGGGTCGGCCACGGGCCAGGGATGGGCATGGATGCTGGCGTTGCCATTCGGGTTGGCGCCGAGGCGCTCCCAGAGCTCCTCCGCCAGGTGGGGGGCGAAGGGCGCCAGCAGCAGCAGCAGGGTGCGCAGGGCTTCACAGGCCACGGGTTCGCCCGCGTTGGCCAGGTGCTCGCCCATGGCATTGCTGAGCTTCATCAGCTCGGCCACTGCGGTGTTGAACTGCAGCTCGCCCTCAAGGTCTTCGCTCACCGCGGCGATCGCGGTGTGCACGGCCCGGCGCAGCGCCTTCTCGCCAGGGCTGAGCGCCGCGGCCGCCTGCAGCGCCTGGGCAGCGGCGCCCCCGGCCAGGCTGAGGCCCCGGGCCACGGCCCCATCCACCAGGCGCCAGAGCCGCTGCAGGAAGCGGAACTGACCCTCCACGTCGGCGTCATCCCACTCCAGATCCTTCTCCGGCGGCGCCTTGAACAGGATGAACATCCGCGCTGTGTCGGCGCCGTAGTTGTCGATCACCACGGCCGGATCCACGCCGTTGTATTTCGACTTCGACATCTTCTCGAAAAACACCTCCAGCACCTCACCCGTGGCGGGATCACGCGGATCGTTGGGGTCGGCCACATCGGCCGGCGGGATGTACTTGCCGGTGTGGGGGTTCTTGTAGGTGATCCCCTGCACCATGCCCTGGGTGAGCAGGCGCTGGAAGGGTTCATCGAAGCCCAGCAGGCCCCGGTCGCGCAGCACCTTGGTGAAGAAGCGCGAGTAGAGAAGGTGCAGGATGGCGTGTTCGATGCCACCCACGTACTGGTTCACCGGCAGCCAGGAATCGACAGCATCCCGGCTGAACGGCAGCTGCGTGTTCTGGGGGTCGCTGTAGCGCAGGAAATACCAGCTGGAGCACATGAAGGTGTCCATGGTGTCGGTCTCCCGCCTGGAGGGCTTTCCGCAGCAGGGGCACTCCACGCGCCACCAGCTCTCGAGCTGGGCCAGGGGCGAGCCGCCCTTGCCGGAGAAGGCCACATCCCGCGGCAGCTCCACCGGCAGCTGCTCGGCCGGCACCGGCACCACGCCGCAGCTTTCGCAATGGATCACCGGGATCGGGCAGCCCCAGTAGCGCTGGCGGGAGATCAGCCAGTCGCGCAGGCGGTAGGTGGTGCGGGCCTGGCCCCAGCCCTCCTGCTCCGCTGCCGCCGTGATGGCCGTCTTGGCTTCCGTGCTGGGCAGGCCATCGAAGCGCCCCGAGTGGATCAGCACGCCGGGTTCGGTCCAGGCGCCGCCCTCATAGGCGTGCTCATCGCTGCCCTCGGGAATGATCACCTGGCGCACCGGCAGTTCGTACTGGCGGGCGAATACAAAGTCGCGCTGGTCGTGGGCGGGCACGCCCATCACCGCTCCGGTGCCGTAGTCGGCCAGCACGTAGTCGGCGATCCAGAGGGGAATCAGCTCGCCATTGGCCGGGTTGCGCACCCGGGCACCGATCGGCACGCCCCGCTTGGGCTTGTCGTCGGCGGTGCGCTCCTGTTCGCTCTGGCGTGCCACAAGATCGCAGAACGCCTCCACGTGAAGCTGCTGCTCCTCGGGAGTGAGCTGGGCCACCAGCTGGTGCTCGGGAGCCAGCACCACATAGCTGGCTCCGAAGATCGTGTCGGGCCTGGTGGTGAACACGGTGATGCTCTCACCGCTCTCGTGGCCCTCGGCATTCACCACCGGGAAGCTGAGCTCGGCCCCGGTGCTGCGGCCGATCCAGTTGGCCTGCATGGTGCGCACCCGCTCGGGCCAGCCCGCCAGCTTGGGCAGATCGTCGAGCAGCTGGTCGGCGTAGGCGGTGATCTTCAGGAACCACTGGCGCAGCTTGCGCTTCTCCACCAAGGCGCCGGAGCGCCAGGAGCGCCCCTCGCTGTCCACCTGCTCGTTGGCCAGCACCGTCTTGTCGACCGGGTCCCAGTTCACGGTGGCATCGTTCTGGTAGGCCAGGCCGGCCTCCAGAAACTGCAGAAACAGCCACTGGGTCCAGCGGTAGTAATCGCCGTGGCAGGTGGCCACCTCGCGGCTCCAGTCGATCGAGAGGCCCAGGCGCTGCAGCTGGGTCCGCATCGCGGCGATGTTCTGGTCGGTCCAGGCACCCGGATCCACACCCCGCTCGATCGCCGCGTTCTCGGCGGGCAGGCCGAAGGCATCCCAGCCCATCGGATGCAGCACCTTGCACCCACGCATGCGCTGCACCCGGGCGATCACGTCGGTGATCACGTAGTTGCGCACATGGCCCATGTGCAGGTTCCCCGACGGGTAGGGGAACATCGACAACGCATAGAAGGGCTTGCCGCCCCCGGCCCTGGGCTCCGGTGTGGCATCGGCCCCCTCGGCCTGCCAGTGCTGCTGCCAGCGCTCCTCGATGGCCTGGGGTTGGTAACGGGAGGCGTCGCTCACGGCAGGCCAGCGCGGATGGCGTTGAGCCTGGATCGTGCCACAGGCCCGGTCAGGCCAGGGAGCGCAGCACCGCCACGGCACGGCGGTTGACCAGATTCAGGGAGCGTCCCTCGCCGGGGTCGAGTGCCAACTGCTCGGTGTCCTGCCAGCGCAATACCCCCTCGAGTTCATGGCCGTCGAGCAGGCGCAGGGCCACCGGGGTCTTCTGGCGAATCAATGCCTGGATGTGGCGCACACTCGGCAGAGAGGTGTCGAGCGTGGGGGTGCGGCTCTCGAGAAAGCTCTGCATAGGATTCGCACCGGGATCTGGTCGTTTCCATCGTGCTCCAGTTCAGCAAGTATCAAGGCCTGGGAAACGATTTCCTGATGGTCGACGGCCGCGCCTCGGCCGGTGATGACTGGCTCGGCCTCACCCCGAAGCGGATCCAGCGGCTCTGCGACCGGCGCTTTGGGATCGGTGCCGATGGGGTGATCCTGGCGCTGCCACCCGAGGGCGACGGCGAGCTGCGCATGCGCATCTTCAATGCCGATGGAACCGAACCCGAGATGTGTGGCAACGGCATCCGCTGCCTGGCCCGCTTTCTCGCCGACAGTGACGGGGACCAGCCGGGTCGGAGCTGGCAGATCGAGACGCTGGCGGGACGGATCGTGCCGGAACTGCAGCCCGAGGGCACGATCCGGGTGGACATGGGCGCGCCCTTCCTGCAGCCCGAGCAGGTGCCCACCACCCTGTCCCTTGGCCCTGATGGCATTCCCCAGGGGGAGATGGAGGCAGCCGGTGAGCACTTTGTGGTGGGTGCCGCGGGCATGGGCAATCCCCACGTGGTGATTCCGGTGGTGGACGTGGATGCGGTGGATCTGGAGCGTTTCGGCGCGGCCCTGGAGGTGCACCCCGCCTTCCCGGCCCGCACCAACGTGCACTTCGTGCAAGTGCTGAGTCCGGACCATCTGTTGATGCGCGTGTGGGAACGGGGCGCCGGCCCGACCCTGGCCTGTGGCACCGGTGCCTGCGCCACCCTGGTGGTGTGCCACCGTCTGGGGCTCGCCGGCCGCAGCGCACGGCTTGATCTGCCCGGGGGTCCCCTGTGGATCGACTGGGATGCCGGCAGTGATCACCTGTTCATGACCGGTCCAGCCGAGGCCGTGTTCGATGCCGTGGTGACTCCGCAGCTCTGGGGGCCGGGCGCGGGTGACAGCCCTGCCGTGGTGGCGGCTGATCCGCCCCACGAACCCCAGCAGTCGGCGATCGACTGCGCCACCGTGTGCGTGAGCGGCTGCATCCAACCGGAGGCCTGCCCCTCAGCCGAGGCCCGGCAGCGGGTGGAAGCCCTGCTGAACAGCAGCTCCCTCGATGATCTGGTGGCTCTGGCCACCAACTCGCTGGAGGCCCGCACCCGGGCCCGCTTCGAGCGCGACAGCGGCCTGGGCGCCTGAGCCATGGCGGCGCCGGCCGGGATCTATCTGGATGCCAGTGCCACCACTCCCCCCGCGGCTGCGGTTGTGGCGGAGATGGCCGAGGTGCAGGCCCAGGCCTGGGCGAACCCCTCGAGCCTGCACGGTTACGGCCTGGCGGCGGCTGAGGTGCTGGAGCGGGCCCGCTGGCGTTGCGCAGCGGTGCTGGGCTGCAGCCCAGCGGAACTCGTGTTCACCTCCGGAGGCACGGAGGCCATTCATCTGGCTCTACGGGGCCATGGGGCAACCCTTGCCCCCGGCCGGCTGCTGATCTCTGCAGTGGAACATCCCGCCACGCTGGCGGCCGCCAAGCAGCTGGCTCAGCAGGGCTGGCAGGTGAAGCAACTACCTGTGGACCGCTGCGGGTTGCTGGATCTTCAGGCTCTTGAACAGGCGCTCGAGCCTCCCACCCGGCTGGTGTCGCTGATCTGGGGCCAGAGCGAAGTGGGCACCCTCCAGCACCTGGACTCCATCGGAGCCCGCTGCCGCCAGGCCGGGGTGCCCCTGCACGTCGATGCGGTGCAGGTGGTGGGCCATCGGCCGGTGAATTTCGCGGAGCTGCCGGTGGACCTGCTCAGCCTGGCGGCCCACAAGCTGCAGGGACCCCGGGGGATCGGCGCCTTGCTGGTGCGGCGGGGGCTGGCGCTGGCGCCGCTACTGGCTGGCGGGGGGCAGGAGGGTGGGCTGCGCGCAGGCACGGAGCCGGTGGTGCTGGCCGTCGGTCTGGCGCGGGCCCTGGAGCTCCGCCAGCAGGGGGAGGCAGCAAACCTGCATGGGCTGCGGGACACCCTGCTGATGGCCCTGCTGGGTCTGGATGGCGTGCACCTGAGCGGGCCGGATCCCCGCTGCCAACCCGGTGAGCGCCTGCCGCACCACCTCAGTGTGCTCGTGGCAGACCGCGCAGGATGTCCGCTCCACGGCCGGGCCCTGGTGCGGGAGCTATGGCGCGAGGGCTACGCCGTGAGCAGTGGCTCCGCCTGCAGCAGCACCGGCACGGCCGCCAGCGCGGTGCTGCTCGCGATGGGCTTCTCGGAGGCGGAAGCCGGCAGCGGCCTGCGCCTCACTGTGGGGCCCTGGCTGCGCGCAGCCGATCTCACCGGGGTGGCGCCAGCCCTGGAGCGGGCCCGCCAGCGGCTGGCAGCGACCCCGTAGGGTCGCGCCAGTTGGCCCGACGCCATGCTCCCCGCCGATCTGCGCAGTGCCGAGGCCCAGGCGCTGGAGGCCCTACTGGCCGCTCTGCCCAGCCAGGCCCGCGGCCGCTGGAGTGTGGACTGGCGCTTTGAAGGGCTGCGGCTGCTGCCGGTGGCGCTGCGCCTGGCCGCCGCCCTGCAGGAGGCGGGTCAGGCGCTGCGCCTGGTGTTCGCCGATGCCGGCGGTGCCGCCCTGGCACGCCGTGATGCCCCCGAGCTGGCCGAGCAGATCGTTGATTTCCGCGCGCAGACAGCTGGGCAGTCCCCCCCCTTGCTGCTGGCGGTGGCTCCCGCTCCACCCGATTACGACGACTTCGAGCAACTCTGCTCGGGCCATTCCGGCTCCGTGGTGATGCTGAACGGCAGCCTCGAGGACGCGGCGGTGGGCATCGGCAGCGTGGCCCGCGAACGCCGGCGGGGTTTCCTCTCCCAGTGGCAGCCCGCGTATGCGCTGCAGCCCCTGGATGGATCGGCCCTGCGCTTCGCCTTCCCGGGCCCCTGGGAGCTGTACCGCCAGGACCCAGACGGTTTCCGTCTGGCCGCCACCTTTGAGCAGCGGCCTGACCTGGAGATGCAGCTGGCGGCGTTGGCCGGCGAAGACGGCCCAGGCCTGGCGGGCAATCTGCGGGCTCTCGATGCCTTTGTGGAAGGTCTGCGCAGCTGAGCGACCTGGCCTGGTTGCTGCGATCTCCGTACACTGACCCAGCTTTTGCGGTGCACCATGGCAGCGGATTCAAACCAGGCTTCGGCGCAGCCGAAATCACCGCAGCGCTGGAGCCTGGTGGATCTCGGCGCCGCCGCCGCCGTGCTGCTCGCTGCCGGTGGGGTGATCTGGAGCCCCAAGCTGTCAGGGGCGGTAGCCAAGGCCACAGGGGCCATGGTGCCGGTCACGGTGACGGTGGATGTGCGCGGCGTGCCCGTGGCCGATCCCGCAGCCCTGGTGGAGGCCGCCCGCCAGGAGGGCAAGGTGGCGATCGTGATCCGCAACCAGCCCCACGGCACGGTGAAGATCGCCTCGATCGATCCACTGCCCCGGCGTCTTGTGTCCCTGCAGCCCGACGGCCGGGTTGTCACTGCGGCCGACCCCAACCAGGCCACCTTCAGCACCCTGGATGCTCGCCTGCAACTGGAGGGTGAGGGCCGCAAGGTAGGCGGCGGCGTGGTCTTCGGCAACCAGAACATCAAGGTGGGTGCCCCTGTGGAGATCGAGGGTGCAGGCTTCCGTGTGAGCGGATCGGTCACCGGCATCGCCGTCGGCAAGGGTTGAAGCGATGTCCTTCACAAACCACCACTCTCTTTTCATCATGCGCCGCCGCTGCCTTGCCCTCGCTCTGGCTCTGCCGCTCCTGCACCCTGGGGCTGCTCTGGCCCAGGTGAGCATTCCGCCCGCCGACCCCTCCACATTCGAGCCCTCGATCCTCGCCAGTCTGCCGCCGCCACCTGCGGCCGTCGGCCTGCCCACCCTGCAGAGTCAGCTCTCCTGTGGTCCCTTGCAGCAGCGACTGCAGGGAACCCTCGCCGCGGCCAGCGGCTCCTGGAGCGTGACGGTGGCCGATGCCCGCGGCCGTCTCCTCGCCGATTACAACGGCACTGTGCCCCGGGTGCCGGCTTCCAACCAGAAGCTGGTGAGCTCCGCCTTTGCTCTCGACCGGCTCGGCCCCGACTATCGGCTGTCCACCCGCCTCTGGCAGTTGCCCGATGGCAGCCTGCGGCTGACGGGTGAGGGAGATCCAGACCTTGCTCTGCCGCAGTTGCAGCGCTTCGCCATGCTCGCCCTGGGCTCCGGTGGCAGCACGGGAAGCGGCGGC
>JBIIXY010000108.1:0-8182 GCA_044347105.1 Prochlorococcaceae cyanobacterium
TAGATTGAGCAGGCTCGGAGTTATCCGCGCAACTGTTCTGGTGTTCCTCGATGGCAGACCTCCTGCTTGCTGCTGCTCCCCCAGCGCCAGCCGCGGCTGCGGCTGATCTCGATGCCCTACTGGATGCCGTCACCGCCATCAAGGCCCAGCAGAAGGAGCTGGAGCAGCAGCTCGAGCCCCTGCTGGAGGCCCTCAATACGGCGATGGCCACCGGTCAGCTGGATCCGTCCTTCTCGCACAACGACTGGGCCTTCTCCCACAGCCCCGGCCGGCTGACCTACGACTTCCCGGCGGCTGTGCAGCAGATCGAGCAGCAGCTCAAGGCCGCCAAAGAATCCGCGATCCAGCTGGGCAGCGCCAAGGAGAAGCGCGGCAATCCCTTCTGGACCATCCGCCCCCCGAAGACCCAGCCCCTGCCGTTCTGAGCTGATGTCGCTGCGCGCTCCCAACCAGGCCGCTGCTGATCCGGTAGAGGAGCTGCGCTTCGCACCGGCTGAGCAGGACTCCGATGGAGAAGCGGTGTGGGAACCGGTGGCGGTGGACCCGAGCCGGCCGATCAGCCAGACCAACCCGCCACGGCGTTCACCCCATCACGCCCAGACCCCCAGGGCCACTGCCGGGGAGGTGGAGCGGCGCATTGCAGAAGCGCAGCTCTGGATCGCGCAGCGGCTTCCTTTGGTGGAAATCAGGGCGAAAGCGGGCGAAAGCTGGGGGGTGAACAACATCAAAACGATCAATCGCTACCTCGACCTCGCCCGCGAGCGGATGGTGGAGGAGCTGATCACCGACCGGCGGCGGCACCAGGCTGAGCAGATTTTTGCGCTGAACGAGTGCGCCCGCCGGGCCATGGACGCCGAGCAGTTTTCTGCTGCGGTGGGCGCTTTCCGAGTGATCGCCGAGATCGGCGGCCTGCTGCGGGCACCGATCAAGCAGCCGGAGCCACGGGCATGACCTGTGCTCCTTCACCTACGGCCCTTGTGCAGCGTCCTGCCGCAGACAGCGGCGGTCTGCTGCTGCCGGAGCTCGACCCCTGGGGCGACAGCGGCCTGCTGCACCTCCCCATGGCCATGGCAGCCGAGCCAGCAGAGCCCCAGAGCCTGCGCAGCTTCATCGCCGAGGCCTACCCCCGCTACGGCTTTCACCGCTGGGCCGAGGTGCTGATCGAGCTGCTGCAGGCCGTCGCTGATGGTCAGCTCAGCCGGCTGATCGTCACCTGTCCGCCCCGGTTAGGGAAATCGCTTCTGGTGTCCAAGCTGTTCCCGGCCTACTTCCTGCAGCGCTACCCGCACCTCTTCGCAGCGATCGCCTCGTACTCAGCCGAGCTGGCTTATGCCCACTCCCGAGAGGCCCGTCACTTCTACCGGGTGACCGGTCACCTGCTGGCGCGCGATTCGGCGGCGGTGGGCAACTGGCTGACGCGGCAGCGGGGTGGCTGCATCGCCGCCGGGGTGGATGGACCGTTCACCGGCAAGGGCTACAGCCTGGGGATTATCGACGACCCCTACAAGGGCCCCGGTGATGCCGCCAGTCCGGCGCTGCGGCAGAAGCTGATCGACTGGCTGCGCTCGGTGTGGCTCACCCGCGCCGAACCGGCCTCGGTGCTGGGCCCTGATGGCAGAGAGATGCCGAACCTCTCGGCCCAGGTGGTGGTGCTCACCCGCTGGGACCACCAGGACGTGATCGGCTGGCTGCTGGAGCAGGAGCTGGGGGAAGCGCCGCAGCAGTGGACCGTGCTTGATCTGCCGGCGATCGCCGAAGAGCCGGCAGATCGCCCGAAGCTGCCGCCCACCTGCACCCTGATCCCCGACTGGCGACAGGCGGGCGAGGCGCTGTGCCCGGAGCGGTTCCCCCTGCCGGAACTGATCAAAATTCGCGCCCGCCTTGGTGCCTACTGGTGGGCGGCGCTGTATCAGCAGCGGCCCAGCCCGGCGTCGGGCTCGATCTTCCTGCGCCAGTGGCTCAGGCCGCCCTTCCCCCGCGAGGAAGCAGGAGCGCCCGCTGGCCGGCATCGGCAGTACGCGCTGCTGGCCCTGGCCTGTGATCTGAGCTTCAAGGGGGAGGTGGAGAGCGACTACTGCGGCTTCTGCCTGGTAGGCCTGCTGGCACCACCAGCCCGGACTGGCATCCCGCGAACGGGTGAACCCCAGGGGCACCACAACCCGCAGGCGTTAGAGATCGAGGTGCTTTGGGCCACCCGGCACCGCTTTGGTCTGCCAGAGGTGATCCGCTTCCTGCTGGGCTGCCTGCAGGCGCTGGAGCAGCAGGGCCTGCGTCCCAATGCCGTGCTGATCGAGGACGCCGCCAACGGCCCGGCGGTGCTGCAGACGCTGCGCAGGCGGGTGCCGGGGATGTTGCCGATCACCGCCCGCGGCAGCAAGGAGACCCGCGCCCATGCCGTTGCACCTTTGGTGGAGGCAGGCCAGATCCGCTTTCACCACCGTGCCCAGCCGCTGGTGGAGGAGGCGATCCGCTTCCCCAAGGGCAGCAAGGACCTGGTGGATGCCTTCTGCCACGCCGCCCTGTGGCTGGAGGGGCGGTACTGGAAGGCACAGGGGATTCAGCCGGTGGTGACGCCGCTGCTGGTGAGCCGGTGAGGAAGGAGGAAAGAAGGTGATGACAGCTGCAGTCCTGGAAGCCCCTGATCTGTCACCGCCGAAGGCTCTGAAGCCTGTGGATGGGCAGCCGGCGGTGCTTCAGCTGTCATTGCCGATCACGGTGGTGCTGGTGGGGACTTCTGTTGGAGCGGCGCGGATGCTGCGGCAACGGCGTTATCGCCGGCCGGCCTGCTGTTCGCGAGCGGGGCAGCTGCAGATCAACTGGGCAGAGCCTGTTCGTCACCCGCCCAGGACTCAGGTCCGTCAGGTCCCGCACTGTCGGCCACGGCGTCAGCGTCCTGTGCGGCCCCATGCGGCTGCCGATGCCTTGGCGCTGGAGCACATGGATCTGGCAGAGAAGATCGCCGGCAACTTCGCCCGGCGCACCGTTCATCCCAAGGAGGATCTGCTGCAGCTGGCGATGATCGGGCTGATCAAAGCGGCGCGGCGCTATGACCCATCACGGGGTCCGTTCCGTCCCTATGGACGCACGTATGCCAATGGGGAGATTACCCACTTTTTGCGCGACAACGGGTTTCTGCTGAAGGTGCCGCCGACGTGGCGGGAGATTCATGCGCGGGGGCAGCGGTTGCTGACATCAGGAGTTGGCGTGGGCGAGATGCTGGAGCGAATTGGAATTAGCCGCGAGCAGTGGATTCAGATCGTAGATGCATGCTCAGTACGGGTGGTTGCTTTTCCTGTTGAGTGAACGCTGCCCCTGAGTGGCAAGCAGGGAGCCTGCGGTGGCGGAGAAGAGCACTGGTGGTGGCCTGCCCACTCAAGGGGCTTATTAGGCGATGATTGCTATGGTTATTGCAATGCCGGATATAGGCACGAAAGTACTGACGCAAAAGATTCGTCTGGCCGAAGATGATTCTTCTGAATAAAGGGAAATTGTTGATCTATGGATGCCCTGAGCTCCGATAGGTAAGCCTTCCTATTTGCTAGGTGCTCTTCGGAGGACAGTTTCATATACGAGGGAAGCTGTATATCATTTCGCCTCTCTACTCTGTGCGACCTAAAGAGTCCTGTAACTAGCGACGATCTCGTGCTGCAATAAATCAATGGCAGCGCTACCTCGTCAAGCTCGGCCGCATCGCCACCGGAAGTCAGATGGTTGACTGTCCAGCGAATGCAAAAGTCATGAGATAAATCATCCCGAATTGCGGGATGAGGATGTTTTCCATCGGCTACGTCAAGATTCTCGGAATACTGATTGTAGAACCTCTGAAACATGCATCCTATTGAGCAAAGCAGAACATACATGGTTTCATGTGAGATCCTATCGCTGCGGCCCAAGTACTCAAGAGTCAAGTCTATCCCCTCTGCATCTGCCAGTATCTCACGAGCCTGAGCCTCGATTTCTGGAGCATCTTTTGCGTCGTCGTTCATTTCGTCTATTTCAGCTAATCTTGTCATTGCAGTACTCTTTGATGCATTAAGTAGATAGTGCTGCTGTAGGATATGCGAAAGCTCATGAAAATAAGTCCAGACCAGCATTAGTTCGAACATGAGAAATCTGAAATAAACTTCATTCCTTCCAATTCTGTGATCATTTTTCTCTTCAGCTAGCGTCGCCATTGCAAGAGCATGCGGTTGAAGCGATGTGCAAATAAGGCGATGATCTATGAAAGGAATGCCGCTGGAGAAGATGAATGACTTCCCTCGGAAGCGCTCATCGGATTCATTCAAGAGCTGAATTGAATCAGTCTCATCTGCAATGCGTTTAGAGATGAGCGGGAAGGTAAACGCATCTCTATATATCTCAATAAGCATTGATAGCCTAATCTCAATTGTTGGGCGAAGTGGCGTGTCTAGTGGCGTTATCGCCCTAGCATTTGGGGGCCCAACTGCAGGGGTTGTAACCGATATCTTGCCGTCAGCAGGGAAAAACACTGCTTTATTTGTCCAATCAACAAGATCGCATATCACCAAGCCTGAAATCAGCTCAATAAGCTCGTGGTCCATGAATCTGATTTCGCCCTGAATGCCAAGAGCCTTTAGTTCATCGATTTCATTCATTACGAGAACTCCGAAAAGGTCATTCGTCTAACGCTAAATAGACTGATCCTCGCTAAAAGATAGCCAGGCCATTTTTGATCCGAACAAGAATCCGAAGCCATTGTGAGTTGAAGTCTAAACCCGCTGTGCGGCAGTCAATCCCGAGCAGGGAGCTCGTCACGCCTGGATCTTCTGCGGACCCTGAATAAGAGCTCAGCACTCCCACGCCGGGTGACCTGATTGCCCTGATGCGCCGACCGAAACCATGCAGATCCTGCATGGTTGAGCCTGTCGGCCATTGCTGCCACTGGCAAGAGCTGTGACCACAAGCAGCAGCCAGTGCCCACCACCCGCCGCCGCAGGACAACTACCCCCAGCAGCCCCTCCTCCCCACCAGCGCTGCAGCCCAAAGCACCGGCTGAGCCACCCTGGCTGGAACACCCCACCCTCTGCGGCCTGAGAGATCGCCTGCAGCTGGTCTACGACTGCTGGACCCTGCTGGAGCTGCCTGACGGCACCAGCCGCCGGCCGGTCTATCTCCCTCGCGGCATCGAGGAGCCCGAGACCTGCTACCTCAAGCGGCTGGAGGCGGCGAGGCCGACAGGCTTCTACCGCGATGCTCTGCGCACCTACGCCGGGATGCTGTCGCGGCTGGCCTGGCAGGAGCTGCCCGATTCCCTCAGCCGGGTGGCCACCGATGTGGATAGCCAGGGCACCGACCTGGGGGTGTTCCTGTTCCTGGCCGACCTGCTCACCCTGCGAGACGGAGGCTGCCTGATCCTGCAACTGCCGCCCCAGCACCGCTGGCCCTCAGAAGGGGACCGCCTGGAGGCCCTCGCCAAGGGTGACCGGCTCTCGTTCCCGCGGTTGCAGCTGGTGCCCCGGGGGGACCTGCTCAACTGGCGCCTGCCCACCGATACCGCCACGGCTGTCGCGGCATCAGGGCCAGTGGAGATCGTCTGGCGCGAGCCGCGCCGGCAGGCATTGCCGCCCCGGTTCGCCAGTGGTAATGCCGCCGTGCCCACAGTGGTGATCGACGCCCATGGCGGCCTGGTGCCAGATCCGCAGGCCTGGCTCTACCGCAGCCTCTCGGTCACAGACGATGGCCTCGTGCTGCGCAGCTGGCAGGCCAACCCCAACCCCGGCGCTGTCGATGCCTACGACGTGGTGCCTGTAGGTGAGCCTTCGCTGCTGCCCCAACGCTTTGATCTGCCGGCCCTCTGGTACTCGGTGGATGGCACCGCCTTTGGCGAAGGCGATCTGCCCCACCTGGGCCTGGCGCATCAGTACCTCAACCACTACCGCTGCCGCAGCGAATACGAAGACCTCCTCTCCCGCACCGCTCTGCCGGTGGGGGTGCGCACCGGCCTGGTGGATGCCTACGGCTTCCGCCGCAGTGATGGTGCTCTCGGCTCGGGTGCTGCCACCGGTGGCGCAGAAGGCCAGCGCCCCCAGCGGCTGGTGCTCTCCACCTCCTCCTTCATGGACCTGCCGGAGGGCGCCAAGTTCCAGTGGGTCGAAATAGAAGCGAGATCGTTGGCGGAGCACCGGGCCTACCTGCAGCAGCTGGAGGAGACCATGCGGCGCGATGCCCTGATCCCGGCCGGGGGCCACGGCCCGGCCCGCACCGAGCTGGAGGTTTCGCTCACCGCCGGCCAGAGCTTTGCGGTGCTGCAGTCGCTGGCCGGTCAGAAGCGCTCGATGCTCAGCACCCTGCTGCTGCAGTGGACCCGACTGACCGGGGAAAAGCTCAGTGACACGGATGTCTGCACGGTGGAGATCTGCCCGCTGGTGCCACCGCAACCGCCGCGTAAACCCCAGCCCTCGGTGCAGGAGTGGCTGGTGCTGCATGAGCGGGGGGTGATCGACGGCGCGGAGCTGCGCCAGCAGCTGGGGCTGGTGATCCCTGGCGATTGAACTGGCAAGAGTGGGCATGACCCAGTCCTCCCCACCCACCTGCAGCTGGCGACCCGGTGATAGCGAGTCGCTGCGCATTGCCCTGTCTATCCCCGTCACCAGTGCTGCCCTTGCGGCCCTGAATCGGGAGATGGCTCAGCTGCAGACCCACTACCCCACCGGGGTGTGCACGGCCCAGGGTCATCTCGATGCCATCGCGGCGCTGAATGAGCAGCTGGCGACCCTGACGCCGGCCGATCTCAATGCCCCGATCCGCAGCAGCCGCAAGGGCGTGGCCGGCGGCGCAGTGCCCAACCCGCTGCCGCTGAGCAAGTTGGCGGTGGTGGAGTACGCCACCGAGCTGCTACTGGAGGAAACCGAGAGCGAGTGGAATCCTGCGGGCCCCTCGCCGGCGGTGGTGCTGGGGAAACAGCGCAGCCAGCACATCGGCCAGCTGGCGCTGCTGCTGCCAAGGCTGCAGAACTGGCGCCAGTGCAACCCGGACCCGTTCCGGGGATCGCTGGTGCGGGGCTGAGTGATGGAGCAGCCCCTCTCACCGCTGAACCAGGGCCTTAACCCCCTGCGGGGTGCGCCGCTCTGGGGCCAGCTGGTGTCTCTTCCTGCAGCCACCCCGGCGATTGACAGCCGGGTGGCCCAGCTCGCAGTTGCGCCCCCTGGGGCCTCGCCCCTATGGCTCGCATTGCAGCCCTACGCCAATGCCCGCCTCTGCCTGTTTGAGGTGGACCGGCCCGAGAGCCGCAATCCGGTTCCCATCCGCCGGCATGTGCTCGACTGCTTTTTGGAGCAGAGCGGCATCGTCAGCGGCTACAACGACACCGCTCTCACCGACCCAGGCGACGTGCTGCTGCGCGGCTACCTCTGCCGGGCGGCGATCCTGCCGGTGAGCACCAGCAACACCTTTGATTGGCTGGCGGCTGAACAGGCCTGGGCCACCCCCGGCTTCCGCGAGGAGGCGCCACTGCCCTGGGACCCGGATCTGCTGGGCACGGTGCAGGCCCCCTGCCAGGGGGTGATGTGGCTGGGGGACCTGGCCCTGCTCCAGCCCGAGGGCGGACTGCCATCAGGAGGGCGGGCCCAGTTCGCCGGCTGCCAGGTGATGCACTTCGGGGCGGACTACGGCCCCGGTGGCATCGGCCTGCTGGTGCAGCCGCTGCTAGGGGAGGCGATCCAGCTTGTGCTCAGGCCCCACAGCGTGCTGGTGCTCCGCGATGGCGACACGCTGAACCTGATCGCCGAGCGCTACGGCACCACCGTGGCCACGCTGCGGCGGATCAACCCCCAGCTGGAGAGCACCCAGACGATCACTGCCGTGGAGGGCGACTCCTTGGCGGTGCTGGCTGGCCGCCATGGCACTACCGAAACCAAGCTGCGCAGCCTCAACCCGGTGCTGCAGCAGAGCGAGCCCTATGTCACCGGCGATGGCGAGACCTTGAGCAGCGTGGCGGCCGAGCAGAACCTCAGCTTGAGCCTGCTCCGCCAGTTCAACCCGGAGCTGAGCAGCTGGCCCAGCGAGGAACCTCTGCCGGCTGGCACTACCCTGCTGCTGCCCGTCTACCGCTCCACCACTTCCATCCCGGCGGGGATGCAGTTGCTGGTGCCTGGCTACATGCCCTCGACGCCGCTGCCGACGGGGGAGTGGATCTACCTGCCGGCCCGGCGCTCTGCTCCCG
>JBIIXY010000109.1:0-8156 GCA_044347105.1 Prochlorococcaceae cyanobacterium
AAGCACACCGAGGTGCCGGTGCGGGCGGGATCCTCAGCCGGCCTGGAGGCCAGCGAACCGATCGGCGCACCGCGCTCGAAGCGCTGGGTGTGCACCTGGCCCTGGCGATGCACCGTGACCTCCACCCACTCGGAGAGGGCGTTCACCACCGACACACCCACGCCGTGCAGGCCGCCCGACACCTTGTAACCACCGGCACCGAATTTGCCGCCGGCGTGCAGCACCGTGAGCACCGTCTCCAGGGCGCTCTTGCCGGTGCGGGGGTGGATGTCGGTGGGGATGCCGCGGCCGTTGTCGGTCACCGAGCAGCTGCCGTCGTCGTTGAGCACCACCTCGATGGCGTCACAGTGCCCGGCGAGGGCCTCGTCCACCGAGTTGTCCACCACCTCGTACACCAGGTGATGGAGGCCCCGGGGACCGGTGGAGCCGATGTACATCCCGGGCCGCTTGCGCACCGGTTCCAGGCCTTCGAGAACCTGGATCTGTTCGGCTCCGTAGGCGGCCTGAACTTTGGTGGCTTCGCTCATGCGGGAAGGGGTTGCCTGGTGATCGGCCGCTGCTCAGGGAAGGGTGTGTTGGCCGGCCGGCCGGCCGACCCCCCGTGATCGCGGTGCACAATCCCGGACAAGGGCTTGGCAGGGGAGGAACAGGGCCTGAAAACCCAGGTCCGAGGGGCAATCTACCACCGCCGCCGGGTTCGCTCCAGTGGCTGGCAAGGTGGGCCCATGGCCCCTGATCCCCTCCCCCGCCAACCCCTGGTGATCGTGCTGCTGGGCCCCACGGCCAGCGGCAAGACCGAGCTGGCCATCGCCCTGGCCCAGGCCCTCAACCTGGCCGTGCTGAATGTGGATTCCCGCCAGCTCTACCGGGGGATGGATGTGGGCACGGCCAAGCCCACGCCCGAGCAGCAGGCACGAGCCCGCCACGAGCTGATCGACCTGCGCAACCCGGACCGGCCGATCAACCTGCAGGAGTTCCGCCAGATCGCCGAACCCCTGATCGAGCGGGAACTGGCACGCCCCCGCCAGGGGGCTGGCCTGGCCCTGCTGGCCGGCGGCAGCGGGCTGTATCTGCAGGCCATCTGCCGCGGACTGCGGCCACCGGCGGTCGCCCCCCAGCCCGAGCTGCGCCAGCAGCTCACGGCCCTCGGCCAACCGCTCTGCCACCGGCTGCTGCTGCAGGCCGATCCCCTGGCCGCCAGCCGCATCGCCGCCGCCGACCCGGTGCGCACCCAGCGGGCCCTGGAGGTGATCTATGCCACGGGCCGCCCCTGCTCCAGCCAGCAGAGCGCCGCGCCGCCACCCTGGCGGGTGCTGGAGCTGGGGCTGAATCCGCCCAACCTCAGGCAGCGCATCGCCCTGCGCACCGAGCAGCTCTACGCCGATGGCCTGGTGGCCGAAACCCAACGGCTGGTGGAGCGCTATGGAGCGGATCTGCCGCTGCTGCAGACGATTGGCTACGGCGAAGCGCTGCGCCTGCTGGCCGGTGAGCTCTCAGAGGCCAGCGCCATCCAGCTCACCTGCCAGCGCACCCGCCAGTTCGCCAAGCGCCAGCGCACCTGGTTCCGCAGACAGCACCAGCCCCACTGGCTCCCGGGCCAGCAGATCGAGGAACAGTTGCAGCAGGCCTTGCAGGAGGTCGGGCGCGTTCTAGGGTGAAGGGTGACCATGCGGGCTCTCCTTACCCCGTTACCAGGCCCTGCTGAACCAGCTGTGTGCCACCTATCCCCTATCCCCCAGAACAGCCCCCACTGAATGCCTCCACGTCCCCGTTTTGACCGCCGTGCTCCCGTACGGGAGCTGCCCAACATCAACGAGCGCATCGCCTATCCCCAGTTGCGGGTGGTGGACGCGGACGGCAGCCAACTCGGGGTGATCACCAGAGAAGCAGCCCTGGAGGTGGCCAAGGACCGCGAGCTCGACCTGGTGCTGGTGAGCGAGAAGGCCGATCCGCCGGTGTGCCGGATCATGGACTACGGCAAATATAAATTTGAGCAGGAGAAAAAGGCCAAGGAAGCCAAGAAAAAGTCGCATCAAACAGAAGTCAAAGAAGTGAAGATGCGCTACAAAATTGATCAGCACGACTACGACGTGCGCATCGGCCAGGCTTCCCGTTTCCTCAAGTCAGGCGACAAGGTGAAGTGCACCGTGATCTTCCGTGGCCGGGAGATTCAGCACACTGCCCTGGCTGAAGTGTTGTTGATGCGCATGGCCAAGGATCTCGAGGAGGCTGCTGAGATCCAGCAACCGCCCAAGCGCGAAGGCCGCAACATGATCATGTTCCTCAGCCCCCGCAAGGCGGCAGTGGTCACCAAGGGCAGCGGTGCCAAGCCCAGTCGCACCAAGGCCGGTGCCCCGGCAGCGGCCCCCGAGAGCTGACCCCCACGCCGGCCCTCAGAGAACAGCCTCGAACAGATCCAGCATGGCGGTCCAGCCCTGACGGGCCGCCTCGGGTTGATAGTCGGTGCGGGCCTCACACATGAAGCCATGGCCCGCACCCGGCAGCACGAGCTGGCGGGCGATGCGCGTGGGATTCATTCTCCCGGCTGCAGCCAGGGCGCTGGTGATGGCAGCCAGCTCCTCGGCGGGCATCAGGGGATCCTCAGCCCCGGCCAGGCAAAGCAGGTGACCGCGCACCTGAGGCAGCACGGAGAGGGTGGGATCGCCACCCCCCGGCCGGAAGGTGGACACCCGCGCCCCGTAGAAATCGCAGGTGGCAGCCACCTGGGGGAGGGTCGCCGCCAGCATCGCCAGATGGCCGCCGAAACAGAAGCCCACGCAGCCCACGGCCCGCTGCTCCAGGCCCGGCTGCCGCTGCAACCAGGCGATCGCGCAGGCCAGATCGGCCAGCAGCTGATCAGCCGTGACCGCATCGCGATGGCGGCGCCCCTCCAGCAGCCCCTGCTCGTTGTAACCGAGCTCCAGCCCGGGGGCGGTGCGGGCGAACACCGGCACGGCCAGGGCCGCAAAACCGGCGGCAGCCAAGCGGTCGGCCACACTGCGCACCCAGGCGTTCAGGCCGAACACCTCTGGCAGCACCAGCACCGCAGCGCGGGGAGGCCGCACGGATGGCAGCGACCACCAGCAGCGCAACGGCAGCCCGCCCGGTCCGTCGAGCACTTGCCAAGTGGATTGAACCGCCACTGGAGACGCTCCTTCAGAGGTTCCTTCAGCCATGCCCTCAGCCATACCCATCCCATCACGGCCACCGCCCGCGGGGGACCGCTGTATGCATTGTGATCGGCCGCCAACCGGCACACGGTCTTATGCCAACAGGGGGATTGTCCCCACCGCTGATGCTCCGTATGGTGGCCAGGCGACCATCTGGCCCACTCCGGCGTGCGATTTCATATCCAACAGGAAAGCGACATCCCGGCCTCGACCCAGCTCTACAACCAGATCTGCTTCGCGATCGCCGCCCGTCACTACCCGCCCGGCCACCGACTGCCGAGCACCCGTCAGCTCGCCATGCAGACGGGCCTGCATCGCAACACGATCAGCAAGGTGTACCGCCAGCTGGAGACGGATGGGGTGGTGGAGGCCATGGCCGGCTCCGGGATCTACGTGCGCGACCGCCAGAAGCCCCGAGATCTGAAGCCTGCCCTGGGCAGCCGCAACCGCACCCTGCCGGACATCGACCGCGAAGTGCGCCAGAGCATCGATGGCCTGCTCCATGCCGGCTGCACCCTGCAGCAGGCCCGCGACCTGCTCACCCGCGAAATCGACTGGCGGCTGCGCTGCGGTGCCCGGGTGCTGGTGAGCACTCCCCGGGAGGACATCGGCGCCTCCCTGCTGATTGCCGAGGAACTCAAGCCCACCCTGGAGGTGCCCGTGGAGGTGGTGCCGATGGAGGAGCTGGAGACCCTGCTGGAGCGCTCCAACAACGGCACGGTGGTGACCAGCCGTTATTTCCTGCAGCCGGTGGAAGAGATCGCCAAGCGCCATGGCGTGCGGGCCGTGCCGGTGGACCTCAACGATTTCCGCCACGAACTCGATCTGCTCAAGGAACTGCGGGCGGGCAGCTGTGTGGGCCTGGTGAGCATCAGCCCTGGCATCCTGCGGGCTGCGGAAGTGATCCTGCACAGCCTGCGCGGCAATGAGCTTCTGGTGATGACCGCCAATCCGGACACCGGCAGCCGCCTGCTGGCCCTGCTGCGGGCCGCCAGCCATGTGCTCTGTGATCGGCCCAGCCTGCCCCTGGTGGAACAGAGCCTGCGCCAGAACAGGGCCCAGCTGATGCGCCTGCCGGTGGTGCACTGCGCCCAGAGCTACCTGGGAACGGCCACGATCGACCAGCTGCGCAAGGAAATAGGCCTGCAGATTGCATGAATTCAGAAAGCCTGAATTCGAACCGCAACGGTGAATTCGGGCTCGGGAATGAAGCGGATGAAGAGATTCGAACTCTCGACCCTCTCCTTGGCAAGGAGATGCTCTACCACTGAGCTACATCCGCAACTGAGCCAGATCGACATCAAGCTCAAGCCGGTGGCAGCCGCCGACCGACCCAGAGATCATGCACGACGGGGGGCCCCTCGGTCAAACCTCCTCCGGCTCCGGCAGGATGCCTGCATGCTCAAGGCCATCCAGTCCGACCTGGCGATCATCCAGGAACGGGATCCGGCGGCTCGCGGACCGCTGGAGATCCTGCTCTGCTACCCGGGGCTGCATGCCCTGGTGCTGCACCGCATCAGCCATCGCCTCTGGCAGCTGCGCCTGCCGATCCTGCCGAGGCTGCTCAGCCAGCTCAGCAGACTGCTCACCGGCATTGAAATCCACCCCGGCGCCCGGATTGGCCATGGTGTGTTCATCGACCACGGCATGGGCGTGGTGATCGGCGAGACGGCCGTGGTGGGCGACAACTGCCTGCTGTATCAGGGGGTGACCCTGGGGGGCACCGGTAAGGCCCACGGCAAGCGCCATCCCACCCTGGCGGAGAACGTGGTGGTGGGGGCCGGAGCCAAAGTGCTGGGGGCCATCACGGTGGGCGCGAACACCCGCATCGGCGCCGGTTCGGTGGTGCTGCGCGATGTGGAGCCCAACTGCACGGTGGTGGGCATCCCCGGGCGGGTGGTGCACCAGAGCGGTGTGCGGGTGGATCCCCTCGCCCACTCCGCCCTGCCGGACACCGAAGCGCGGGTGATCCGCAACCTGATGGAACGGATCGATGCCCTGGAGGGTGAACTGGCGCGCACCCAGGCCTGCCTGCAGGCGCTGGCGGCGGGACGCCCCCTGCAGGAACCCTGCCGCGGCCAGGCCCAGAGCCTGATGGACCGGGAGATCCTGGAGTTTCTGGGCGACAGCCCGGGATCCACCAGCTGAGGTGCCCGCTCAGGCCGTGGCCCCCTGGGGTGCCGGGGCCGGCTGGAACATGAACATCGAGTAGATCACGTTGCGGCGCATCTGGGTCATCATCTCCAGGAACATGTCGTAGCCCTCGTTCTTGTATTCGATCAGCGGATCCTTCTGGCCGTAGCCGCGCAGGCCCACGGATTCACGCAGGGCATCCATCGCCTGCAGGTGCTCGCGCCAGAGTGTGTCGATCTGCTGGAGGATGAAGAAGCGCTCCGCCTGGCGCATCAGGCCGGGATTCTGGGCTTCGATCTGGCCCTCCTTGATGTCGTAGGCATTGCGCATCTGCTCCTGCAGGAACGCCTTGAGCTCCTCCATCGAGAGACCGCGCACCTGGTCGGGCTCCAGATCGGCGAGGAGGTAGATGAACTCCTTGGTTTTGGCCACCAGCCGGTCAAGGTCCCATTCCTCCGGGGGCAGCTCCGGATTCACGTAGGCCTCCACGATGTCGTCGATGGTGCGCTCGCCGTAACCGATCACCTGCTGCTTGAGCTCCCGGCCCTCCAGCACCCGCCGCCGTTCGGCATACACGGCCTTGCGCTGATTATTCATCACTTCGTCGTACTCGAACACCTGCTTGCGGATGTCGTAGTAATAGGTTTCCACCTTCTTCTGAGCCCCCTCCAGCGAGCGGGTGAGCATGCCCGATTCAATCGGCATGTCCTCTTCCACCCGGAAGGCATTCATCAGGCCAGCCACCCGGTCACCGCCGAAGATGCGCAGCAGGTTGTCTTCCAGGGACAGGAAGAAACGGGTGGATCCGGGGTCGCCCTGGCGGCCGGCACGGCCGCGCAGCTGGTTGTCCACCCGGCGCGATTCGTGGCGCTCGGTACCGATCACATGCAGGCCACCGGCCTCGCGCACCTGCTGTTCCTCCAGCTTGGTGACCTGTTCGTATTCGGCCTTGACGCCGGCAATCGCCTCGCGCAGTTGCTGGATCTGGGGATCGGTGGTGGGAGCCTTCTCAGCTGCCTGGGCAATCCGGTCTTCCAGCTCGAGCACGCTGAGCTGGCGGTCGCCCCAGGCCTTCACCAGCCCCTGGGCCAGCTGGGCCAGCTGCTGGTCGGTGCTGTCGCTGAGGGCGCAGGGATAGAGGGCCCCGATCGCCCGTGCCTCGGAAGGGGCGGCGGCGGCGCCAGCAGCGCCGAAACCGCTGGCCTGGGCGGAGCGCTGCAGGGGCACCGGCGGCCGGTGACCCTCCTCGGGCCGCACCAGCCGCGGCAGCAGCACCTCGCGCAGCTTGAGGCGGGCCATGTAGTCGCTGTTGCCCCCGAGGATGATGTCGGTGCCGCGGCCGGCCATGTTGGTGGCGATGGTCACGGCGCCGGCCCGGCCGGCCTGGGCCACGATCTCAGCCTCCCGCTCCACGTTCTCGGGCTTGGCATTGAGCAGGTTGTGGGGGATCTGCTGCTCGGCCAGCAAGGCGGAGAGCAGCTCGGATTTCTCCACACTGGTGGTGCCCACCAGCACCGGCCTGCCCTGGCCATGGATCTGGGCTGTCTCGCTGGCCACGGCCCGCCACTTGGCCGGCTCGGTTTTGTACACCTGATCCGTCCAGTCCTGGCGGGCGCGGGTGCGGTTGGTGGGCACGATCGTGACCTCCAGCTTGTAGGTCTTCTCGAACTCCACCTCTTCGGTCTTGGCGGTGCCGGTCATGCCGGCCAGGCGCGGGTAGAGCAGGAAGAAGTTCTGGTAGGTGATCGACGCGAGCGTTTGGGTTTCGGGCTGGATCGGCAGGCCCTCCTTGGCCTCGATCGCCTGGTGCTGGCCGTCACTCCAGCGGCGGCCGGGCATCACCCGGCCGGTGAACTCATCCACGATCACGGCGTCGGCGCCGCGCACGATGTAGTTCACGTCCTTGATGAACAGCTCCTTGGCCTTGAGGGCATTGTTGATGTAATGGGCCCAGGGATCGGCCGGGTCAAACAGATCGGTCACGCCCAGGAGCTGTTCGGCCCTGGCGTAGCCCTCATCGGTGAGCGTGCAGCTGCGCTGCTTCTCATCCACCTCGTAGTCGCCCTCGGGATCGATGCCGTCCTTGCCCATTTCCGCCGCCCGCACCAGTTCGGCGGCCACCTCGGCAGCGCGTTGATACTTCTCCTGGGGGCGCTCCACCTGGCCGGAGATGATCAGCGGCGTGCGGGCTTCGTCGATCAGGATCGAGTCGACTTCATCGATCACGCAGTAGTGGAAGTCGCGCTGCACCACCTCGGCAATGTCGGTGGCCATGTTGTCGCGCAGATAGTCGAAACCCAGCTCCGAGTTGGTGGCGTAGGTGATGTCGCAGCCGTAGTTGAACCGCCGGCTGGCCGGATCCATGTCCTGCTGGATCAGGCCCACCGAGAGACCGAGAAAGCGGTGGATCTGGCCCATCCACTCGGCATCGCGGCGGGCCAGGTAGTCGTTCACGGTCACCACGTGCACGCCGCGGCCGCTGAGGGCGTTGAGGTAGGCGGGCAGAGTGGCCACCAGGGTCTTGCCCTCGCCGGTCTTCATCTCGGCGATCTGGCCGTCGTGCAGCACCATGCCGCCGATCAGCTGCACGTCGAAGTGGCGCATGCCCAGCACCCGCTTGCCCGCCTCGCGCACCACGGCGAAGGCCTGGGGCAACAGCTCTTGGAGCACCGCCCGCTCCTTCTCCAGGGTGGCCTCCCGGGAGAGGCCCCGGCTGCGGCAGTCCTCCTGCAGGCTGGCCAGCTTCTGGCGGAACTCGCCGGTGAGGCCGCGCAGCTCCTCATCGGAGAGGGGCACGATCTCCTCCTCCAGCAGGTTCACGTCCGAGACGATCGGCTGGTAGCGCTTCAGCTT
>JBIIXY010000026.1:0-25091 GCA_044347105.1 Prochlorococcaceae cyanobacterium
CCGCGCCACAGCTGGCAGCGCAGCGTGATCTATGAGCTGCACGTGGCGGGCTTCACCCAGGGGCCGGGCTGCCCCGTGCCCGCCGACCGTCAGGGCAGCCTGCTGGGGCTGATCGACAGCCTGCCCCTGCTGCAGGAGCTGGGCATCACGGCGATCGAGCTGCTGCCGGTGATGGCCTTCGATCCCAGCGATGCCCCGGCCGGCCGCCAGAACCACTGGGGCTACAGCCCGATCAGCTGGATGGCCCCCCATCCCGACTACCTGGTGGGCGACGACCCCCTCACCGCCCGCGACCAGGTGCGCCAGCTGGTGAGCGCCTGCCACCACGCCGGCATCGAGGTGATCCTGGACGTGGTGTACAACCACACCAGCGAGGGCAACCAGCACGGGCCCACCCTCAGCTGGCGCGGCTTCGGCGACAGCCTCTACTACCAGCAATCGATCGAGGGCCACTACCAGGACGTGAGCGGCTGCGGCAACACCATTGCCGCCAACCGTCCCCTGGTGCGGCGGCTGATTCTGGAATCGCTGCGCTGCTGGGCCACGGAACTGGGCGTGGATGGCTTCCGCTTCGACCTGGGCATCGCCCTCAGCCGCGGCGACAACCTGATGCCTCTGGAGCAGCCCCCCCTGTTCGAGGCGATGGAGGCCGACCCGGAACTGGCCGATCTGAAATTGATCAGCGAGCCCTGGGACTGCGGCGGTCTCTACAAGCTGGCCGACTTCCCGGCCCGGCGCGTGGCCACCTGGAACGGCCGCTTCCGCGACGACGTGCGCCGCTTCTGGAAGGGCGACGAGAACACCGCCTGGAGCCTCGGGCTGCGCCTGAGCGGCAGTCCGGATCTCTACCAACCGCGCCTGCCCCATCCCGGCCAGTGCCTCACCTTCCTCACCGCCCACGACGGCTTCACCCTGGCCGACCTGGTGAGCTTCAACGGCAAGCACAACCTGGCCAACGGCGAGGACAACCGCGACGGCGACAACCACAACAACAGCTGGAACCATGGTGTGGAGGGGCCGAGCAGCGACAAGGCCGTGCTGGCCCTGCGCGACCGGCAGCTGCGCAACCTGCTGGCCACCCTGCTGCTCGCCCCCGGGGTGCCGATGCTGCTGATGGGCGATGAGGTGCGCCGCAGCCAGGGGGGCAACAACAACACCTGGTGCCAGAACAACCCCCTGGGCTGGATGCACTGGCAGCCGGATGGGGGCGATCTGGCCCTGCGCACCTACCTGCAGCGTCTGCTGCACCTGCGCCGGCATCTGCTCGATCTGCTCAATCCCGAGCTGCCGCTGGCGGAGCGCCCGCAGCGCGCCGCCGCCGAACCTGCCGGTCTCTGGCGGCAGTGGCACGGCGTGGAGGTGGGCCAGCCCGACTGGGCCGAGTGGTCGCACACGATGGCCTGGAGCATCAACGACGGCGTGCAGGGCCCGTTGCTGTGGTGCGGCATGAACGCGTACTGCCGGGCGGTGCACTTCGCGCTGCCGGTCTGTCCCACCGGCTGGTTGCGGGTGATCGACACCGCCCTGCCCGCTGGCGAGGACCTGCCCGCCAGCTTCAGCCCGTGGAAGCCGCGGGGGGCACCGCTGGAGAGCCGCAGCCTGATGCTGCTGGTGTCGGCCCGGCTGCTGAAGGGCTTCGAACCCTGATCAGCAGGGCTCCCGTTTGGGCATGCCAGGAACAACACAGCGGCATTGTTTTCCGCAGCCGATCCAGGTTTTCCACTGTTGAACGGCAATTTTCCCCAGGTCTGTAGCCGGCGCGTCAACATGACCCGGCCAGAAGGTCAGCCAAGGGCAAGCCGGACAGATGCTGAAGAGGTATCGGCAAGTGAAGCCTGATCTCTTCAGCAGAAAGCACGTTTCAGCCGCCACTGACTCACAGCTCAGGCCCTGCTCGACTTCAGCGGCGCCGACGATCTGGCCGCCGGGCCAGCCAAAACACCCGCGCAACGCCCGCCGCGCGGGTGCTGGTGGTGGACGACGATCCCGAACTCACTGGATCGTGGGCTCTGGGAAGGGATTGATCAGGCTCAGGCCGGTGTCGCTGAAATGGCGCAGGTTGCGGGTGGCCAGCTGGGCCTGGTGGGCCAGGGCGATGCCGGCGATCAAGGTGTCGCGCAGATCCACCGTTCGCCCCTGGGTTTTGCGCTGGGCTGCCAACAGGGCAGCCTTCTGGGCGGAAGCAGCATCCAAGGAGGCGATGCGCTCCTGAATCAGCTCGTCGATCAGCCTGTTGAGGTTGAGCTCCAATGTGCGCCGTCGGGTCGCATCCGGGTGAAGGGCTGCTCCGTAGCGCAACTCAAAAACAACCACACTGGGCAGCCACACCTGGCGTGGATCCACCTGATCGAGCCAGGCCACAACGGCGGGCTCGGGGCGCTGCAGCATCACCGCCGACACCACATTGGTATCGAGCAGAATCACGCCTCGAAAGGCGCTGGCACGGCTTCCCCCCCCCGCCATTCGCTGATCGGCTCCTCCAGTCCAACGTCAGCGAACAGCGCTGCCATCCGGCTGCCAAGCCCGGGGGAATGGCTGCTGGGTGATTCGTCCCTGGCCACAGCCTGGGCCAGGATCACCCGCACCTCTTCCTCCATGCTGCGGCCATGGCGCTGGGCCCGGCGGCGGAGCGCCTCCTTCACCGCAAGATCCAGCTGACGCACCAGCAACTGGGCCATTGCAGAGGCGAAGAAGTGCTATCACGATAGCGGCGCTGGTTGGCTGCATCGCCCCGGGTCCGCTGGTCTAAGCCGTGCGCAGCGTGGCAACCCTGAGCCGTGGCAGCCGCGGCCCTTGTGCCCACCGACCACTGGTTCTACAGCCTGTTCCAGAGCACGCCGTCGAGGCGGCGGGTGCTGCCGATGCTGCGGCCCCCAGCCTGGGCCCCGAATCCCCCGGCAACCAGCTCTACCGTTTTGAGGCGGTGGAACTGAAAGCCCTGAACCACCGCCTCGATGGCGTGCTCTGGCCGCTGCGGCCAGGCAGCCCGTGGTGCAGCTCCACCCCAAGGCGCGCCATCTGCGGGTGGTGGTGGTGGTGCCCCATCGCCCGCATCCAGGCCCTTCTGGATTTCAGCGGCGCCGAGGATCTGGCTGTTTGGCTGGAGGCGCACGCCGGCTGAGCCAGGCCTGAAACTCTGCAGGGGTGAAGATCCTCAGCGCTGGCACCTGCTCCCTGAGGGCCAGCAGATCGCCACCACCGCTCACCAATGCATCCCCCTGGGCTGTAAGGGCCAGATCCAGAAACACTTGATCGTGGCCATCGCGCACCGTGTGGTTGCTGGATATGAGCGGCCCAGGCCAGGTTTCGCACCACGGCAGGAGATCCCCCAGAAGTTGATCGCGCTCCTGGGGCAGCAGCTTGAACTGGGGATAGGCCAGCACGCGCAGCAGCTCGAGTGCCGTGGGCTGGGCCAGGAGCGGCATCACCTGGCTGTTCTGCCAGCTGGTGCGCAGCCAACTGAGACAGCCATCGTCAAACAGCAGGGCCGACACCAGCACGTTGGTGTCGAGCACGGCGCGGATCGGGGTGGGCTTCACCCGTTGCGCGCCCAGCTCACGGCGTCGGCCACATCGGCTTCGCTGATCCCCAGCTCCGCCAGCCGCGACCGCACGCTGGCGGCGGCGCCGGGATGGATCGGCGTGAGCACGATCCGGCCGTTGTCACAGGCCACGTCGTAGTAATCGGCAAGCCCCACCTGCTCCACCACGCTCTTGGGCAGGGTGAGCTGGTTCTTGGCGGTGCGCTTGGCCAGCACCATCGCAAGGCACCCCAGTAAGGATTCCTTACCTTAGCGAAGGTTGGCCCTGGTCGACTTCAGTGGTGCCGGCGATCTGGCTGTTGTGCTGTAACCGCGTCCAGCGGGCCCCTGGTGATCTTGGTTTGTGCCCGCACGGTGGCAACCCTGAGCCGTGGCAGCCGCGGCCCTTGTGCCCACCCACCACTGGTTTTACAGCCTCTTCCAGAGCACGCCGTCGAGGCGGCGGGTGCTGCCCCACCGCCAGCTGAACCTGCTCACGCTGCCGGTGCGGCGCAAGGCTGAGCTGCAGGAGCACAGCCAGCGGATCCTGAAGCGCCGTCCGGATCTGGCACCGGCCCTTGTTCCTGTCCTGCTGCAACGGCTCCACACCTTCTCCCGTGGATCACGAAAGCCTCAGCACCACCCTGCACCAGATCGGAAACTGCTTCGACCAGCAGGGGGAGTGGGCGAAGGCCGCGGAGTGGTTCGAGCTGGCCCAGGCGGAAAAAAGGCCAGGGCCACGTTTATCGACGCATCAATAAACAGTCTGTTGCTATAAGCCTCAGGGCTCTTGTCATGGTTTTTAGGTGTCTAGGGCGAGAAAAGAAAGCCATGCGATGGCAAGCAACAGCAGATCAATTTGAGTTCGAGTAGGTTATGCGTGAGTCATGATCAAGATGGATGAATGGCATGACTGGAGGTGGTCTGCACAGCGCTGGCCCTGAGTGGCAGGCGAGGAGCCTGGGGTGGCGCAGCAGGGAGTTGATGGCAGCCTGTCCATTCAAGGGGCTGGTTGGAAAGTGCTGTTCGCCCGTAGCGGAAACCTCTCAGGATGGCGTATCGACTCGACAGATAAGTCAATATCTAAATCAGGCCAAAACAGGTGGTCGGCCGTAGGACGTAGGACGTTGAGAATCTGCTGAATCGTGGCAGCCTTGAACCAGGGAAATTCTGAGTACGGAAGCGCAAGCTCCTCATCATCAAGAAGTATCCAGACGCAGTGTCCAGAAACATTGGTTACCTCAGCACCCAAAGTGGTTTTTCCAAGCATCGTTGATCTCCTTTTTGCGGGACTTGATGAGGCGCTCTGCCTCTTTCATCTTTGCCGAGCCTAGCCGGATATTGCGGGCGAGTTCAATGGTCGGTTCTAGCCAGAACTTAGCCTCACCATCCGGGTGGCTGACATGGATGTGCCTACGACTTTCTTCTCGAGAGAAGAAGAAAAACCGAAATTCGCCTTCTCGGAAGACGGTTGGCGAAAAACAGGCTCCCCCACTTGCTTGTCACCATAGCCTCGCTTCGCCCTCTGAGAAAGGGAAAGGCTCCTGCAGCAGATCTGACACGTTCAGGCCAAGGGCCATGCGAATACGGCTGTCTGCATCTTTCCAACGCTCATCGTCACCCAGCCGTAGAAAAAATGGCATCCTTTCCGAACCTTTTAATCGGGGCGGGTGCATGATGTTCGTTATTATGCAGTTGCGAAGTTAATCAAAATGGTGGTTCCTCGTCAGGTGGATCAGAAAAAAAGTATTCTTCAGGAGGCCCCGATTCGGGCACAGCGGTAAACTCAAGTGAGCTTAGCCTCAACAAGACTTCGCTAATGCCGTCTCCTTCTCTGCTCACTTGCCGTAAGAGATAGCATAAAGGTTCGTGAATCTGCCTTAAGAGGTCCAACGCATTTTGATAAGTGCCTTGCCTATGGGCTTGTTGGTTGTGAACCATAATCAGGCTATTAGCGATGTGAATTAATGCTCTAGGATTGATGCTTGTGCTGCGAGAGGCATCATCGGCACGGCGGGTTAGCATAAGAATCTCTTCGAGTAGTTCGCGATCATTGCGAATCGGCTCGACTGGTTCAGCTTGTTTCCCAAGAATATTCGAGACTTTTTCTAATAGATCAGGCCACCACTTATCGAAAATGGTCTCAAGCGCTTTAGGTGCGATCTTTCCGTCTTGGAGTCTGAGGTTTAAAGTTGTCAACAACTGTTTCAGATCGCCTTTGTCAAAGTACGTGAGCTGAAACTGCTTCAGCGGTCCTTCTATATCAGCAGGAGAAACGCCGAACAGAATCGGGCATACGTGAGATTTATCTATGCTCTTAGAAAGTGCTCCTGCCTCAAACAAAATCCATGGAGCACGTATGTTTTCCCTGGTTATGCAAAAGATGCCTACGGAAGACGCTTCCAGCTCCTTGGCAATATCATTTGACCACCTAGTTCCTTTTTCAATATCTGAAGGAGTAAAGTATGGAGTAACAGCTTGTAATACAAGTGGAATCCAGTCGCGGATTGCCTCCCCAAGCTCTTTGCTTTGCTGTCCAGACCAGCTGATGAACGCTTTCATTGAGGCAACAAGCGAAAGAAGCACCTGTAATTAGCATAACGGCATGGACGGATCCGCATCAAAACCCTCTTCAGTCTTCCTAGGCACCATAAAACCGACGCTGCCAGCTGGCAACATGGCCAGAACCCTGTTGTGGCAGTAGTTCTCGGAATAGCCTCGTAGGCTTCAGTCGTCTTATACGGATCCGCCTATAGCCGCTCAATAAGATACAAAAGCCTGTCCCCGCATCCCGAGCCCAGCCAGTTGACAGGAGCCAATCAAACCGGCAGTCCTCAATCTGCAGCAGCCGGATCAGGACCGTGGCCGCGTCGCAGCAGAAGCAGCAACAGGTAGGCCAAGCATCCAGGGGAACAGCCCCAGCTTCAGAACGGGCAGCAAGCCCAGATACATGCTGGCCAGATTGGCGATCCCGAGCAGGCAGGGGTGATCGAGCGGCCGGGCCAGATCAGCAGCAGCGGCGCAGCCCACTGGATCAGGTAGGCGCCGCAGCTGAACAGCTGCAGCAGGTCAGGTTCTCAGTGAATGCGCAATAAAAAAGCCACCGTGGAGGGTGGCATTGAAAAAATAGAGAGGAAATTAAGGGCCGGTGTAAACAATAGCCCCTGGCTCACCATCCGGATCAAACGTAATTGCAGCGGTCTCACCTTCAGAACCTGTGTAGGTAATTGTTCCTGAGGCGGCGCAGCCGGAACCATCCGCTGGAGTTATGCCCGCTGGAGGGTTGAAGGTGCCTCCTGTTGCAAGCGCGACTTGACAAGCTTTAGCTGCTCCTGAGACCGCTCCCTCTGCTGCTCTTTGACGAGCATTATCTGCTTGGCCCAAGAAAGTAGGAAGTGCTACTGCAGCAAGAACGCCAACGATAATCACAACAATCAGCAGCTCCACCAGCGTGAAGCCGGCTTGCAGCTTGTTGCGCTTCTTGCTGCTCTGCAGGCGCTGGAACAGCGCGCGCTGGGCCAGCAGCTTGGCCTGGAGGCGGGAGGTCATGGGAGGAGTGCCCTCGGTGGGTTACCCCAAGAGGATTGCCCCTCCGGACGCCCATGCCAACAAACAGCGGCTGAGCAGAATCTGAGGATTCCCTGAATCCCCCTTCGGTGCGGATCTCGCCGCTGCGCCTCTGGTTGCAGAGCACCTCGCTGCTGGCCGTGCTCGCCGGCTACAGCCTGCTGCTGCTCGCCAACCAGCGCCTCGCCGGCACCGAGCGCTGCGCCGCCCACCGGCAGACGGTGCAGCAGCTCAGCGCGGAACTGGAACGCCGCGCCGCCAGCAGCGCCCAGCTCCCCTCCCTGCTCGCCTCATCCCTGCTGCCCGACCTGCGCCTCAGCCCGCTGCCCGCCGCCATTGAGCCCAGCGATGCCCAGCCCCAGCGGCGCGGTGATCAGGCCTGGCTGGTGAGCCAGCTGCCGCTGCAGTTCGCCGATGGCAGCCGATCCGGCCTGCTGGTGGAGCAGAACGTGTCCGCCTCGGTGCGGCGGGAAGCCTTCAACTTCTGGCTGCTGCTGGCCGCCGCCGGTGCCTCCAGCCTGTTCACCAGCGCCCTGCTGCGCCTGGTGCTGCACCGCGGCCTGGTGCGCCCCCTGCGCGAGTTCACCGCCCAGCTCAGCGCCGCCCAGGTGCCGCCCGATGCCGCCGATGCCCTCAACGTGGCCGATCAGCCCGAGGAGCTGCAGCCGATCGCCATCGCTTACAACACGCTGCACGGCCGGCTGGTGGACTCCTGGGAGCGGCAGCGCAGCTTCGTGGATGGCGTGGCCCATGAACTGCGCACCCCGATCACCCTGATCTCCGGCCACGTGCAGGCCCTGCAACGCCGCGGCCCCCAGCCCCCCGCCCTGCAGCTGATCCGGCAGGAGGCCCAGCGCATGGGCACGCTCGTGAGCGACCTGCTCGACCTGGCCCGCAACGACGCCGGCCGTCTGCACCTGCGCTGCCAGCCGCTGGTGGCCGACGACGTGCTGCTCGACCTGCACGAGCGCTTCGCCCCCCAGGCCTCCGGCCGCCTGCGCCTGCAGGCCAGCGCTGATGCCCCCCGCGCCAACGCCGATCCCCACCGCCTGCAGCAGTGCCTCACCGCCCTGGTGGACAACGCCCTGCTCTACAGCGATGGCCCGGTGACCCTCGCCGCCAGCACAGGCCCAGCCGGTGCGCTGGTGCTGCACGTGATCGACCGCGGCCCCGGCGTGGCCGCCGCTGAGCGCGAGGCGATCTTTGGCCGGTTTGTGCGCGGCACGGCCGGCCTGGCCAGCCCCCACCGCGGCAGCGGCATCGGCCTTTCGGTGGTGCGTCTGCTGATCGAAGCGATGGGCGGCCGCGTGCAGGTGGCCGCCCATCCCGGCGGCGGCGCTGATTTTCAGCTGCTGCTGCCGGGGTGGGCGGGGGATCGGGGGTGAGGGGCGCCTGGTGCTGGTGAATTGTTGGCGTTGGGTTGGGTTTGGGGTCGCTATCGAGCAACAATCCGAACAGATCGAGAACGACATCGAGCAGCTGAAGCAAGGCAACGCGCGGCTCGCCGTGCTCAACTCCCAAATGGATGCCTTGTGGCGCACGGACGCGTTCTCCTTGCAACATCCCCCTTCAACCGGCTCCAGCTGCGCGAAGCCATGGCGCTGCTGATGGAAGAGATGCGGCGGCGGGGTTCGTTGGAGCGTCGCCCACCATCGCTCGGCCATCCTGGGCAGGCCCGTCCACCCCTGCCCCCTGCCGCCCCAGGCGATGGCCAGCAAGCGCACCCTCAATGCCCGCAACCTGGAGGCCCTCGGTGCCGCCGCCCTGGCCCAGCTGCTGATCGAAGTGAGCGCCGGCCATGCCGTGATCCAGCGCCGCTTGCGTCTCGCCCTGGCCGCCGCCGATGGCGCCGGCGGTGCCGCCCAGGAGGTGCGCAAACGGCTCGCGGCCATCGCCCGCTCCACCACCTTCGTGGATGCGCGCAAGCGCAAGGCCCTGCTGGCCGACCTGCAGGCCCAGCACCAGGCGATCTGTGGCCCGATCGCCGCGGCCGATCCGGCCCTGGCCTTCCAGCTGCTGGTGCGTTTCCTCGAGCTCGCCGATGGCGTGCTCGAGCGCAGTTCCGACGGCACCGGCGCGCTGCTGGGGGTGTTTGAGCAGGCCCTGGCCGATCTCGGCCCGCTGGCCACCGCCGCCGCCCTCTGCGCCGAGGCCCTGGCCGAGCAGGTGCTGGAGCTGCTCGCCGGCAATGGCTATGGCCAGTTCGACGCCCTCATCCCCAGCGTGGCCCCCGCCCTCGGCGAGCCGGGGCTGGCGCTGCTGCAGGGCTGGTTCACGCAGCACGGCGGCCCCGACGCCAGCGAAGCCCTGCGCCAGATCGCCCAGGCCCGCGGCGACCTGGACGCCTACCTGGCCCAGTTCGATGCCCGCGAGCTCAGCCGCCCCGCCGTGGCCGCCGCGGTGGCCCAGCAGCTGCTGCAGGCCAACCGGGCGGAACAGGCCCTGGCGCTGCTGGATGGCGCCGCCACCAACCTCGCTCCCTGGCAGGCCCTGGCGTGGGCCGATGCCCGCATCGCCGCCCTCGAGCAGCTCGGCCGCCTGGAGCAGGCCCAGCAGCAGCGCTGGGAGCTCTTCTGCCACACCCTCTCGATCCCCCACCTGCGCGCCCACCTGCAGCGGCTCGCTGACTTCGCCGATGTGGAGGCCGAGGAGCGGGCGCTGGCGATCGCCGAGCAGCATCCCCAGCCCCTGCTCGCCCTGCAGTTCCTGGTGCACTGGCCCGCCCTGCCCCGGGCGGCGCGGCTGGTGGTCGATCACGGCCAGCTGTGGGATGGCGAAGCGTTCGAGGTGCTCGCCCCCGCCGCCGAACGCCTCAGCTCCGCCCACCCCCTGGCAGCCACCATCCTGCTGCGCACCCTGGTGGTGTTCGCCCTCTCCGCCAGCCGCAGCCGCCGCTACCGCCATGCCGCCGAGCAGCTGCGCACGTGCGAGCGCCTCGCCGCTGCCATCGACGACTGGCATGGCCTGCAGAGCCATGAAACGTTCGTGGGCCGCCTGCGCGAATCCTTCGCCCGCAGCTGGAGTTTCTGGCAGCTGCTCGAGCGCTGATCAGCGCCCCCATCCGCCTCACTCCCGCGGCGCCCCTTCCTTGAGCATGAAGCCCACGCCGCGCACGGTGTGGATCAGCGTGGCGGCACCGGGCCGCTCGATCTTGCGCCGCAGCGTGCGCACATACACGTCGAGCACGTTGTCGTCGCCCACCCAGTGTTCGCCCCACACCGCCTCCAGGATCGCGGCACGGCTGTGCACCGCGTTGGGCTGGCGGATCAGCAGGTGCAGCAGCTCGAATTCCCGGGCGGTGAGGGCGATCGGTTCACCGCCGCGCTGCACGTCCCGGCTGGCGGGGTTGAGTTGCAGATCCGCCAGCTGCAGAGGCTTCTGGCCGTTCGGGCCCTCCTCGGCCCCGCGCCGCAGCCGGGCCCGCATCCGCGCCAGCAGCTCCTCCAGCGAAAAGGGCTTGGTGAGGTAGTCATCCGCCCCCGCATCCAGAGCCTCCACCCGCTCCTTCACATCGTCGCGGGCGGTGAGCATCAGCACCGGCGTGTTGTTCTCCGTGCGGCGCAGCCGCCGGCAGATCTCCACACCACTGAAATCGGGCAGGCCCCAATCCAACAGCAGCAGGTCCCAGTGCTCCTGGCGCGCCAGCATCAGCGCCTGCTGGCCCGTGCCCGCCTCGCCGCAGTGGTAGCCCTCCAGTTCCAGTTCAGCGCGTAGAAATACGCGTAATTCCGGGTCGTCGTCAACAATCAACACCCGGATTGCGCCCATTGCTGGTTAGGAATTGCCATCAGGGTATCGGCGCACGCCGTGGCCGGCAGCAGGGCCGCTTGCCGCCATCGCCGCCGCTGCGTAGGGTCGCCCCATGGCTCTGCTCCAGTTGCTCCGCCCCGTCACCGCGCCAGCCCGCACCCTCTCGGCCCGGATGGCCCGCTGGGGGGTGCTGATCGTGCTGGCCTACGTGCTGGTGGCGCTGGTCACGCCGCTGCTGGTGCAGGCCGGCTGGCTGCCGGATCCCAATGCCGGCCTCGACAACCCGATCTACGCACCGCCCTCCCCCGCCCACTGGTGCGGCACCGACCGCCTCGGCCGCGACGTGTGCGTGCGCACCCTGGCCGCCAGCGGCGTGGCCCTGCAGGTGGTGGTGCTGGCCCTGGTGATCGCCCTGCTGATCGGCGTGCCGCTGGGCATGGTGAGCGGCTACCTGGGCGGCTGGGTGGACCGCCTGCTGGTGCTGCTGATGGACACCCTGTACACCCTGCCGGTGCTGCTGCTCTCGGTGGTGCTGGCGTTTCTGCTCGGCCGCGGCCTGCCCAACGCCGCCGCCGCCCTCTGCGTGGTGTACATCCCCCAGTACTTCCGCGTGGTGCGCAACCAGAGCGCCCAGGTGAAGGCCGAGCTCTATGTGGAGGCGGCCCAGTCGCTCGGTGCCGGGCCCCTCTGGATCCTGCGCCGCTACCTGCTGCGCAACGTGATCACCTCGGTGCCGGTGCTGCTCACCCTCAACGCCGCCGATGCCGTGCTGGTGCTCGGTGGCCTCGGCTTCCTCGGCCTGGGCCTGCCCGAAACCATCCCCGAGTGGGGCGGCGATCTGCAGCAGGCGCTCACCGCCCTGCCCACCGGCATCTGGTGGACCGCCCTCTACCCCGGCCTGGCCATGTTCGTGCTGGTGCTCGGCCTCTCCTTCCTCGGCGAGGGGCTGGAGAGCTGGCTCAGCGGCAGCGGCCAGGCGTCGCGCGCCGCACAATAGGCAGAGATTGCCCACCCGTTCGCCCTCGCCCTGGGGCTGCCCGGCGCCAGCCGCCGCAATCCGCTCAACAACTGAGCGCCCCTCAGCAGCGCAACTTCAGGGTGCGTGGCAGCTGCTCGGCGATCGCGCCCTCGGCGTCCAGCGGCGGGTAGGGGCGGCCCTCCCGCGCGCACCAGGCCGCCACCTGCGGGTAGGCCCACTCGAACAGCAGCCGCTGGTAGCGCTCCGCCTCCACCCCCTCGCCCGCCTCCGGCACCAGCCCCGCCGCCTGGCGCTGGCGCAGCGCCTCAAACAGCAGGGTGGCCGTGGCCACGCTCACATTCAGCGACTGCACCATGCCGCGCATCGGGATGATCACCGCCTGGTCCACCAGCTCGGCCGCCTCGGCGCTCAGCCCCCACTTCTCCGCCCCCAGCACGAACGCCGTGGGGCCGGTGAAGTCGCAGTTGCGGTAGTCCACCGCCTTGGGGCCGAGCATGGTGCCGTACACCTTGAAGCCGCGGGCTTTCAGCGCCTGCAGGGCTCCGGCCGCGCTGCTGTGCAGCTGCAGCGGTACCCACTTCTGGCTGCCCTGGGCCGTGCTGTTGAAGGTGGGCAGCCGCCCGGCCAGGCACACCGCATGGGCCTCCAGCACCCCCACCGCATCGCAGCTGCGCAGGATCGCCGAGAGGTTGTGCGGCTTCTCCACATGCTCCAGCAGCAGCGTGAGATCGCCCATGCGCCGATCGAGCACGGCCTTCAGGCGTTCGAAGCGGCGCGGCAGCAGGGGCATCGGGCAGGGAGGCGCTGAACGAGGCTCCCAGCTTCGATCAGCGCGTTCACCCGGCTGGGGCCGGATCAGTGGCGGACGTTCGTTCTCAGGATGTCCAGAGACTCCTCGCCCTGGCGCACGCTGCGGGGATTGAGGCGTGTGTCGAGTGTGGCCAGCACGCCCCGGTGGTGCACGGCCAGGGCCAGCAGGTAGGCATCGGTGATCTGGCCAGAGTCCAGCAGTTGGCCGGTATCCACCTGCAGATGGTCGAGCAGGCTCGGCGCCGCTTCCCAGAACCGGTGCCGTGGATGGGCCACCAGCTGGCGCAGCACCGCGCTCACCACGGCGGGGGAGCCCGGTGAATTCGGATAGCGGGGATGGCCCAGGATCCGCAGCACGGCGTTCTGGGTGATCGCACAGGTTGCCCAGGGGCGCAGGTCCTGATCCGCGAACCATTGATGGCAGAGCTCGTGGTGCACGTGGCGCGGGTCCACCAGTGCGATCAGCACATTCACATCCAGCAGAGCCGTGCGGCGGTCTCCTGCCCCGCTCACGGCACCTCATCGCGCAGTTGATTCACCAGCTCCAGGTCCACTGGAGCGCCGCCGGGCTGCAAGGGCAGCAGGGGCAGGCCGTTGCGTTGCGTCTGGGCGGGGCTCGCAGGTTGCAGGCTGGGGCTGGCCAGGGCCTGCCGCGCCAGGGCGCTGATCACACTGCCGATCGGTTGCCGCCGCTGCCGCGCCAGCACCCGGGCCGCCGCCAGCACGTCATCATCCAGGGTGAGGGTGGTGCGCATCTGATGCGACGCATCAAGCATCTCAACTCTAGGGTTGAAGTGAATCGCCGGCTTCCAGGCCTGTGGCGTGAGGATCGGTTGCTGCCCTGCCCGCCGCTGATGCCCCCCGGCAGTCCCGATCCGCCCGATCCCCGGCCCGCCCCGGCCGGCTTCGACGAGCGCGTCTACGCCGCCGTGGCGCGCATTCCCCGCGGCCGCCTGGCCACCTACGGCCAGATCGCCGAGCTGATCGGCGCCTACGGATGCGCCCGTCAGGTGGGCTGGGCCCTGCGCCGCCTGCCCCTGCCCTCGCCGCTGCCCTGGCAGCGGGTGGTGAATGCCCGCGGGCAGATCAGCTTCACCCCCAGCCGTGAGGGCAGCGACTGGATCCAGGCCGAGCTCTTGCGCGCCGAGGGGATTCCGGTGGACGGCCAGGGCCGCCTGCCCCTGGGGCGCTATCTGTGGAATCCACCCCTGGAGGATGCGCTTGACGGTTGAGGCGGTCGCGATCGGTCTGGCGCCGCGCCAGCTGGCCTGGCAGGTGTTGCAGGCGGTGGCAGCGGGGGCCTACGCCGACGGCGCCCTGGAGCGGGAGCTCAACCGCCTGCCCCTGCCGCCGGCCGACCGCGCCCTGGCCACCGAGCTGGCCTACGGCGCCATCCGCCAGCGGCGGCTGCTCGACGCCTGGCTCGATGCCCTCGGCAAGGTGCCGGCCGAGCGCCAGCCACCGCGGCTGCGCTGGCTGCTGCACCTGGGCTGCTATCAGCTGCTGTTCAGCGCGCGGGTGCCGGCCGCCGCCGCCGTGAACACCAGCGTGGAGCTGGCCAAGCGGGCCGGCCTGGGCCGCCTGGCGCCGGTGGCCAATGGCCTGCTGCGGGCGCTGCTGCGCCGCCGCGCCGAACTGCCCGCCGGCGCGCCCCCCTGGCAGGGCCTGCCCCAGCTGGAGGGCGAGCTGGCGGATGCCCTGCCGGCCGCCACGGGCCTGGGGCTGCGCCATTCCCTGCCCGCCTGGCTGGCCGAGCTGCTGCTGCAGTGGCTGACGCCGCAGCGGGCCGAGGCCTTCGCCGCCAGCTGCAACCAGCCCCCCGGCCTCGACCTGCGCGTGAATCCGCTGCGCGCCAGCCGCGAGCAGGTGCTGGCCGCCCTGCAGCAGGCGGGCGTGGCGGCCGAGCCCCTGGCCGAACCCCAGGCCATCGCCCTCAGCGGCCGGGTGGGCGACCTGCGCCAGCTGCCGGGCTACGGCGAGGGTCACTGGTGCGTGCAGGACCGCAGCGCCCAGCGCATCGCCCCCCTGTTGCAGCCGGCCCCCGGCCAGCGCATCCTCGACGCCTGCGCCGCCCCCGGCGGCAAGAGCACCCACCTGGCCGAGCTGCTGGGCGACCAGGGCGAGATCTGGGCCGTCGACCGGGCCGAGGCGCGCGTGCGACGGCTGCAGCGCAATGCCGAGCGCCTCGGGCTGGGCTGCATCCGGCCGCTGGTGGCCGACGCCGCTCAGCTGGTGGCGCAGCGGCCCGACTGGCGGGGCAGCTTCGATCGCGTGCTACTCGATGCCCCCTGCTCGGGCCTCGGCACCCTGGCCCGCCATGCCGACGCCCGCTGGCGGATCGAGCCGGCGGCGATCAGCGCTCTGGTGGCCCTGCAGCGACAGCTGCTGGAGGGGCTGCTGCCCCTGCTCAGGCCCGGCGGCCTGCTGGTGTACGCCACCTGCACGGTGCATCCGGCCGAGAACGACGCGGTGATCGCCGCCCTGCTGGCCAGCCAACCGCAGCTGGCCTTGCGCTCCAGCCAGCAGTGGTGGCCGGGGCAGAGCCCCGGCGACGGCTTCTACGCTGCTGTGCTGGCCTGCCCCGGCTGAAGGACCAGCTCAGGGCAGGGGCTTAAGGGATTGGTGGCAGTGGTGGCGGCTCCACCGGTGGTGGCGGTGGGGGCGGCGGCAGCGGGGCGGCCACGGGAACGGCCGCAGCTGCCGGTTGGGGCGGCGCGGGAGCGGCTGGCGCTGGCGGACGAGGAGCCGCCTGGGGCCGCGGCCGCGGCCGCGGCGGCGGCGGCGGCGGATCATCCCATCTGGGCTCGGGGTCGTTCCACACCGGATCGGGCTCATCGCGGCGCCGGGCCCGGGGCTCGGGATCCTCCACAGGGGGCTCCCAGCTCGGTGGTTCGTAGGAGTCCTGGTCCTGCCAGCGGCTGTCGGGAGACCTGTCCTCGGGGGGCTCCCAGGATTTCTCGCGCTGCTGGGCTCCTTCGGTTGCCGGGGTGGGCTTCTTCTTCTCCTTCGGCGGCACATAGGGCACGAAGCGGCCCTCCAACACCGGTTTGGGCGGGAACTGCTGCACCGGCATGGTCTTGGTGATGGCGGCCATGAAGGCCCCCCAGGCTGCCGCCGCCTGGGCGCTGCTGCTGCCGGTCTTGGTGTTCTCGTCGTAGCCGAACCACACCGCCGTGGTGAGCTGGGGGATCGAGCCGATGAACCACAGGTCGCGGGCGCCCTCGGCGGTGCCCGTCTTGCCGGCGGCCGGCCGGTCGTAGAGCCCCGCTCCGGTGCCCGTGCCGCCGCTCACCACCTTCTGCAGCATCCAGGTCATCGCATCGGCCACATCGCTGCTCACAGCCCGCTTGGGCGGCTTGCCATCGGTGCGGCGGCTGTAGAGCAGCTGGCCATCGGGCCCGAGGATCTCCTCGAACGGCGTGGGCTCCACATACACGCCGCGGTTGTTGATGGCGGCGAAGGCGGCCGTCATCTCCAGCATGGTTTTCTCGTTGGAGCCCAGCACCATCGCCGGGTACTCACCCACCGTGCCGGTGATTCCCAGGCGGCGGGCCACATCCACCACCCGCGGGTAGGCCACCTTTTCGGCCACAGCCACCGCCGCCGCGTTCTTCGACTGGGCCACGGCCTGGGTCATGCTGATCTGGCCGGCACCCTGGATGCAGAACTGCTTGGGCGGCCATCCCTCCTTGTAACAGCGCGTCTTGTCATTCACCGTGTCCTCCGGCGTCATCCCCGCTTCCAGGGCGGCCGTGTAGGCGAACAGCTTGAAGGTGGAGCCCGGCGAACGAACGGCCTGCACCGCCCGGTTGAACTGGCTGCGCTCGAAATCCTTGCCGCCCACCAGCGCGCGCACCAGGCCGGTGCCCGGCTCCATCGCCACCAGGCCGCCTTCCATGCTGCCGGCGCGGGCGTTCACCACCTTCTGGGCCTCGGCCTGCATCGCCGGGTCCATGCCCGTGCGCACGGTGAGGCCGCCCACCTCCAGCTGCTCCTTGGTGAGCACCCGCGGCAGCTCCAGGGCCACCCAGCTGCTGTACCAGGGGGCGCTGCTCACAAAGTATTTGGGGTCGGCCGGTTTGAGCGCCAGCGGCGCATCGGCCGCTTCGTTCTCCTGGGCCGCAGTGATGAAGCCCTGCTCGCGCATCCGCCGCAGCACGATGCTCCGCCGCTGCAGGGCCAGATCCTGATTCACCAGCGGTGAGTACACCGAAGGCGCCGGTGGCAGGCCGGCGATCAGGGCGGCCTCCGGCAGGGTGAGCTGCTCGGGTGTCTTAGAGAAGTACACCCAGGCCGCATCGGAAACGCCGTAGGCGCTGGAGCCGAGATACACCAGGTTGAGGTATTCGGTAAGGATCTGGCGCTTGCTCAGCTGGCGCTCCAGCTTGCCGGCCAGCGCCGCCTCCTTGAGTTTGCGCAGCAGCGTGCGGTCCTGGCTGAGGAACACCGTGCGCGCCAGCTGCTGGGTGATCGTGCTGGCGCCCTCCTCCACCGAGCCGCGCGAGATGTTGCGCACCATCGCCCGGCTGATGCCATAGAGGTCGATGCCGTCGTGGTTGTAGAAGCGGCGATCCTCGGCGGCGATGAACGCCCGCTCCACCAGCGGCGGGATGGTGCCGCTGGTCATCTTCTCCCGGCTTACCGGACCCTGCTTCTGCACCACCGAGCCATCGGCCGCCAGGATCGTGAGCGTGCCGGGGCGGTTGAAGTGGCTGATGCCGCGGGCGTCGGGCAGCAGGGCGTCAAAGCCGCGCACCACGACCGACTGCACCACCGCCGCGCCACCGCCGATGGCGGCCGCCGCCAGCACCGAAAACAGCACCGGGTTGAGCTGGCGGCGCTGCTGCAGGCGGGGGCGGCTGGCGACGATGTTGGTCATCTCAGGCCACCAGAGCGCTGTGACCGATGGCCAGGGCCGTCACCAGCATGCCGAGCACCAGAAAGGGCTGGGCGCTGGCCTGGTATTTCACGTCGTAGGCCACCGGGTCGCGCAGCAGCCAGATGTCCTGGAAGGTGATCTGGGGCACGATCAGCAGCACCAGCAGCACGGCAGCGAAATGCTGGCCGATGGCGATCAACACCGCAACCATCGCCAGTTGAAACAGGTCGATCATCCCGGCGCTGATCCAGCTGGCCTTCTTGATGCCGAACACCACGGGCAGCGATTGCAGCCCCAGGGCCCGGTCGCCCTCCACACTCTTGAAGTCGTTCACCACGGCGATGCCCAGGCCCGCCAGCGAGTAGGCCAGGGTGAGCAGGGCGGTGGTCCAGGTGAGCTGGCCGAACAGGGCCTGCCCCGCCCACCAGGGCAGGGCGATGTAGCTGGCGCCGAGGGCGTAGTTGCCCAGCCAGCCGTTCTGCTTGAGCTTGAGCGGCGGGGCGGAATAGATGAAGCTCACAAACGAGCCGCCCAGGGCGAGCAGGAAGAGCACCGGCGTGCTGTGACCTGCCCACCGATCCAGGGCGTAGGCCACGCCCAGGCCGGCCAACAGCAGGATCCAGATCTGGGCCTTCACCTGGCCGAGCGGGATCGCCCCCGAGGGAATCGGCCGGTAGGGCTCGTTGATCGCGTCGATCTCGCGGTCGTAGTAGTCGTTGATCGTTTGCGTGTAGCCGGCCAGCAGCGGCCCGCTCATCAGCATGCAGGCGATCGAAGCCCCCACCTCCGGCAGGGTCCAGTGGAAGTTGCCGGAGGCGGCCGCACCGCAGAGCACCCCCCAGATCAGGGGGATCCAGGTCACCGGTTTCATCAACTGCAGCCGGATCTTCCAGATGTTGGTGGTGCCGGCGGCACCCTTCATGCCCAGCAGCTGACGGGCTGCCGATCCGCTGCTGGCTTCGGGGTTGGGAGTGTTGCTCAAACCGGGTCTCAGGCGGGGGTCACTTCGTCGTCGAAGAACCAGGCGGTCTGGCCGCCGGCCAGCTCCACCACCACGCCGATGCCCTTGCCATCCACGGTGCGGAAGCCCTTCACCGTGCCGGTGGCGTCGGCTTTGAGGGCGCTCACCAGGTCGGCGGGGATGCGGTCGCGCACGCGGGCGATGCGCACCTTGGAACCGACATTGATCGTGGCAGCCTGGGCCATGGGGCGGCGCGACTGAAAAGTGGCGCAACCCTAACAGCGAGACTCCGCTGCACACCCGCCGGCCGCGGGATCTCCCTGCCCCCGCTTCCTTCCCCCTCCCTGACCTCAGCCGATGGTTGCCAAGCGGATCATTCCCTGCCTTGACGTGGCCGATGGCCGGGTGGTGAAGGGTGTGAACTTCGTGGGCCTGCGCGATGCGGGCGATCCGGTGGAACTGGCCTGCCGCTACAGCGCCGCCGGTGCCGATGAGCTGGTGTTCCTCGACATCGCGGCCTCCCACCAGGGCCGCGCCACCCTGGTGGACCTGGTGCGCCGCACCGCCGAGGCCGTGACCATCCCCTTCACCGTGGGCGGCGGCATCAGCAGCGTGGATGGCATCACCGCGCTGCTGCGGGCCGGTGCCGACAAGGTGAGCCTCAACTCCTCCGCCGTGCGCGACCCCGAGCTCGTGGCCCGCGGTGCCGAACGCTTCGGCTGCCAGTGCATCGTGGTGGCGATCGACGCCCGCGCCCGCAGCGGTGGGGGCTGGGACGTGTACGTGAAGGGTGGCCGCGAGAACACCGGTCTCGATGCGGTGGCCTGGGCCGAGCGGGTGGTGGCCCTCGGCGCCGGCGAGATCCTGCTCACCTCGATGGATGGCGACGGCACCCAGGCCGGCTACGACCTGGCCCTCACCCGGGCGGTGGCCGATGCGGTGGAGGTGCCGGTGATCGCCTCAGGGGGCGCCGGCTGCATCGACCACATCGCCGCCGCGATCAGCGCCGCCCCCGAGGGAGGCCATGCGGCGGCTGCCCTGCTGGCCTCGCTCCTGCATGATGGCGTGCTTTCGGTGGAGCAGATCAAAGGGGACCTGCTGGCCCGGGGGCTGCCGATCCGGCCGCTCGCCACCTCCCCGTCAGGAGCCCCGCACGGCTGAGAAACCCGGCGCCGCACCCCCCTGTTACTCCCCGTTACATTGCTCTCAGCTTCAGCTCGATCCTCGCCGTTTTGGCAGTCCTGCACGTCCCACTGCCTTCGTTGATCGCCCTGTTGCTGGTGGGGGCGGTGATTGCCCTGGTGGCCTGGGCTCTGCAGTTGATGCAGGCCGCTAACGACCGTCAGGAGTTCTCGCTGATGCTGGCCGGCTGCATGGTGTGCTCCGCCGCCGTGGGCCTGGCCACGGTGATGGTGATCACCCTCACCGGGCCGGAGTGGGGCGCACTCGGTTCCCTGCCCAGCCCGGTGAATGCCCTTGATCCGGCTGGGGCCGACCTGCCCGGCTCCCTGCCGGCCTCCTTCGAGCTGCCCTGGGATGGGCAGTTTTAGCCCGGGCGATCCCGCTGCGGTGCAGCAGCTGTTCGATCAGATCGCCCCGCGCTACGACCAGCTCAACGACCTGCTCAGCCTCGGGCTCCATCGCCTCTGGAAGCGCCAGGCGATCGCCTGGATCCAGCCCTCCGCCGGCCAGCACCTGCTCGATCTCTGTTGCGGCACTGGCGATCTGGCCCTGCTGCTGGCTGCCCGCGTGCGGCCCGGGGGTGAGGTGCTCGGCCTGGACGCGGCCGCCGAGCCCCTGGCGCTCGCCGCCGCCCGCGGGCGGCGGCAGCCCTGGCTGCCATTGCGCTGGCAGCAGGGCGATGCCCTGGCCACCGGTCTGCCGGCCGCCTCGGCCGATGGCGCGGTGATGGCCTTTGGCCTGCGCAACCTGGCGGATCCGGGCGCCGGCCTGATCGAACTGCGGCGCCTGCTGCGCCCCGGCGGCCGGGCGGTGGTGCTCGATTTCAACCGTCCCAGCGAGCCCATGGCCAGCGTTCAGCGCTTTGTTCTGCGCCGGGTGGTGGTGCCCACCGCCGAGCGCTTCGGCGTGCCCGAGCACTACGCCTATCTGGAGGCCAGCCTGCGCCGCTTCCCCCCAGGCCCTGACCAGGAGGCCCTGGCCCGGCAGGCCGGCTTCAGCCACGCCCGGCACCGCCCCCTGGCCGCGGGCCTGATGGGCGTGCTGCAGCTGGTGGCCTGAGGGCGGCTCTGAACGCCAGCCAACGTCTAGTCAACTCCCGGTGACTAACCTGCAATTCTTACTGCCTGACTCCTGCCTGACTATTTAGCTGTGAGCAGCCAGGTTCGGTGCCGCAGGTGAAAGCCTCGCGGGGCGAGCTCTGGTTCCCGCCTCAATCAAGCCAGCGGCTTCCGTTCTGCGCGACTTGGCCCGCTTGCAGCGCTTTCCCTTCCTGCCCACGATGGGCCTGCTGCTCATGCTGGGTTTTGGCGGCACCTGCGCCCTGAGCTCTTTCAGCCTGCGCGGCACCCTCAACCGCCAGCTGGCCAGCTCCACCCTGCCGCTCACCGCCAAGGCCATCTCCGCCGATCTGGAGCGCAGCCTCACCCGACCGGTGCTGCGCTCCTCGGCGATGGCCCGCAACACCTTCCTGCGGCAATGGGTGGTGAACGGGGAGCGCAACCCCACCGAGATGGTGGAGTCCCCGCGCGATCTGCTCAGCCGCCGCCGGGGTGGCCCGTTCCTCGTCCCCTGACTAGCGTCTCTCCAGCCTCTCCCTGCAGTTCATGGGCGTTCCCCTGTTCAAGTTCGCCGGCAACATCGGCAAGAAAGTGTTCCATCGCGGCGAGGATTCCGCCAAGGCTGCCGAGAAGCTCAAGCAGCATGTGGAGAAGAACAATCCCGGCGTGCAGGGTCTGCAGGTGGCGGTCGATGGCGAAACCGTGACCATCGCCGGCACTGCCGCCGACCAGGCCGCCTTCGAGAAGGCCGTGCTGATCGCGGGCAACGTGGAAGGGGTGGGCCAGGTGGAGGCCGCCTCCCTGCAGAAGCCCGATGGCAGCGAATCCACCTTCATCCTGGTGGAGGAGGGCGACACGCTCTGGGGTATCGCCGAGCGGGCCTACGGCAACGGCGCCCGTTACACCGAGATCTTCGCGGCCAACCGCGAGGTGATCGAGGATCCCGACCTGATCTTCCCCGGCCAGAAGCTGCGCATCCCGGCGGACTGAGCGAGCGCGCCGGCGCGCTGGAACAATGACAGCGCCGGCTTCGGCCGTGGTCCACGCGCCGCTACCATGCACTTCCAGGACATCATCAGGACCCTGAACCGCTTCTGGGCGGAGCGGGGCTGCCTGTTGCTGCAGCCCTACGACACCGAGAAGGGCGCCGGCACAATGAGTCCGCACACGGTGCTGCGGGCGATCGGGCCCGAGCCCTGGGCGGTGGCTTACCCCGAGCCCTGCCGCCGCCCCACCGATGGCCGCTACGGCGACAACCCCAACCGGGCGCAGCACTATTTCCAGTACCAGGTGCTGATCAAGCCCAGCCCCGACGGCATCCAGGAGACCTACCTGGCCTCGCTGGAGGCCCTCGGCATCCGCGCCGCCGACCACGACATCCGCTTCGTGGAGGACAACTGGGAATCGCCGACGCTGGGCGCCTGGGGCGTGGGCTGGGAGGTGTGGCTCGACGGCATGGAGGTGACCCAGTTCACCTACTTCCAGCAATGCGGCGGTCTCGACTGCCGGCCCGTGTCGATCGAGATCACCTACGGCCTCGAGCGCCTGGCCATGTACCTGCAGGATGTGGAGAGCATCTGGGAGCTCAGCTGGAACGGCCAGCGTTCCTACGGCGACATCTGGCTGCCCTTCGAGAAGGGCCAGTGCACCTACAACTTCGAGGCCTCCAATCCCGAGCGGCTGCAGCAGCTGTTCGCCCTCTACGAGGCTGAGGCGGCCGATCTGGTGGCGCGCAAGCTGCCGGCGCCAGCCCTCGACTTCGTGCTCAAGTGCAGCCACACCTTCAATCTGCTGGAGGCCCGCGGCGTGATCTCCGTCACCGAGCGCACCGCCACGATCGGCCGCATCCGCACCCTGGCCCGCCAGGTGGCCGAGGCCTGGCTGGCCGAGCGCGAGGCCCTCGGCTTCCCGCTGCTGCAGGGCCAGCCGATGCCTTCGCCGGCCGCTCTCCGCTGATGGCCAAGGCGCCGCGCACCCTGTTGTTCGCTGTGCTGCTGCTGGGCAGCTTCCAGCTGGGCCGCCTCAGTGAGCGTGCCTTCTGGCCCTGCCGCCTGCGGCCGGTGGCCTCCCTGGTGGCGCCGCTCCTGGGTCAGGAGATGCCCAGCGCCCAGTTGTGCGAGCTGCTCCTCCAGCTGCCGCGTTTCTAGGCCCAGCCCGCGCGGCCTGGCGGTGGCAACCCTGCCCCCAGTGATGCGTCACGGGCATGCAGAGCGCTTTCGGCAGGGCAGCCAGCCAGGCAGATCCTCCTTGCGCCAGTCCGTCGGGCCGCCGCGCCGGTTGGGCCGCTGCCGCGTTCTGGGGCCTGCTGCTCGCCCTGGTGCTGCTGCGGGCGGCTGTGCTCAGTGGCCAGCCCCTGCCGCTGGCGCCGGGGGATCCCGCCCGCCTGCTGGCCGCTGACGCGGCCCCGCCGGAGCTCAGCCTGCAGGGCCGGCTGCTCGCCGATCCCCGCCCCAGCACTGATGGCAGCCGCTGCACCGCCCTGCTGCAGTTGCCCGTGGGCCGCAGCGAACTGCAGTTCAGTCCCTGCCCCGATCCGGCGCCCCAGGAGGGGTGGCAGCTGCGGGTGTGGGGGCGGCTGCGCCTGCCCAGCCCGGCGGCCCATCCGCTGCTCTCCGGCGCTGCGGAGCGCCTGGGCCAGCAGCAGGCAGCCAGCCAGTTGCGAGTGAGCGAATGGCAGGTGCTGCAGCGCCCCCCCACCCCCGTGGCCGACCTGCGTCGCCGGCTGGCCGCCGCCCTGATCGAGAGGGCCGGGCCGGAGCGCGGCGGCGTTCTGGCCGCCCTGGTGCTGGGCAGCGCTGTGGTGCCCCTGCCGGCGGAGCTGCGCGAGCTGTTCCGCGCCGCCGGGCTCTCCCATGCCCTGGCGGCCTCAGGGTTTCACCTCAGCGTGCTGCTGGGGGCGGTGCTGCCCCTGGCCCGGCGCCTGCCCCCGCTGCCGCGGCTGCTGCTGCTCGCCGCTGCCATGACCCTGTTCCTGCTGCTGGCCGGGCCGCAGCCTTCGGTGCTGCGGGCCGTGTTGATGGCCGCCATCACCCTGCTGGCGCTGGAGTGTGGCCGGCGCGCCCAGCCCCTGGCGGTGCTGCTGGCCAGCGCCCTGCTGTTGCTGCTGATCTGGCCCCGCTGGCTGGTGGCGGTGGGCTTCCAGCTGAGCGTGGTGGCAACGGCCGCCCTGGTGCTCAGCGCTGGCCCCCTGGAGCAGGGGATGCGCAAGGGGTTGCCGCTCTGGTGCGGCCCCTGGCTGGCGCCGGCGGTGGCCGTGCCCCTGGCCGCCTGCCTCTACACCCTGCCGCTGCAGCTGCTGCACTTCGGCGTGGTGCCTGTGTATGCGCTGCTGGCCAACCTGCTGGCCGCACCCCTGCTCACGCCGCTCACCCTGGGCGCCATGGCCCTGGCGCTGGTGGCCGTGGTGCTGCCGCCATTGCTGGGCCTGCTGCTGCCGCCCCTGGCTGTTCTGGCCGGTGTGCTGCTGGCCGTGGTGCGCCTGGTGGCTGGCCTGCCGATGGCCCAGTTGCAGCTGGGCCGGCCCAGTCCCGTTCTTGTGGTCCTGCTGGCCGCAGGGATGCTGGCCCTGCTGCTGCCCGGTGTCACCCGGCGCTGGCGGCGGCTGGCGCCGGCGGCGATCGCCCTGGTGGCGGTGCTGCACCTGGCTGCCCTGGGGGCCGACCAGCTGCTTCTGGTGCACCAGGGCGGCCGCGACCTGCTGCTGGCCCGCCATCGCGGCCGGGCGGCGCTGGTGGCGCTGCAGGCCGATGGCTTCAGCTGCCACCAGGCTCGGCAGCTGGCCAGCGGCCTGGGGGTGTCGCGCTTCGACTGGGTGCTGCTGCTCGATCCGCTGGCCCCCTCACCGCCAGCTTGCTGGCGGGAGCAGGCCGGCCTGGTGCTGGCCTCCGCTGACGGCAGCCTGCCCATCCATCCCGGCCAGCGGCTGGCCAGCCCGGGCCTGAGTGCCGAACCGTTCGCCAGCGCCAGCCGGGGCCTGCAGTTGGCGGTTGGCCGGCGCCGCTGGTTGCTGCTGCCCGACCCCCAGGACCTCTGGAGCTGGCAGCGGGAGCAGCGGCCCCTGCAGGCCGACGGGGTGTGGCTGGGCTTCCGGCCCCGGGCCCGGGAGAGGCACTGGCTGCAGGCCCAGGCCCCGGCCCGGGTGTGGATCAGCGGCGAGGCCAGCGGCGATTTCCCCGCCGGCTGGCGTGCCAGCGGCGGCAGCGGCTCCCTGCAGCAGGCCCTGGGCTGATGGCTCCGTAAAGTGAAGTGGCGTTTATCACCGGTTCAGGCCAATCCCGTGGCCGAGCCGGGCGCACCACCTGGAGAGGTGGCTGAGTGGTCGAAAGCGAACGACTCGAAATCGTTTGAAGGGCAACCTTCCGTGGGTTCGAATCCCACCCTCTCCG
>JBIIXY010000110.1:0-7979 GCA_044347105.1 Prochlorococcaceae cyanobacterium
ACCACAGCTAGCTTTGGCTCACAGCGACTCAAAAGTCAGGTGAGAGCTGCAGTTGGTGAGATTACGGAAGGGGCGCCTACCTTGGTTATCGGAAAGAGGCAGCACGGTCCACCTGGTTCTCGGAACCTTCCAATAAAGAGTTAGCATTACAAAACAGGAAAACGTAAATTGGCAGCCATCGATTTCACCGAGATTCCTCCCTCGACATCAGGCCCAGATCGAGACGAGTGGGAACTTTTTATTCGCGAGTTGCTGGAGTTTTTGGGATTTAAAATTGAGGTTGATCCCGATCGTGGAACAGATGGCGGGAGGGATATAGTCGCGATCGAGGCTCGGAAAGGAGTTGCAGGCACAACAGAGATAAAATGGCTAGTCAGTTGTAAGCATAATGCACATAGTGGCGAGTCCGTGAAGCCAAGTGAAGAGCCTGATATACATGACCGCGTCAAGACTCATGGATGCAACGGGTTTCTCGGTGCATATTCGACTCTGCCAAGTTCTGGCCTGGCAGGGAAGCTTAACGCATCGAACCTTGAGTTCCAAACTCTTGTTTACGACAGAGCGCGTATTGAAACCTTTCTTTTGTCATCTCCGAGGAGCATTCAATTAGCTCGACGTTATTTCCCCAATTCAATCAAGAAATGGGAGGTCGAGAATCCTGAACCCGCTCGTCTGTTTAGAGATTCTGCTGAACTGATATGCGAAGCATGCGGAAGGGATTTGTTATCCCTAGGCTCGACAGGACTTCTGCAGGTTGTCCGTCCGCTCACATCACCAGAAGGCGATTGCAGTGAGCGAATATCTAGAATCATCCCGGCCTGCAAGGGCGCTTGCGACGCGAGACTGGCTGCACAAGCGATGGCGAATGGCTGCTATACTCTATGGATTGACATAAATGATCTCAAGATCCCTACACTCTTCATCAAGCAAGTCTTGTCAACTATTCGCAGCATTAATGAGTTCGAGGCTTCCGCCATGGAGGGGATGATCAATGCTTTGGTAAATATTTTCCCTTTTGTATCGCGCCAGCTGACAGCTTCTGAGCAGGAGAGGATTAATAGTCTTAGTAGATTGCCAGATTGCCTAGGTGGGCTGGGTTCTGATGATGATTGCTAACACCGCCATTCACCTGAGCCGCCATCGCAAGGCTATCTTTTTCACTCAGCGCATTCGGCGGCCAGGTGATGGCAAGCGTAATAACATCTCATAACGTATCCCTCGCCGCAAACATGGCGAAGCAAGCGATCAAAACCTGTCTGTCGGTGCTGTAACGAGGCTGGCAATGGGGATGGTCAGCACCCCATCCCATGACCACCCCGATGAGCGCCGAGCGATTCGCCGATCGCTTCCGCTACTACAAAGGCCAGCCCCAGCAGCAGCGCGGCGTTCTGCAGCTGCATGCCGCAATCAGCAGCAGCGATCAGGGCAGCGCGATCCTCGATGAGCAGGCCCCTTGGGCCCTCACCTACAGCGAGGAGCCACCGGCCCCAGCTGGTGGTCTGGATCCCCGCGGTTCAGAGGAGGTCGGCATGGTCGGGCCGCAGAAGCCGGCACCGGTGAAACCCGGCGACTCCTACCTGCTGGTGAATGACTGGGACGAGGACATGGAGGCCTACGACCACACCGGCAAGATCCTCTGGAAGGTGCCTTGTCTAGCCCGCGGCCAAGGCGCCGATACCGACTGGAGCCACACCAACACCGACACCCCGCCCGGGCTCTACAAGCTCGGGAAGCTGTACGAGGACTACGAGCAGAACGCCAATCCCCCCTGCAGCGATACGGCCATGGCCTACGGCTGGTACTCCTTTGACATGGAGGAACTGGAGGGCCAGGAGGTGGCCGTCGGCCGTGCCGGGATCATGCTCCACGGCGGCGGCTCGGCCTGCGGCTGGCCCGGTGCCTGGGCACCGCAGCAGCCCCTGCATCCCACGTTGGGTTGCGTACGCATCCACAACGCCGATCTGCGCGACAAGGTGCTGCCCCTCTACCGGCAGGGCACCGTCTATGTGGGGGTGTTCCAGGAAAAAAAGTGACGTCGGGCCAGGCCCTGGGGGGATGCACCTCTGGGGAGCCATCCCTGGCCCACGCCAACCTGCAGCACTGGCTGGACTTCTTCTGCAGCAGGGCCGTGACCGAGGCCAGCCTGGGGGTGATCCAGCCGCTCACAGCCCAGGAGGCCTGCGGCTTTCTGGGCTGCATGGTGGTCGAGACCGGTGAACCGGAGCTGGAGAACCTTGATGTGGTGGAGGCCGGCAGTGGAGCCGGCCGCGGGGCCTTGCAGTACACGGGCGTGCGCCGCACGGCCTACGACGCCGCCCGCCTCCAGGCCATCGCCGGTGGGATCGACCCCAATAGCAACGCCTGGCAGGAGCAGTATTTCGCCGAGGAGTACGCCGGCCTGCACGATCCGCCCCAGGGCTCGCTGATCGGCTGGACCCGCGTCTTTGAAGACCGACCGGCTGGCATGAATCCAGCAGCGGCAGCGGCCTACTGGACCGGCTCAGCTGCAGCAGCCGAGGGCTATTTCAGGCCCGGCACACCCCACACCGAGCGGCGCCAGGCAGAAGCGCTCAGGATCTGGGGGTTGCTGCAGAGCGGCGCGCTGGTGCTGCCGCCGGCTGGGGCCTGATCATCGGAAGGAGCAGCAATGGACGCACGCCCACAGCTCCGGCCGCCCAAGCCGCCGTTCGACCGTGAGCGGTTTGTGTTCAAGATCTTGGCAGTGGTGATCGGCACCCAGCTGCTGATCTATTCCCTGGCCGCCGGTGTCTGCGGTCAGCGGGCGTTGGAGGGGCGATCGATCGGGCAGATCTGCCCCGGCACATTGGAGCAGCTGCAGGGCGGCTTTGATTCCACCCTCAAGCTGCTGCTGGCGCTGCTGGGCGGAGCAGCGCTGACGCGGATGGATCGCTGAGTCGACAGACCATGGGCAGGCCGTTCAACCCCTTGGCGCAATCAGCCCTCGAGCGACAAACGGATCAGCGTCAACGCTTAATCATCGTCCTCTTCATCGCCGCGGGATTCCTTCTTGTCCGTCTTGTCCTCAGCGCCGTCATCATCCTGAGGTGCACCCAGGGAGGGCTTCTCATGATCAGCTGGGCCTTCCTCCCTGTCTCTGTCTCTCTCACCGCCACAGGCGGCCAACAGGGCGATCAGGCTTGCAGCAGCGCAGAACCGGATGAGGCGCTCCATGGCTCGTGGCAGGTCTTGGGCAAACCCACTCTGGCTACGGAACCAGGGCGCAGCTCCCATCACGGCGGGAACTTGAGCCCATTGAGCTTGCTCCGGGCCTCTCCAGTCTGAGGCCCGTCCTGCGGCCGCGCCTCCGCTGGGATCGGTCCCGTCGCTGCGCCACTTCTGGCGCCGATTCCATGGCCACGCTTTCATCTGCCGCTTCTGCCTTCTGCCGGCCAGAAGAAGATCCGTTCCTGCTGCTGGAGTCCTGTGGCAAGGCGATCGAATCCATCCTGCGTGGGCATGCCGGCCGGCCGCTGCGCCGCACCTGGATAGATCGGCCCTATGGAGAAGAGGAGATCTCTCGCCTGGAGGAAGAGGTGCTGCCGGCGATCCAGCAGTGTCTGGCGCGGGTCGATGAGATCGATAGCGCCCTGCAGGTAGAAGCCGAGCTGAGCTACCGCCAGCAGGTGGAGGCAGAAGCCGCGTTGCGCCGCGGCGGGCTGCAGTGCAGTGGGGCCATGCCGGTCGTCTGATCCAGCGGGGGCCACCGGGCCCCCTCAGGTCTGCTGGTTCGGGTCGCCGCAGGGTTGGCGGCCCTAATTGCCTACGCCGCTCCGCCTCTCGCGCCTGCTCGGGCTCCGCGGCTCCAGCCGAAGTGACCACCGCTCCAGCAGGGGGCCACTGGGTTCATCCCTGCCACCAACCAGGCCGGGACCTGTACCCAGGCCACAGACGAACGCTGGCCGGGCTGCTGCAGAGCGGGCAAGCAAGCTGCCGCTGCGCGGCAGGCCGCGTCAGATCTAACGGTGCCGCTGGGCACTCTTCGATCCCAGGGCAATGAGGTGGAGCAGTTCTGCCCTCGGGCGCGGTGGGCGTCAGCACGGATCACCAGCAGAGCCTCTGGGCTCTGGCTGGTGGGGCGGCGCGAAACCCCTCCGCAGCATGCCCCTGCGGCTCGCACTGGCCAGGGCTGACGCAAGGCTCGCGGTGCCCGCCCCTGGCCAGTGCTCACCTGCAGGGCGTGTGGTCGGTGTTCTCCGCACCATCCCAGCCATGACCGCTCCCCAGGGCCCCGTCTGTGAAGTCCGCTTGCTTGTGGTTCACCGCTACGAGCCCGGCGTCAGGAAGCTCGGCACCGCCCCTCGGCAGGTCGAGTTCCTTGGCCGCCGCGGCAAGCCCGTCAAGAAGATGCGGCTGATCCCTGCCGAGAAGGCGTTCGCCTTTGCCCGCAAGCTGCAGGGCACCCCCGGCTGCACCGTTTCGGTCTGCTGAGCCCTCAGGGCTCAGGCCCGGCTGCCGGTTGGTGGCCGGGCTTTCAGCAGTGAGCTGGCAAATGGGGGTTTCAGCCCATCGAGGCCATGGCCACCCGCACCCGCAAGAGCGGCACCGGCAAAAGCAGCACCCGCAAACCGCGGCGCCAAGCAAGACGCAACACCGCAGCCGACGCCGCTCCTCAGCTGTCGGGCATCAGTGCAGCCGAGCGGCGCAAGCTGGCCCAGGAGGAAGCCCGCTGGCGGACTGAGAGCGACTTGCGCACCCTGCGGCAGGCCGAGGAGATTCGTCGGGATCCAGCCAGGCTCAAACGGGCGGCCACCATGGCCGACGAGGAAATGAAGGCGCTGCAGGCGGTCCGGGCGATCAAACGGGGCCGCTGAGAGGGCAGCAAAACAAGTGGCCTAGGAGTAATTCCGTCATGCGCTGGACAAGGAGTGTCTCTGGCCATCCTGCATGTGGAGTGCTCCCATATACCCTTATGTAATAAAGCCACGCTATCTAGGTGAAACTCAACTACGCGACGCAGGACAAGGCGCTACGCCTTCTGATGAGGTGGATAATGCCGATCGTTCCTCTTCCTGAGATCTTTGATCTTCTTCGTGATATTCGACGCTCACAGGAGGATATAGATTTACAGGTAGAGGAAGCAATTGCCTCCATTCAGAAGACCTCAACTCTTGTGTCTCGTCTTGAGGAGAGTCTTAAAGAGCGTGCCGCTAAGCTGGCGCACTTGCAGAACGAGCATCAGCGCTACTCCGAGCTCGCAGAGATCGAAGCCTCAAAAGCTGAGTCATTGCTAAAGGAAATCGAGGTTACGCTCGGAAGAAATGCCGGCCAAGAGCGATGGATTGCTTTCGGAATTAATATAGGCGCTGGCTTGATTCTCTTTGTACTTGGCTTGTTCCTTAGTGGACCACTACAGCGCCTCTGGAGCCCTCCGTCATCCACCGCAGGCCAGCAACATATTCGTCGCTAAGAGGGTAGTATATGAGTTGCCAATTCTGGACACTTTGAGCAAAAGCAATGAAGGCAGCGTTCATTTGCATTTCAATTATTACTTGTCGCAAGAATCGCGGGAGGCGCCGCTATTTATGGGTCAGCGTGAAAACGGGCAGTGCACATAATCTCCAGGCACCTAAGTGCCAGTGTTGATTTTTCTATAATGGTGCAGCTCGAAAGATTGTTGATTGTGTATCAATCATTGGCGCTCAGCCACCGCCGATAGCGGCTGCGCTGCCTGAAGGCCCGGGTCTTGGATCGAGCACAGCCGAGCTGGGGGCTGGATCCATCCCGCCGCCGCCTGACCCACACGCCCTTGCGGATCAGTCGGCTGTCCTGGGTATTGGCACGGCGGGCGGCCACGATCGCCCCGTAGCCCCGCTTCTGTTTGCACTTGGCAAGGGAGCGGGCCTGGCCGGCGCTGGCGGCTGGCACCACCGTGGTGCTGGAGCGGTTGCGCCAGAAGGGCACGTAACCCTTGGTAACGCTTGGGGTATGGGCAGGGCCTGACTGGGGCGCAGTAGACATAACATAACCTTGGATCCGGCAAGGATCAATGTAAGGGCATAACTTGGCGAGTGTTTCTTAGATTAAGCTGTGACTCGCCATGAATAATCCACTGCCAGAGCAGACGGCTGTTGATGAGCGGATTAAGCTTTACAAGGCACTTCTAGGCGTGCTGCCCGGTGGCAGCTTTGTTGTTGAATACTTGATTGATCATGTTCGAGGCCAGCGCGCCGAACGAATACTTGCCTATATCGAACAGCTTAACCACAGGCTTGAGCAATTAGAGAGCTTGGAATTTACACAAACATATGAATATGCGGCTCTGGTTGAAAACTCCATCATCGAAGCAACCAAGCCTGTCAGTCAGAATAGGTTGGGATGGATTGCTTCAATTGTAGTTCCATCTGTTGCTCCGACGGAGAGAGAAATTGAGTTTCGGAGATCGGCATTGCAAATATTGACAGATTTATCTGACAATGATGTGCAATTCTTGCTTGCGCAGGCGAACCTCTCCTCGGCATTTAAGCTTGAGAAATCAATGTCTGGTCGCCATTTTATATCGATGGCAGACGCGAAAAACCTCCTCGCTCATGATCTCTTTCTGAAAAGATTAGAGAATGCTCAACTCGAATTGCACCGAGGCGCCCTGGTTGCACAACGATTGTTGGTTCACAGTGAAGGGCGGAGCCCGTTGAGGTATAGGTTGTCTGAGCTTGGTCGATTATTCCTGTTTGTACTGGGAGGCGAGCATTCTGTTCGCTGAGACATAACACGGCGCGGAAGCTAGTCTCGCGAGTCGCTTCGCGTTCTGCGGCGCAATTAGCACTACATTCTGTCACTCCGACGACTTGATCCGCTCTCTGCAAGCTGTGGGTAACAAACTCGATGAATGAATCAGTCTTGAGCCCGCAGCCACTGCCTATACCGGTTGCAGAGCAACCGGTATAGCTCCTTTGATCGAACCGAGCCGAACCCTGGGCTGGAGCCGTCGCGTCGGCGTCGCAACCTGGCCCCTGAAAATTAATCGGGTGTTGTCGTCTTTGGCTGGGCGGGTGGCCACGATCGCCCCATAGCCTCGCTTCCGCTGGCATGTAGCACGGGAGCGGGCCTGGCTGGCGCTGGCGGCCGGCACCACAGTGGAGGTGGATCGGTTGCGCCAGAACACCAGATACCAGGCCATTCCCTCATCCCCTTCGGTGATCAGCGCCGCGGTGCAGCAGCTCTGGGCGTGGTGCCCTTGACGGCTTCCAGGTAGAGCTCGGCTGTGCTCAGGGTCTGCAAGTTCACCGTGCCGCCGTGCTCGTGGCCGCTCTCCGGCACGGCAGCGGAATAGAGGCCGCTGCGCTGCTGGAACAGGAAGCTGTACACCGGGTGGCGGCGCAGCTCCTCCATGTAGTCGCCATCGGAGAGGGCAACGCCATCGACGGTGAGGGGCTGGCCCTTGCCGTCCACCGGCAGCAGCCGCTCGCGGCCATCCACATCACCCAGCTGGAAGTGGCCGCCGCACAGCGTCACGAAGGTGTCAAAGAAGGTGCCCCGCTCATCGCCGCCAACCCTGCCCTCCGCTTCTGAGAACAGGCGCTCCATCAGCCGTTCCTTGCGCAGGTTCAGCACCTGAGAGCGGGCCTCGTCCCGTTCTTTCTCCACGCTGCGCACGCGGCGCAGGTTGGCCTCATTGAGCTGGCGCTCACGCTCGGCCACCTGGCGCTCGAACTCCTCACGCTTGCGCTCGGCGTCCTGCAGGCGGGCATATTCATCGGGGTTGATCTCGGAGAAGCGCGACAGCTGGGCGCGGGCCTTGCGCAGTTCTTTTTCCAGCTGGTTGCTGCGGCGGCGTTCAGCCCGCAGGGGATCAGCAGTGCTGGAGGTGGCAGCGGGGGGATCGTCGTTGTCGCCGCTGCCGCTGCCGGAGTCCTGGGGTAGGGAGAGATCGAGGGTGTCGTCGCCGGTAGAGCCGCCGTCGAGGCTGCTGGCCTCGTCGTCGTCCTTGTCGAGGGGGTCGAGATCAGCGGCTGGTGGAG
>JBIIXY010000111.1:0-7758 GCA_044347105.1 Prochlorococcaceae cyanobacterium
TCCGCGCCGCTGAGGATCCCGAGTTCGAGACCTTCTACACCAAGAACATCCTGCTGAATGAAGGTCTGCGTGCCTGGATGGCACCGGCTGACCAGCCGCACGAAAACTTCGTCTTCCCTGAGGAAGTTCTGCCCCGGGGCAACGCTCTCTGATCCACGGATCCCCACAGTCCACGGCCCATCCCCGTTAATCGTGGATACCGTTCATCTGCAAGCGCCCCCCAAGGGGCGCTTTTTTTTACGGTCCCACCGCGCTGGCCGCAATCCGCTTCCAGAAGCTGCGCTCCGCCGCCTCCTGCCTGGCATTGGCCTCCCGCAGGAACGGCGCCAGAGCGGCCAGGTTCAGCAGCCAGTGATTGAGGCTGCGCAGCGGCCAGCGCAGCGGTCGCTCGAAGTCCACGAACAGCACCACCCGGTAGCCATCGGTGTCATTCCACACCTGATGGTTGTAGGTGTCGTCAAACACCAGACAGCGGCCCTCCTGCCAGGTGTGCAGCTGATCGGCGATGCGGATCCGGCACTGCTCCCGCGGTTCGGGCACCATCAGGGCCAGGTGCAGGCGCAGCACGCCGGCCCAGGCACCCCGGTGGGGGGGGATGTGCTTGTGGGGCGAGAGGATCGAGAAGAAGGCGGTGGTGCAGCCGGGAATGGCGGCCAGCAGCCGCATCGTTTCCGGGCAGCGCCGGGCATTCTCGGCGCAGTTCATGCCCACCCCCTTGAGAAAGAAGGTTTTCCAGTCGTCGTCGTTCTGGATGCTGCCCACTTCCCGCAGGATGTCCTGGAAGTTGGGCATGGCCTCCCGGTAGGCCATCACCGCATCCAGTTCACGGCGCACTGCTTGCCAGTTGGCTTCCACCTCGCCGATCCAGCGGAACTGGTCAACGGCGAACACCGGCCGGTCGCCGTTGATCGCAAAGCGGCACACCAGGCTTTCCAGCGCGCCATGGAGCCAGCGGCGCAGTTTGGCCTTGCGGTTGCGGGCCGGGAACGTCCAGTGCCGTCTCGCCAGATCCTGGTGGCTGCCAGCGGGACGGAGGTGGTGGGCACCATGGGTCAAGGGCTGCTGCCTGCGATTGCTGAAGAGCGTATGCAGGCCCGCCCTGGGCGTTCTGGCTCGATCACCCCTAGGATCTGCGGGTTCCGTCAGCAGTGACGTGGGTGTCGATCTCGGATCGGCTCCCGAAGGCGTCGCCGGCTGGCTTTATCCCCACCAGGAGGAGGTGTCCATGCAATCCAGTTGTTTCACCAAGGGTCTGCTGATCGCGGAGAACGCCGGCTGATTTCGGCACCTCAACCCTGATCGAACGGTTCCGCGACCGATGCGGACCCGGCGAGAGCCCTCGCTGGCCTGGATCTCCCCACGGAGAACCATGCTGGCGAGGGCATCGCTTTTGGGGCATCGGTTTGGGTTGGCGCCTGGCCGCCCAGCCGTCGGCTTGGACACCGGCCATTGTGCGCTCTGGCACAGGAAGGCTGGAGCACGGAGTGCTACCCCCTGAAGATAGGAGCCGGCGCATTGCGCCGTTCTGTGTGAGGAACACCCAAATGAAACTCTTCCAGCAACTGCTGGTGGCTCCTGCGGCCCTCGGTCTTCTGGCCCCTGTGGCCGCCACTGCCGCCGAAGTCAACCTGACCGGCGTGAATCAGTACTCCACCGAGGAGCAGGTCACCAGCATCTCCCAGTTCTCGGACGTCCGTCCCACCGACTGGGCCTACCAGGCTCTTTCCAACCTGATTGAGCGCTACGGCTGCGTGGCCGGTTATCCCGACGGCACCTACAAGGGTGGCCGCGCCATGACCCGCTTCGAGGCTGCCGCTCTGCTGAATGCCTGTCTCGACCGCGTCACCGAAGTGACCGACGAGCTCAAGCGCCTGATGGCCGAGTTCGAGAAGGAACTCGCCGTGCTCAAGGGCCGCGTGGACGGCCTGGAGGCCAAGGTCAAAGAGCTCGAAGCCAACCAGTTCTCCACCACCACCAAGCTGAGTGGGATCGCCACCATGACCCTGGGCGGTGCTGGCAACACCACCGCAGGTGACAAGGTCACCTCGAACTACGACGTTCGCCTGATCTTCGACACCAGCTTCACCGGTGATGACCTGCTGCGCACCACCCTGCGTGCGGGTAACTTTGCTAGCTCCCCGTTTGGTTTCCGCGGCAACCCACTGGCTGGGATGGAAGTGGCTTTTGAAGAGCCCTCCGGCCCCAATTCGGTTGGGATCAATCGCCTCTTCTACCAGTTCCCTGTTGCCGAAAGCTTCAAGGTCACCTTCGGTGCAAGGGTTCGTCAGGACGACATGCTGGCGATCTGGCCTAGCGTCTACCCCGGTGATTCCATCCTTGATGTATTCACCTACGCCGGTTCTTCCAACACCTATCCCCTCACTCTGGGTGCCGGTGCTGGTGTGTCCTGGACCTCCGGTGGCTTCAGCCTGAGTGCTCTTTACGTGTCCCGCGGCGATCTCGCCAGCGATTCCACAGAGGGCCTGGGACAAGGCATCACCACCACCGTTCAAGCCGGCTACACCGGTGAGAACTGGGGTGCTGCCCTGGCATACACCTACAACGACGGTGACACCGCCAACACCTTCCAGTTTGCGAGACGTCTTCCTGGTGCTCTTGAAGGATCCAGCAACAACATTGGCCTGGCTGGTTACTGGCAGCCTGCCGACAATGGCTGGATTCCCTCGATCAGTGCTGGTGTCGGCTACGCCGACTTCCAGCGCAGCGCCTGGAGCTGGTACACCGGCCTGCAGTGGAGCGACATGTTCCTGGAGGGCAATGCTCTTGGCTTCGCCATCGGCTCGAATGGCTACGACGGTGGTGGCCGCGACCACAACTCCGGCATCGGCCTGGAGCTCTGGTACAAATTCCAGGTCACCGACAACATCAGCGTGACCCCCGCCTTCTTCTGGGTGGAGAACAACGTTGATGGTTCCGACGACATTGTCGGCGGTGTGGTCAAGACCACCTTCAAGTTCTGATTCAGCCCCTGGAATGGTCGGGCCGTTCTCCGGAGCGGCCTCCAGATTCCCTTTTCTTCGCTGTTTCAGCTTTTTCACTCCCCACACCCATCGCTTTGCGGTACCCCCGGCTTCGTCCGGGGTTTTTTGTTGGCACTCTCACCTAACCTGGTGTCCTTGCCGCCAGACCAGACTGGTTTGTCCTCCCCCTGTCCGGATTCCATCCCCGCCGATCCCTACCGGGTTCTGGGGGTGAATCCTCAGGCCAGTCATGGCGAGATCAAAGCGGCTTACCGGGCGCTGGTGAAACGCCACCATCCCGATGCCGGGGGCGATCCGGCCGCGATGCTGGCCGTGAATGCAGCCTGGGAGGTGCTCGGCGATCGGCACCAACGCATTCGCCTGGATGAGCTGCGGCGTGATCGCGGGCGTGCCTCCTCCGCTTCAGCTCGGGCCACGGCCCCTGCCCGTGGCCCTTCGCCTGCCAAGGCGGCCGCGGTCAGCGATGAGGAGGTGGCCCTCTGGCTCCAGCAGGTCTACGGGCCGGTGGATCGCCTGCTGGGTCAGGTGGTGAATCCCTTTCCAGCCCAGCTGCGCGCTCTGGCCGCCGATCCCTACGACGACGACCTGATGGAGGGTTTCTGCGGGTTCCTGGAGCAATCCCAGGCCCGGCTGGCCCGGGCGGAGACGCTCTATCGCTCCCAGGCCTGCCCCCCGGGCCTGCAGGATCTCAGCTTGGATCTGTATCACACCCTCAGCCTGATCAAGGACGCCCTCCTCGATCTGGAGCGATTCACGATGGGCTACGTGGATTCCTACCTGCGGGATGGCCGGGAGCTGTTGCGCCAGGGCCGCAATCGCCGCAGCCAGCTGCAGCACCGCTGCCGCCAGCTGCGGGCCTGAGGGGACCGCTCAAACTCAGCCCGGGAAGGGCTCCAGCTGGTCGAGCCGCAGCCATACATCCGGCACCGGCCTGCGCCAGCGCAGCTGGGCATAGTCGCCTTTCAGCTGCAGCACTTCACCAGGGCCTTCGAAGATGTAGTCGGGCGCCTGGGAATCGCTGGCCCCGGATTCCATGCTGCCCTGGAAGCGCTCGCGGTTCACCCGCACCAGGCTGCCCTTCTTCGGCGGAGCGGGGGTGGCGGCAGCCGACGCTGCAGCGGGAGCTGGGCTGGTGCTGGGGGGGGCGTCGGGAGCCATGGCGGACGGCAAAGGGCGGGCAGGGATAGGGCCCAGGCTAGGGCTCCTTGATCGGCCAGGGGTTCTAGCCTCCAGCAGTCAGCGGGTGAACTGGGCGTGCGGCTGTTGCTTCTTGGCTGTTCCGGATTTGTGGGCCGCGAGCTGGTGCCCTATCTGCTGGAACTCGGTCACAACCTCACCGTGGTGAGCCGCCAGGCCGATCCCTTCCCTGCCCTTGCAGGAGAGCGCCTGGCCTGCTTGCAGCTCGATCCCGCCCAGGCCGACAGCTGGGGCCAGGACGGCCTGCGCCAGGCTCTGGCGGCCGCCGAGGGGGTGGTGAACCTGGCGGGCGAGCCGATTGCCGAGAAGCGCTGGACCGCCGCCCAGCGCCAGCTGCTGCTGCGCAGCCGGCTCGACACCACGGCACAGCTGGTGCAGGCCATGGCCCAGCTGAGCACCCCCCCGTCCGTGTTGGTGAACGCCTCGGCCGTGGGCTTCTACGGCACCAGCGAGACCGCCAGTTTCAGCGAGGACAGTCCGCCGGGCAGCGATCTGCTGGCGGAGATCTGTCAGCGCTGGGAGGAGGCCGCCGCTCAGCGACCGGCCGCCTGCCGGCTGGTGATCCTGCGCATCGGCATCGTGCTTGGGCCCGATGGTGGCGCCCTGAGCAAGATGCTGCCGGTGTTCCGCCTGGGTTTCGGTGGTCCCCTGGGCAATGGCCGGCAGTGGATGAGCTGGATCCATCGCCACGATCTCTGCCGTCTGATCGGCCGCGCCCTGGAGGATCCGGCCATGGCCGGCATCTACAACGCCGTGGCCCCCCAGCCGGTCACGATGGCCGGTTTCACGGCAGAGCTGGGGCGCACGCTGGGGAGGCCCAACCTGCTGCCCGTCCCCGCTCCGGTGCTGCAGGTGCTGCTGGGGGATGGGGCCAAGGTGGTGCTGGAGGGTCAGAGGGTGGAAGCCCAGCGGCTGAACGACCTGGGCTTCCAGTTCCAGTACCCCGAGCTCAGCGCTGCCCTCGTCGCTGCCACCAGCCCAGGGCGCCGCTGAACAGGGCGGCGGCCATCAGCAGGCCGATCGCCGGGGTGAACAGGGGCTCCCAGAGCCGCTGGAACAGGTTGAGAGGAGCCTCAATCTTCTGGCTGTGGCACACCACCGCCACCCCAAACCACAGGGCCCCGGCGATCACCACGAACACGTCGATCACCAGCAGCAGATCGATCCCGCCCTTCAACCGCTGCAGCAGTGGCAGGGCCTGGGAATCGGCTTCAGCCATTGAGCCAGGCCCGCACTTTCTCCATGGCGGCCCAGCCCGGGCGGCGGCGCAGGCCATCGGCCATCGACTCCTGCAGTTCACCGGCCAGTTCCGGGGCCATCACCATCACCCGCTGCACGATCTCGATGTGCTCGCGCACGCCCTTGGCGCCGGTCTCCAGCATCGCCAGGCTGAGATTCACCCGTGCCTGGGGGTCCTGGGGGTTGAGCTTCACGGCCATGCGCGCCGAGCGCAGTGCCTCGAGCGGCTGACCGTCCAACAGCTGAAGCCAGGCCAGGCAGGTCCAGCCGGCCGACTGACGGGGTGCCTGCTGGGTGATGGCCACAAAGTCGGCGATCAGCTCGCCGGCCGGGGCGCCGGCGTTGTAACGGCTGATGGCCTGGTCGAACAGGGAGGCCTCAGGCCCTTCCCCGGAGGCATCACTGGGACTGCTGGCCGGGCTGGCTGTCGGTCCGGTTGTGGAGGCAGTGGCAGTGGCAGTGGCAGTGGCAGTGGTGGTGGCGGTGCTGTCAGTCACGGGGTCTGGAGTGGAAGGCTGGTCGTGCCCTCAGATTGCCACCCGGTGCCAGGCATTCCCCTGGCTCACACCGCGAAGGAGCTGCCGCAGCCGCAGGTCTGGGTGGCGTTGGGATTGGTGAAGTTGAAGCCGCCGCCGATCAGAGCGCTGGAGAAATCCAGCTGCATGCCATAGATGTAGAGGAGGCTCTTGGGATCGCACACCACCTCGAAGCTCGGGGCCCCCGCCGGTTCGTAGGTGTAGCGCTCGTCGTCAGCCTGGATGCCCTCGGATTCGATGAAGTCCATCGTGTAGCTCATACCGCTGCAACCGCCCGAGCGCACGCCCACCCGCAGCACCTTGCCCGCACCCTGCTGCTGCATCAAGGCAGCCAGTTGTTTCATCGCCGGCTCGGTGATCTGGATGCCCTTACCGTCGCGGGCGGTGTGGGTGGCAACCGGGGACAGGGTGTCAGTGCTCATGGCCGTGCAGATGGCGAATGCGTGGCGCAATGCGCCTTTTCGCACCACTGTATGGAGCCTGCTGAGGGGCTGCCTGATTCCTGAGGGAGCGTCGGCCTGCCCCGGCCGGCCGACGCGGCTCCATAGAGTCGTGGCCGAACAGCGGGAGCAAGCAGGGTGCGCGTCGCCATCGTGGGTGCAGGTCTGGCCGGATTGGCGGCGGCGGTGGATCTGGTGGATGCCGGCCACCAGGTGGATCTCTACGAGGCCCGGCCGTTCATGGGCGGCAAGGTGGGCAGCTGGGTGGATGAGGGCGGCAACCACATTGAGATGGGGCTGCATGTGTTCTTCTTCAACTACGCCAACCTGTTCGCCCTGCTGCGCAAGGTGGGGGCGTTCGAGAACCTGCTCCCCAAAGACCACACCCACCTGTTCGTGAACACGGGCGGGGATCTGCGCGAACTCGATTTCCGCTTCGCCCTTGGCGCCCCCTTCAACGGCCTCAAGGCCTTCTTCACCACCCCCCAGCTCGACTGGATCGACAAGCTGCGCAATGCCCTGGCCCTGGGCACCAGCCCGATCGTGCGCGGCCTGGTGGATTACGAGGGCGCCATGAAGACGATCCGGGCCCTGGATCGCATCAGCTTCCAGGAGTGGTTCGTGGGCCACGGCGGCAGCGAGCAGAGCATCAAGCGGATGTGGAATCCGATCGCCTACGCCCTGGGCTTCATTGATTGCGAGGCGATCTCGGCCCGCTGCATGCTCACCATCTTCATGATGTTTGCGGCGAAAACCGAGGCCTCCAAGCTCAACCTGCTCAAGGGCTCACCCCACCGCTGGCTCACCGGTCCGATCCTCGACTACATCACCCAGCGCGGCGGCCGGCTGCACCTGCGCCACCGGGTGAGCGAGGTGCTGTTCGAGGAGGGCGCCGCTGGCCCCGATGGCCAGCCCGCCACCCGGGTGAGCGGGCTGAAGCTCGGCACCCCAGAGGGTGAGATCACGGTGGAGGCCGACACCTACCTGGCCGCCTGCGATGTTCCCGGCATCCAGCGCATGCTCCCGGCGGCCTGGCGGCGCTGGCCCCTGTTCGACCACATCTACAAGCTCGAAGCGGTGCCGGTGGCCACCGTGCAGCTGCGCTACGACGGCTGGGTCACCGAGCTGGGCGACACGCCCGCTGCGGCCGCCGCCCGCGCCGACGTGCACCAGCCCACCGGCCTCGACAACCTGCTCTACACGGCGGATGCCGACTTCAGCTGCTTCGCCGACCTGGCCCTGGCCAGCCCCGTGGACTACCGCAAGGAGGGGCTGGGCTCGCTGCTGCAGTGCGTGCTCACCCCCGGCGATCCCTGGATCCCGAAGAAAACCGAGGAGATCGTG
>JBIIXY010000112.1:0-7712 GCA_044347105.1 Prochlorococcaceae cyanobacterium
CATCGCCATCGCCAACGATCGCAACGGCATCACCCCCGGCGACTGCTCCGCCCTGATGAGCGAAGTGGGCACCTACTTCGACCGCGCTGCCGCCGCTGTCGGCTGATCCACTGGGGCTGAGCGGGGGTTCATTCGCCCGGTGACCAAAGAAAAGCGCCCCTGCGGGGCGCTTTTTTGATGGTTCACCAGCTGCAGGCGGTGGCAGCGTGGTGGATCTGATCAGGTGGTGAGGGTGATGTCACCGGTTTCACCGGTGCGGATGCGGATGGAGTTCTCCACGTTGGTGATGATGATCTTGCCGTCGCCGATCTCACCGGTGCGGGCACTGGATCGGATCGCCTCAATCACCGCATCCACGCTGCCATCACTCACCACCGCGGTGATCATCACCTTGGGTAGTAGACGGGCTTCCATCTTCACGCCGCGGTAGACCTCGGTGTGCCCCATCTGCTGGCCGAATCCCTGGACGGATGTCACGGTCATGCCGTTGATGCCGATGGCCACCAGGGCATCTTTCACTGGATCCAGCTTCTCGGGCCGGATGATGGCTTGAATCTGTTTCACGCGTTACCGGAAAAGCGAAACTTCTTTAGTGGCTGCCCCGCCATCGTTCTGTAGCGATGGCTGCAGACACTCCAGCATGGTGGTAAATCGGCACGCTGGCTGCCTGGTTGCCACCGGTTCTCGTCAGGTCCGCGGCGAGGGGTGGGCGATTTTGTAGCGAAACGAACATCAAGGGGGGCAGCTTCCGCGCATTGTCGGTGCCGATGGATGCCGCAGGGTATCCAAATTCTTTCGTGCAGCCGTCGTTCCGAACTGCCCATGACCATTGCTTCCCAACCTCCTCGGCGCGCCAGGCGTCTGCAGGAGGCGAGTTTGCTCGAGGCCCCCTCGATGCTTCTGCGCAGCATCCGTGGGATGGCCTCCCAGCGGGGGCTCATCTGGCTTGCCTGCGTTCCCCTGGCGCTTTTTGGTCTGGGGGTTTTCAACCTCTCGGCCCATGCCGCCGAGCTCCCCGAGCTCACCCCGGCCTTCCTGGCCAACAACATGTTCCTGTTGATCTGCGCCGCGCTGGTGATCTTCATGAACGCCGGCTTCGCCATGGTGGAAGCCGGAATGTGCCGCCAGAAGAACGCCGTCAACATTCTGGCCAAGAACCTGATTGTCTTCGCCCTGGCGGTGACGGCCTACTGGTTCATCGGCTACAAGATCATGTACAACGCCAGCTGGGTGATCCCCGGCTGGTTCAAGTTTGGTGGGCTGTTCTTCGATCCCACTGTCACCGCCGAGATGGTGACCGAGGGCAAGCTGGTCCCCAGCGTTGACTTCCTCTTCCAGGCCGCCTTCGCCGGCACAGCTGCCACGATCGTGTCGGGTCTTGTTGCTGAGCGGATCAAATTCGGCGAGTTTGTGATCTTTTCACTGATTCTCGTCGGCATTCTCTACCCCATCTCGGGCTCCTGGCAGTGGAATGTGGGTGAGGGCTGGCTCAACAAGCTGGGCTTCATCGACTTCGCCGGCTCCACCGTGGTGCACTCGTTCGGTGCCTGGGCCGGCCTGATCGGCGCCATGTTGCTCGGTCCCCGAATCGGCAAGTTCGCCGGTGGCAAGCCCCAGGCCATCCCCGGTCACAACCTGGCCATCGCCACCCTGGGCTGCCTGATCCTCTGGCTGGGCTGGTATGGCTTCAACCCGGGTTCCTGGCTGTCCATGGCCCCTGAGGTGCCGTACATCGCCGTCACCACCACCCTCGGTGGGGCAGGCGGTGGCATTGCCGCCACCCTGGTGAGCCAATTCACCGGTGGCAAGCCCGACCTCACCATGACCATTAACGGCATCCTGGCCGGCCTGGTGGGCGTGACCGCCGGTTGCGACGGCTTCTCGATGCCCGCCGCCTGGGTGGTGGGTTTCATCGCCGGTGTGATCGTGGTGTTCTCGGTGGCCTTCATCGACAGCCTCAAGATCGACGACCCTGTGGGCGCCTTCTCGGTGCACGGCACCTGCGGCATCTGGGCCACCCTGGCGGTGGGTCTGTTCAACACCGATAAAGGTCTGCTCACCGGCCACGGCTTCGCCCAGCTCGGTTTTCAGATCGTGGGTGCGGTGGCGATCGGTCTGTTCGCCATCGTGAGCTCCTGGATCCTCTGGTCGGTGATCGGCGCCATCTTCGGCGGCATCCGTGTCACCGAGCAGGAGGAGATCGAAGGTCTCGACATCGGCGAACACGGCATGGAGGCCTATCCCGACTTCGCCGCTTCCGCCAAGTGAAGGAGCGGCGCCGGGTAGCCAGCGCCACACTCTCAAGGTCTGCAGAGCTCCCGGGAAATCGGGAGCTTTTTTTGTGGCCAGGCCTTCGCCCACCACCACCATGGCGTTGATGCGGCGGCAGGCCCGATCGCTGCGCTGCTCTGGGAGCCGGTGGCGCTCATGCAGCCACCCCCTGCTCACCGGCCTGGGTGGCGCGCATCGGCTGGCTGAACTGGCGCAACAGCAGGCCGGCGAAGCGCAGCTTCAGTCCCAGCTTCTGCAGGCCGCCCGCCTGCTTCATCCGGCGGAAGGTGTCCACGATCCGGTCGCGCAGAGCGAGGTAGTTGCTGTTCTCCAGCTCGAACACCCAGGAGAAGGCCCGCATCGCGGTGCGGTTGGTCTGGCGCATCACCTCGGCGTCGAACAGGCCCGGATCCATGCCGAGCAGTGTGTAGAAGTTGCCCCGCTCATACACCGTGAGGCTGTGGGTGAGGAACACGCTCCAGAGGAAGAAGCGGCTGAGCAACTTGCCGCGCATGCCACACCTGAGCTGGGGCCAGCAGCGGATCAGCATGTTGAAGATGTCGCCGTGGCGGTTCTCGTCCTGGCACCAGGGCTCGAAGAAATCAAACAGCGGCGCAAAGTTGTTGTCCGGATGGGCCTTGAGGTGGCGGTCGATCAGGATGTAGCGCCAATAGCCGATCTTCTCGGAGAGATACACCGAATAGAGCACCCAGCTCAGGGGGAACCAGGTGATCGGCCGCTTGGTACTGAGGGTGGGCAGGTCGATCGTGATGCCTTCGGCCACCAGGGCGCGGTTGAGGAAGCCGGCGTGGCGGGCCTCATCGCGGGCCATCAGCTGGAAGAGCTCGCCCAGCTCCGGGCGCCCCGACTGCTTGAGCCGGCGCGACAGCTCCTTGAACAGCAGGAAACCGGAAAACTCCGACACGCAGGAGCGCACCAGGTAGCTCGCGTAGGCCTCCTTCTCCTCGGGGCTGAGGTCGCGCAGGCGGTGGAGCGGGGCCTTGCGATCGAAGTGATCGCGGTTGTAGTCGGCCTGCATTTCGCCCAGCATCGCCTCGAAGGCCTGGCGCTGCTCAGCGAGGGAGGTGCGGGCGGCCTTCTCGATTTGGGTTGTGTAGAAGCGCGGCGTGAGCAGGTCCTCGCGCAGGTGGGGGGCGGCGGGGGTGGCGGTCATGGCGGGAACAGAGGAAGGGTGCAGGGCGGGGATGCCCGTGAGGATTCAGGGCAGGACGGCGCTGGCGGCCTCGCTGCGGTGGCGGGCCAGGGCGTAGGCCATGGCATCGGGGCCGCGCCGGTGGGCGGTGAACCAGCCCTGCCGCTCCTGCAGCCAGGCCAGCCAGCGCTCCTCCAGACGCAGGCGCAGGCGCAGATCCCAGAGCCGGCGGCGGCAGGCCAGCTGTTCGGCCTGGTCCCTGCGGGCCAGCAGCTCGGGGGCCAGGGGCTCAAGGTGTTGCTCGATCGTGCTGGCGCTCCAGGAGGGGTTCCTGCTGGGGCCAGCGGCGCGGCCAGCTGCTGGCATTGGCTGGTGCAGCTGATGAAGGGTCAGCCCCGGCAGGGGCGGCACAGGCGAGAGCCATGGGATGAAGCTGAACAACGTCATCACGACACCGTGACTCTATGAGATAACGGCGAAGCTGGATCGCTTTGATGCGGTATCCGCGCAGCCTGGCTTCCTGTTAACCTCACCCTGTATTGACTTGGGTTGGGTCCCGTACGCCCGGCCCATCCTCTTTCCTGCCGCCTCTAGTGCCCATGGAAGCTCTCGCCGATTACTTCAAGGTGTTCTCCGAGCCCAACCGGCTGGCGGTGCTGGATGCCCTGCGCCAGGGGCCGCTCAACGTCACAGCGGTGGTGGAGTACACCGGCCTCAGCCAGGCCCTGGTCTCCAAGCACCTCAAGCTGCTCACCATCGCCGGGGTGGTGAAGCGCCGCCCGGAGGGCAGCCTGGTGTTCTACGAGGTGATCGACCGCAGTGTGTTCAAGCTGCTGGCCCAGGCAGAAAAGCAGCTGCTCGCCGCCCGCCGCCAGCAGCTGGATGCCCTCGCCGCCATCCTCTGATCACCCCCGGTCGGCCGAGGTGTTCCTGTGACCTGTCCGTCCCCGCCCACCAGTCTCGAAACCCTGCGGGCTGCCCTGGCAGCAGGCGAGCGCAGCTTCCCGGGCCTGAAGCTGGCCGACCTGGATGGCGTTGATCTCGACCTCTCCGGCTGCTCCCTGGAGGGGGGCTGCTTCAAGGAGGCCCGCTTTGGCCGGGCCAGCCTGCGCGCTGCCCAGGTGCAGCGCTGCTGCTTCCAACAGGCGCTGCTCTGGGGGGCCGACCTCTCCGCCCTGCAGGCCCGGGGCTCCCAGTGGCATGAGGCCGATCTGTCCGGCTCGCGCCTGCAGCAGGCCGATTTCAGCGCTGCCCTGCTGCACCGCTGCTGCCTGCGCGGCGTGCTGGCCGGCGGCAGCCGCTGGCGGGAGGCGCGGCTGGTGGAGGCCGATTTCCGCTCCGGTCTCGACCAGCACACCGATCTCGGCCGGGCCGACTTCCAGGGCGCCGATCTCAGCTTCGCCCTGATGCAGCAGGTGCAGCTGCATGGCGCCGATCTGCGTGGTGCCCTCCTGGAGGGTGCCCTGCTGCCGGCAGGCCTCTGAACCGCTGCTGGCTCAGCCGTCCAGGCCCCAGGCCTGACGGATGGCAGCGTTGCTCACCTCCCAGGCGTGTTCGCCGCTGGCCACGCTGTGGGCCTGCCGCTGCGGCTGCAGATTGCGCGCCTGGCATTCCGCCTCCAGGGCCTGGAGGCAGCCTTCTGTCTGAAGGAGCAGCTGGTTCACATGCTGGCTGCCGCCGGCGGCCCGGGCCATGGCGCGGTTGCTTTGGCAGAGCTGGAGGTCTTCCAGGTGCTGGTGCAGCCAGCTCCACTCGTAGAGGAGCATGGCCTGGCTGCACCGCTGCAACTGCTGGGTGTAGACCTCCACCTGAGGCAAAGCCATGGCAGCGCTCGGGGCTGGGGTGGCGGCCGGATCGGCTGCGGCCAGTTTCTGCATAATGTCGCGCAGATGGCTCATGGCGGCGGGGCCTTGGCATTTCCCCGGCCATTCTGGGCTGTTTGCAGCCGCGGGCGTTTGGTTCGGGTCAGCGGCAGGGCGAGCTGCTGCTCGCACCAGTGGGCCAGCAGGGCGGCGAGCAGGCTGGCGCGATCTCCACGCAGGCGAATCATCAGCGTGTTGCGAAGGAATGGGGTTCATGCTCGTCCGGCCCGGCCGGCCGGCCTGCGCTCCAGATCACCGCGGCAGGCATCCGATCGCACCATGCCCTGTATCCAGGGGCGGGAGCGGAGCATCTGCGCTAAGCAGGGAAGGCCAGCGCACTCCCGGATGCGATGAAAGAGCTCACCAGCGCGATCAATCGGCACCTGGCGGCCGAGTTCCAGGCCAGCCACACCTACCTGGCCATGTCGATCTGGCTGCGCGAGAAGGACCTGGCCGGGTTCTCCACCTACATGCTGGCCAAGAGCAATGAGGAGCGCGATCACGCCGCCCGGATGATCGCCTATCTGGTGGACAGCGACGAGCAGGTGGAACTGCCCACGGTGGCGGCGCCCGAGCGCAGCTGGCCCTCGCTGCAGAAGCTGTTCGATCAGATCTACGACATGGAGAAGGGCGTGACCGCCTCGATCAACAGCCTGTATGCGATGGCCGAGAGCGTGGGCGAGCGCAGCGCCACCGCCATGCTCGACTGGTTTGTGGCCGAACAGCTGCAGGAGGAGGCTGAGGCGCGTTTTGTGTGCAAGCGGCTGCGCCTGGCCGGCGACAACAGCGCGGCCCTGCTGCTGCTCGACCAGCAGTTTCTCGAGGGCACGGCCCTGGCCCATGTGAAGGGAGGCCTCAGCGCGGCCAATGGCGCCTGAGCATGCTGGCGGTGCAATCACAGGCCGTTCTGAGCTGTGATGCGCGAATCAGCGTTATGCACATAAACCGATATAGTTAACAGGTGATGCCATGGGGATCGTCAAGGGCCTGGGTCGCTGCTCCTGGCGCCCCTCTCCTGAGTTGGTCTGTCAGTTGGTCTGTCTCCCGCTCACGCCTGCATCCCACGCCCCTGTCGAGGATCACCGCGATGGAACAGCTCCCCCTCCAGGCCCAGCAGATCAGTGCGGTGGCTGAGCCACGCCGCTTCTGGGATGCGCGCTTTGGCGAGGATTGTTTCGTCTACGGCGAGGCCCCGAACGACTTCCTGCGGGAGCAGGTGCAGGCGTTGCCAGCGGGCGATGCCCTCTGTCTGGCGGAAGGTGAGGGCCGCAATGGCGTCTTCCTGGCGGAGTGCGGTCACCGGGTGATCGTGCAGGACATCAGCCCGGTGGGCCTGGCCAAGGCGGAACGGCTGGCCAGCCAGCGCGGTGTCTCCATCACCACCCGCTGCAGCGACCTCAACGACGATGACCTGGCGGTGGGCGGGGTGGACCTGGTTGTGGCGATCTGGATGCATCTGCCTCCATCCATGCGCACCCGGGTGCACCGCCGGGCGGTGCAGGTTCTGCGCCCCGGCGGAACCCTCATCCTGGAGGCCTATACGCCCCGCCAGCTGGCCCTGGGCACGGGTGGGCCGCCTCTGCTGGGGTTGCTGATCGAGCCGGAGGAGCTGCGCCAGGAGCTGGCTGGGCTCGAGCTGCTGATCCTGGAGGAAACGCGCCGGCCCATCGCCGAGGGCCCTTATCACCACGGTGACAGTGCCGTGGTGCGTGTGCTGGCTCGCCGGCCGATCGTTGAGGCCGATGGCTGACGAGCTGAGCCAGCTGCGACGCGACTATCGGCGCGGGGGGCTGCGGCGCCGAGACCTCCACGCCGATCCGCTGGATCAGTTTCGGCAGTGGTTCGAGCAGGCCTGCGCGGCCGAGCTGCTGGAGCCCAACGCCATGGTGCTGTTCACCAGCGATGGCCAGCGGCCCTCCAGCCGCACGGTGCTGCTCAAGGCCTTCGACCAACGCGGCCTGGTGTTCTTCACCAACTACGGCAGCCGCAAGGCCCGCGAGATCGACGCCACCACCGAGGTGAGCCTGCTGTTCCCCTGGTACGGCCTGGAACGCCAGGTGATCGTGCTCGGAGCCGCACTGCGGATTGCCACGGCCGAATCGCTGGCCTATTTCGTATCGCGGCCGTTCGGCAGCCGCCTGGGGGCCTGGGTGTCGCAGCAGAGCGGGGTGATCAGCTCGCGCTCGATCCTGGACATGCAGTGGCAGCAGCTCCGCCAGCGCTTTGCCGATGGCCAGGTGCCCCTGCCCAGTGCCTGGGGCGGTTACCGGGTGGAGCCCCGGGAATGGGAGTTCTGGCAAGGCGGTGAACACCGCCTGCACGACCGCTTCCGCTACCGGCGTGAGGAGATGGCGGCTGGCAGCCCCTGGCTGATCGAGCGCCTCGCCCCGTGATCCGGCTCGCCGATCGATGTCAGCATGGCCATG
>JBIIXY010000113.1:0-7570 GCA_044347105.1 Prochlorococcaceae cyanobacterium
CTCCTCGATCGCCACCAGCTCCTGCACCTGACGGCCCAGCGTGATCTCCTGCTCGTGCGTCAGCAGCGGCACCCGGCCGATGTCGCGCAGGTAGCTGCGCACCAGGTCGGTGCCGCCACCTGAGGAGTCCAGGGCGGCGCTGCGGGCGCCGGTCGAAGCGGCGACGGTTGGCGCGGCCACGGCGAGGACGGTCATGACGGGGAGTTACGAAACGTTCCTGTTTCGTAAACCTATCACCCTTTGGCCGGCTTCCCCCCTGGCGAGGATGGGGGAATGGCTGCTGAACGGCTGCAGAAACTGATCGCCGCCGCCGGACTCTGCTCCCGCCGCGGCGCGGAGGACCTGCTGCGCCAGGGCCGGGTGCAGGTGAACGGCACCCCTGCCGGGCTGGGCGACCGGGCCGATCCCGAGCGGGACGCCATCGCCGTGGACGGCCGGCCCCTGCGGGCCGCCGCCGCCCCCCTGCTGCTGCTGCTCAACAAACCCCCCGGGGTGGTGAGCAGCTGCCGCGATCCCCGCTGCCGGCCCACCGTGCTCGATCTGCTGCCGCCAGCCCTGCGCCGGGGCCAGGGCCTGCACCCGGTGGGCCGGCTCGACGCCGACAGCCGCGGCGCCCTGCTGCTCACCAACCAGGGCGCGCTCACCCTGCGCCTCAGCCACCCCCGCTACGGCCACCGCAAGACCTACCGGGTGTGGGTGGCGGGACAGCCCGGTGAGGAGCAACTGCGGCGCTGGGCAGCGGGCGTGCCCCTGGAAGAGGGACCGAGCGCGCCGGTGGGTGTGACACTGCTGCAGCGCCGGCCGGAACGCTGCCTGCTGGAGCTGGAGATGGGGGAGGGTCGCAACCGCCAGATCCGGCGCACCGCCGCCCTGCTGGGCCATCCCGTGCTCGACCTGCAGCGGGTGGCGATTGGACCACTGTCCCTGGCCGACCTGCCGGAAGGGCAGTGGCGCCACCTGGAGCGCCGAGAATGGGATGCCCTGGCCGCGTCAGTCCCCTGAGCCGCACCGCCTCAACCCTGCGCGCCAGCCTCAGCCGCCTCTGGCGGCGGGGGATGCCTACGGCCAGCCCCAGTGCCACTGGCGCGCCGCCGCTTGAGCCCCTGCTGGCGGCCGGCCAGCTGCTGCGCGAGGCCCGGGAGCGGCGGGGCCTCGGTCTGCGCCAGCTGGCCCAGGAGACCCGCATCAGCACGCCGGTGCTGGAGGCGCTGGAGCGGGGCTGGCGCGATCGGCTGCCCGAATCGGCCTATCTGCGCACGATGCTGCCGCTGATCGAGCGGCACCTGGAGCTGGAGCCCGCCAGCCTGCAGAGGCTGCTGCCCCGTGAGTCTCTGCCGGGGCAGAGGCTGCACCAATCCAGCCTGTTGCGCCGCTTCACCCCGGGCTCGATCGACGTGTTCACCACCTGGCAGGGCACCCTCCTTTACGGCCTGCTCACCCTGGGGCTGATCTACGCCCTCAACCTGCAGCAGCAGCGGCTGGCCCGGGCCGGCTGGCTGGCCGTGGCGCCCCTGCCTGCAACCCCGGAACCGGTGAGAGCGCAGGATCGCCAGCAGCAGGCCAGCCGCGGCACCGCCCTGCTGCTGGAGGGCTACCCGGAGCTGCGCCCGCTGGATCAGGCCCGCGAGGGCGTGGCGCTGCGGCTGTGGCGCCGGGCCAGCTCGCCGTAGCCCTGCAGCGCGCCGTCCAGGCTTGCCAGCGGAGCCGTGAGCCGCCAGGTCCAGTTGGCGCCGACGGTACCGGGCGTGTTGAAGCGGGCCTCATCACCCAGCTCGAGCAGATCCTGGAGGGGCACCACCGCCAGCTCCGCCGGACTGGCCAGGGCCAGATCCAGCAGCTGCCAGCCCGGGGCGGTCACCGCAGCCTGGAGCTGTTGCTCCAGCCGCTGGCGGCTGGAGTGGTCGAGGCCCTGCCACCAGCCGATCGCGGTGGCGTTGTCATGGGTGCCGGTGTACACCACCCAGCGGCTGCCGCGGATGTTGGCCGGCAGATAGGGGTTGGCGTCGTTGCCGTCGAAGGCGAACTGGAGGATCTTCATGCCCGGCAGAGCGAAGCGGTCGCGCAGGGCCTCCACCGCCGGGGTGATCACGCCGAGATCCTCGGCCACCAGGGGCAGGCGACCCTGGCGCAGGCGACCGCGCAGGGCCTGGTGCAGCCAGAGCAGGGAGAGCAGCGGAGCACCGGGGGAGGGCCGCCAGCTGCCGTGTTCGGCGGTGGGATCGCCTCCGGGCACGCGCCAGTAGGCCTGCAGGGCGCGGAAGTGGTCAAGCCGCAGCAGGTCGAACAGTTGCAGCTGGCGGCTGAGCCGGCCCAGCCACCAGGCGAAACCGCCCAGCCAATGGCGCCACCAGCGATACACCGGCGTGCCCCAGAGCTGGCCGGTGGCGGAGAAGTAGTCGGGTGGCACCCCGCTCTGGGCCTCCAGGCTGCCGCCGCCGCCCGCCGCCAGGGAGAACAGGCCGGGATGGCTCCACACATCAGCGCTGTCGTGGGCCACATAGAACGGCAGGTCGCCGAACAGTCCCACCCCCAGGTCCTGGGCCTGACGGCGCAGGGCCTGCCACTGGCCCTGGAGCTGCCACTGCAGCAGCTGTTCCTCCAGCAGCAGCGGCGCCTGCTGGCGGTCGAAGCGGGCCAGGGCGCGGCCGTGGCGGCGGGCCAGGGGCTGGGGCCACTGCCACCAGGGCTGGCCGTCGTGCAGGCGGCGCAGCACCATGAAGCGGCAATGGTCGCGCAGCCAGAAGGCCTCGCGGCGGCACCAGCGGCGAAAGGCCCGGTGGCGCTCGGGGGCCTGCCGGGGCCAGGCCAGCCGCAGGGCCTCACCCAGGGCCTGGCTGCGGCGCTGCTGCAGCGCCGGATCGAGCCGGTCGCCCTCGCCCAGCGGCAACGCTGCGGCAGCAGCGGAGGGGAGATAGCCCTGCTGGAGCAGCCGCTCGGCATCCAGCAGCCAGGGGTTGAGGGCCGAACCGCTGGGCGAGCTGTAGGGGGAACCGGTGCCGTCGGTGGGAGCCAGGGGCAGCAGCTGCCACACGCCGATGCCATGGCGGCCGAGCAGGGCCAGCCAGTCAGCGGCAGCCTGGCCGAAGCTGCCGCAGCCGCCCGGCCCCGGCAGCGCGGTGGGATGGAGCAGCACCCCGGCCCGCCGCTGGGGGGCACTCATGTGTCGGGCAGCCGGTAACGGCTGATGATCTTCTGGGCGAAGGCCGGGATGTGCGCCGCCACCTTCCCCGGGTGGTGGCGGCGCAGCCAGAGGGCATTGCGGGTGAAGTGGGAGTCGATCGAGAAGCGGCCGTATTCCAGGCCCTTCGGGCCGAAGCGCTCCACGAAGAAGCCCACCAGATTGGCCAGCCAGAGGGGCAGCTTCAGCGCCTTGTCGTAGGCCTCGATCCCCTGCTGCACCGCCGCCTTGCGATCGCCGCCGGCGGTCACCGGCGCCACGTCCAGTTCCGTCTCCACCAGATCGAGCAGCTGCTGGCCCTTCGGGTTGCGCACCGTGAGCCACTGGTGACCGAAGCTGGCGCCCATGTAGCCCACCACCAGGTCGGCACCGGCATTGGTGTAGTCGAAGCAGCTCAGGCAGCTGGGGGCGAACACGCCCTTGAGCTTCGGCGTGTCGAGGCCGAAGAAGGGCACCGTTTCCTCGCGGCCGTCGCTGTGGCGGAAGTGGATGCGGAAGTCCTGCATGAACTCGTAGTGCACCACCGTGTCCGGGGAGCTCACCGTGCTCTCCAGGAAGGTCTGCAGGCCCTGGCGGCTCACGTTGTCGACACAGGGCAGCCCCAGCACATAGAGCACATCGAGCGGCAGGGTGGACTGCACGGCGCGCAGGGCCTGGATCTGGCAGCCCACGCCGATCGCCAGCAAGCGCTTGATGCCGCTGCCCGGCAACTGCTCGAGCACTTCCAGGTTCGGCGAGAGGGTGGGCTTGTTCACCCGGGCGCTGAGCACCTCCTCGGGGGTGCGGGCCAGCCGGGGCACCGGCGTGAAGCGGTCGTCGGGGCTCTGGCCCACGCACAGCACCGCATCCACCAGGCCCGTTTCCAGGGCGCGCACACCGATGCGGCTCACGATGCCGGTCCACTGGGCGCCGGCGATCGGCTGCCGCAGCCGGGCTGTGAGCATCCGCTGCTGCACGCCGAAATAGAGCTCGTCCTCGTTGTTCAGGTCGCGGCTGCGGCCGTGGGCCTGCTCCTCCATCGCCTCGAAGCGCTGCTCGAGGAAGGCGCAGCTCGATTTCACATAGGCCACCCAGCGGCTGTCGCAGAGGCCGCACTGGCTGCAGAGGTCCTTGGCCGGATAGATGCTGCCCTTGGCCAGGGGCCGGGCCTTCTCATGGGGAGCCGGCACGGGCAGGCCGATCACTGGCCACAACCTATCGGTTGCAGCCCCCACCAGGGCCCCCGCCAGGGATTGGGTCAGAGTGGGGGCACTGTTGCAACCGGGACAACCGTCCCTCCACTTCGCCGCGATGCCGCCCCGCGCCAACCGAACCCCCCCCCAGGATCCAGCGCCGCGCGGGAGGAAACGCCTGTCCCAGATCCGCCTGCCCCGGATCAACCTGCCGCGCGTCAGTCGCCGCCAGCTGGTCACCGCTGGCCTTGCCGGCGCTGGCGCCCTGGCCAGCGTCACCGCCATCGACCTGATCTGGCCCCTCAATCCCTCCAGTCCGGTGGCCGAAGCCGGGGGCCTCAGTGCGGTGGCCAAGCCAGCCAGCCGGCCGGTGACGCTGCTGGTGATCGGCCTGGACAGCGACCGCCTGGGCGACATCACCAACAAGGCCGCTCCCTCCGGCGGAGCCAATGCTGATGCCCTGATGCTGGTGCGCTTCAACCCGGCCGGGCCGGTGCAGGCCCTGCAGATTCCCGCCACCCTGGCGGTGCAGATGCCCGGAGAGAAAAAACCGCGTTCCCTGGGCAGCCTCTACCGCAGCGGTGGAGCGGCCCTCACCAGCGACGCCGTGCGCGAGCTGGCGGGGCTGCCCAGCGGCCAACCAGACCGTTACCTGGTGATCAGCCGCTATGGCCTGCGCCTGCTGGCCGATCGCCTCGGCGGCGTGGAGGCCAATCCCAGCCGCACCATGCGCCACCGCGACAACAGCCAGTCGCTGAAGATCGATCTGCAGAGCGGCCTGCAGCGCGTCAATGCCACCCAGCTGGAACATCTGGCCCGCTGGCGCGATCCGAAAAAGCCCCTGGAAACCCGCCTCACCAACCTGCAGGAGGTGGCCAGCAGCCTGCATCGCGAATTGGAGCTGCGCCAGGAGCAACTCTCGCTGCCCAATCTGGTGAGCGGCCTGCAGGGCCAGGTGGAGACCAACCTCAGCCGCACCGAAACCCTCAGCCTGCTGGTGACGGCGCTGCAGCCGGACACCACCGTGCAGTTCACCACCCTGCCGCTGGATCCCCCCCGCAGCGGCGAGGGTGCCGCCGCGGCCAGCCCGCTGCGGGAGCGGGTGAAAGATCTGCCCAAGCCCTTCTGGATCGCACCCAAGCCGCCCGCCAAGCCCGCCTAGCCCGCCTAGCCCAGGCGCTGGCGCTCCAGGGCCGCCCAGCGGGCAGCGCAGGCGCTGGCCAGGGCCGCCGCCTGCTCCACCGCCTGCTCGGGCGTGGTCTGGGCTGAGGTGGCTGGCTCGCAGAGCGCCCCAAGCCAGGGCAGACCCTCCAGCCGGCGCAGCTCGGGCTGCCAGCTGCCGCCCCACTGCACCAGCCCCAGACAGGGCACCTGCCACTGGCGTAGCAGGGCGGTGAGGGCCGCCGGCAGACCCGTGTCCAGCTGCTCGGCCGCCAGCACCACCAGAGCGGGCTGGCGCCAGGCTCCCAGGGCTGCGGCCCAGTGGCGGCCATCGGCCAGGGGCAGGCCGGGGTCGCGGGGCAGGGGCACCAGACCCGGTGGGCCGCCGGCCAGGGCGGCCAGGGCGGCATCGGGGGCGAGGGGATCGAGGGGCGCCAGCAGGCGCAGCTGCAGCGCTTCGGCCAGGGCCGGGGCGGCCTGGCCCTGCAACCCGGCCAATGGCTCGGCTGCGCCAGCGGCCAGCAGCACCAGCGCGGGCGGAGCGCCGGCAGCAGGGGAAAACGTCATGGTTGTTTGCACTCCCGGGGCCGGCACGCTTCTACCATCGGGTTCCGCCGACGCGCCCGCGCCCGCCGTGACCAGTTTCCTCACCGCCGACCGGCTGGCTCAGGCAGGCCACGCAGCGGAACACGCCGGGGGAAGCAACCACGACACCCGCCGCCTCCGCCTGTTCAGCGGCACCTCCAATCAGGAGCTGGCCCGCGAGATCGGCGCCTACCTGGGCGTTCCCGATGGCCCGCGGGTGATCAAGCGCTTCGCCGACGGCGAGACCTACATCCAGATCCAGGAATCGATCCGCGGCTGCGACGTGTTCCTGATCCAGCCCACCTGCGCCCCGGTGAACGATCACCTGATGGAGCTGCTGATCATGGTGGACGCCTGCAAGCGCGCCTCGGCCCGCCAGGTGACGGCCGTGATCCCCTATTACGGCTACGCCCGCGCCGACCGCAAGACTGCGGGCCGCGAGTCGATCACCGCCAAGCTGGTGGCCAACCTGCTCACCAAGAGCGGCGTGGACCGGGTGCTGGCGATGGACCTGCACTCCTCCCAAATCCAGGGCTACTTCGACATCCCCTGCGATCACATCTACGGTTCGCCCGTGCTGGTGGACTACCTCAGCACCCGCGACCTGGGCGAGGTGGTGGTGGTGTCGCCGGATGTGGGCGGCGTGGCCCGGGCCCGGGCCTTCGCCAAGCAGATGAACGACGCCCCCCTGGCGATCATCGACAAGCGTCGAGCTGGCCACAACGTGGCTGAGAGCCTCACGGTGATCGGCGATGTGGCGGGGAAAACGGCCGTGCTGATCGACGACATGATCGACACCGGCGGCACCATCTGCCAGGGGGCCAAGCTGTTGCGCCGCAGCGGCGCCGCCCGTGTGCTGTGCTGCGCCACCCATGCCGTGTTCTCCCCGCCGGCGAGCGAGCGTCTCTCCGATCCCGGGCTGTTCGAGGAGGTAGTGGTGACCAACTCGATCCCCCTGCCCGAGGATCGCCGCTTCCCCCAGCTGCGGGTGCTGTCGGTGGCCAACATGCTGGGCGAGGCGATCTGGCGGATCCACGAAGAGAGCTCGGTGAGCTCGATGTTCCGATGAGGCGGTTCCGCTGAAACCCCCGCTGCCGCTGCCGATCACCGCCCGCGTGCCCCTGCGCCGGTTTGCCCGCCTCAAGGCCCTGCTGCCGGCCGGCTTGAACGGCGTGCTGGCGGCCCTGCTGGTGGGGGCCCTGCCGCCGGCGGCGGAAGCCCAGCCGGCGCGGCGCATCGGTGTGTGGCTCACCAACAGCCCCAGCCCCCTCTACTACGACGGTGCCCGCATCGACAAAGCCGTGGCCGAGCTGTCCGGAGCGGGCTTCACCACCCTCTATCCCAACGTGTGGAGCCGGGGCACCACCTTCCACCGCAGCCGCTGGGCGCCGATGGAACCGGCGCTGGCCAAGGCCAACCCCAACCTCGATCCGATCTGCCGGATGACCAAGGCCGCCCAGCGCCGCGGCCTGGA
>JBIIXY010000027.1:0-22817 GCA_044347105.1 Prochlorococcaceae cyanobacterium
TCCTGGAACACCACCTCACCATCGATCGGCGGCAGGGGGATCTTCTGCTTGTCGGCTTCATCCGACTCCTCCGGTGTATCGACCACATCGGCGAGGCGCTCGAATGACACCTTCAGTTCCTGAATGTTCTGCCAGATCGAGGAGAGCCGCAGCAGGGGCTGGGTGACATAACCGGAAATGATCCGGAAGGCGATCAGCTGGCCGAGGGTCATCTCGCCCTTGAGCACAAGGGTTGCCCCCACCCAGAGCACCAGCAGCTGGGAGAGCTTCTGCAGCACCTGGGAGGTTTCCACCAGGGCGGTGCCGGTGATCGTCTTCTCGAAGCTGCGCGAGATGTAGCGGTTGTAGAGGTCCTGCCACTTCCAGCGGCTGATCATCTCCACGTTTTGGGCCTTCACCGTCTGGATCCCGGTGAGCACCTCCACCAGATGGCTCTGGGTGCGGGCGTTCTCCTGGGCCGCATCGCGGTACTGGCGGCGGAACAGGGGCGCCCCCAGCACGGTGAGCCCCACCTGGATCGGCAGCACGCACAGGGCAATCAGGGTGAGCAGCCAGCTGTAGAACACCATCACCACGATGTAGATCACCGAGAAGGCGGTATCCAGCAGCGTGGTGAGGGCCTGGCCGGTGAGGAACTCGCGGATCTTCTCCAGCTCCGCCACCCGGGTGCCCAGCTCCCCCACCGGCCGGCGGTCGAAATAGGAGAGCGGCAGCCGCAGCAGGTGATCGATCACCTCGGCGCCGAGGCGCAGGTCGAGCCGGTTGGTGGTCTCGGTGAACAAGAAGGTGCGCAGGGCGCCGATCAGCCCTTCCAACACCGTCACCACCACCAGGGCGATGCCCAGCACCTGCAGGGTGTCGAGACTGCGCTGGCTGATCACCTTGTCGATGATCACCTGGATCAGCAGCGGGTTCGCCAGGCTGAACAGCTGCACCACAAAGGAGGCCACCAGCACCTGCAGCAGGATGCCGCGGTAGCGCTGCAGGGCCGGCCAGAACCAGGCGAAGCTGAAGCGCTGCTCGGGCGTGCTGCTGCTGCGCTCCACCAGCAGCACCTCGATCCCCTCGGGGTAAGCGGCCTCGATCTGGGCTGGCGTGAGCTCCACCCAGCCATCGCGCGGCGAGGCGAGCACCATCCCCCGGGCATCCGCGGCCCGCACCACCGCAAAGCCCTCCTTCCAGGGCACCAGCGCCGGCACCTGCAGCCGGTTCCCCTGGCTGGCGGGCACCCGCACGCCGGTGACGTGCAACCCCATCATCGCGGCGATGTTGCCGCAGAGCTGCAGATCCGGCGTCTGGCCGCGGCGCAGCACATCGCGCAGGATCTTCTCGACCGCATCGCGGCGGAAGGGCAGCTTCAGCTGGGCCGCCAGCATGTGGAAGCAGGCCAGGGTTTCATCGAGAGGGCCGCTGCCCCGCAGCAGCAGCAGCTCCGGCCGGTCGCGCTGGCCGAGATCGAGTCCGCTGGCCAGGGGGGCTGGAGCCGGCGCGCGCTCAGGGGAGGCCAGTGCCTCCTGGGACTCCGGCCCAGGCCTCCCTGCTCCATGGCCAGCATGGCCTCCTGGCCCCGAAGCAGCGGCTGCCTGCGGCAGGGCGATCAAGCGGGGCGGCAGGGGGCCGCGGCTGCTGGGAACGCCGGCAGCGGGATCCAGCTGGGCACCCAGTGGCTGGTCCACCAGGTTGTTGCTGGCGGCGAACAGGAGCGCATCGTCGGGCCAGTTGCGCAGGGCAGCCTTCGTGGCTGGCACCAGCCGGGCCTGCCCGTGCAGCTCTCGCCAGGCCTCCAGCACCGGCACACCGGCCTGGGCCCGGCGCCCGAGCAACGATCCCACCAGGGCCAGGGTCTCGGCGCTGAACAGCTGGGATGCCGCCCAGTCGGCGAACGAGGACTCCTGCTTCAGCAGCTCCAGCACCAACTGATCGGGGATCGCCAGGGCCTCCAGCTCGGAGGCGGCCGCCACCTCCTCACAGGCCATCGCCCGCAGCAGCGAAGCCAGGCCCACGAAACTGCCCGGTCCGAGCTTCTCAGCCGTCCTGAGCACCCCTCCCTCCTGCCAGAGCAGCCGCGCTGTGCCCGTGCGGATCAGGAGCACCTCCGCCGGGATGAGCGTGTCATGGCAGAGGGGCTGGCCCAGGCGGAACCGTCGAAGCTCAGCCTGGCGCTCCAGTCGCTCGGCGGCCCGCGTGCTGATCCCGGCGAAAGCGGGATGGCTTCCAAGGAGGGAAGGATTGGATAGATCGGCTGGAGACATCAACGTGGGCGTTGTTCAACGGATGGGGAAACCGGTGATGGACAAACCGGGCAAACAAACCTGAGCCTGAAGCGTTGGCTGAACCCCTGAACAATCCAGCGATCCTAGAGATGAACAGCGCGGTCGGTCGAGAGAAACGCTGGGCAACCCTGCCATCACGGAGAGGAGGGCTGACTTGACAGTGCCAGCAGACGCTGATCCACCTGCTCCTCAAGCCACTCTTCCAGCATCTCCTGGGTCATGGCATGGGCTGCTTCGGGCCCAAAGACAGCCGGCACAAAACTCTCCAGACGCACCAGGATCCACCATGATTCTATAGCAAATGGATCCAGCACAACCCCCGGTTCAGCTGTGCGCAACCGATTCACAAGATCCGGGTGGCCCTGATCGAGAGGAACGGGACCCACAATGCCGCGGGTGGCACGCTCCGGACCATCCGCATGCACGGCGGCAAGGTCGGCGAAACTGGCCTCCCCTTCCCGGATCTGGAGGCACAACTCCCGGGCCAGTCCAGCATCTTCCGTGCGCAGCAGGCTGTACACCACTTGGTCGAGGCCGGGCTTGCGCTTCAGAAAGCGGGACTCAGCCTGCGCACCGAACTGACGATCCGCAAAAGCACGCAGACGCAGCGGATAGGTGATCTGATACTGCAAATCCGCTGCCGAGAGCTGGTGATAACGGCAGAAGGCCTCCAACCCCTCCTGATTCTCAATGGAATTCTCCTGAACAAAGCGACGTTGCGCCGCCGCACCATCGTCATCACTGAGAGCGATCCCCTCCAATGCTTCCTCCAGCACCACCTGCCGCAGGTAGGGGCGCAGGAGGCGGTAGCGCGCCAGCCGGGAAACATCCACCTGATCCATCGGCAACCTGTCTGATCTGCGCATCCTGCCAACTCCGCGCCACTGCGGCCTGTGCCGTGGAACGCCTCGCCACCTGGCCTCCCTATGGTCTGGTGGCAACAGTGCCTGAGCCAAGGCCGCGGCCAGCCGTTCTCCGCCGTTCTCCACTGAGGCTCAGCGTGAAGCAATGCCCCCAGCGAGCAACACCGCCAGCGAGCAAGGCCACCGGCGCCGACACCATCGCCCTGCCCGTGGTGGAGACCTTTCACTCTCTGCAGGGGGAAGGGCTGCACGCCGGCCGCAGCGCCTTCTTCATCCGCCTGGGGGGCTGCGCGGTGGGCTGCAGCTGGTGTGACACCAAACACTCCTGGCCCCAGGAGGTCCATCCCCGGCGCTCGCCCGCTGAGCTGGCGGCGGAAACCACGGCCGCCGCGGCCGCCGGGGCGGGCTTCGTGGTGATCACCGGCGGCGAGCCGCTGCACCACAACCTGGGGCCCCTCTGTGCAGCCCTGGCAGAGACGGAACTGCCCCTCCACCTGGAGACCAGCGGCGTGGATCCACTGTCAGGCCGGTTCGCCTGGATCACACTTTCGCCCAAGCGCCACAGTCCTCCAGAGCCCACGCTGCTCATCGCCTGCCAGGAGCTGAAGGTGGTGGTGCATGGGCAGGAGGATCTGGCCTTCGCCGAGGCCATGGCGGCTGCCGCCCAGGCCACCGGCAACCGGCCGGCCCTGCTGCTGCAGCCGGGCTGGCAGAGTGATTCCGGCCTGGAGCTGGCCCTCGAGCACGTGCGCCGGTCGCCCGGATGGCGGCTCAGTCTGCAGAGCCACAAGCTGCTGGGTGTGCGCTGAAGGGGGCGGAGGTCAGAGCTGCTGGGCCTTCTGCTGGGTTGTTTCCGCTTTCCACAACCGCCAGCGCACCTGCAGATCGCGCGGGGCGTACACCACGATCGGCAGGCTGGCGTTGTAACGCACCACCGTGGGTTCGCCGCCCAGGGCCACGAACTGGCGGCGGGGTGGCTGGTCCGGCGGGCAGGCCATGCGGGTGGAGGCCGCCAGATCGCCACCACTCACCCGAAAGATGCGATACCCCCAGCCGGGAATCGTCTCCGCCTCAATCCGGCCGCGCAGCAGCTGGCGGTTGCAGTCCACCTCCAGCTCCCGCCCCACGATCAGCTCCACCCGCCAGTCGGCCGGGTTGGCGGAGATGGCCGGATCGCTGCTGGGCTTCAGCACACCCGGCAGCTGGATCACCCAGCGGCGCTGACCCGCCGCCGCCGCCGGGTAGGGCTTGAGATCCAGCCGGGGAATGGCCCGAACGGCGGCAGGTAACCCCAGGCCGGCCAACAGGGTGAGCACCATGGCCAGGCGCCCCCAGCCAGCTGAAGCACGGATCACAGGTTTCGGGCAGCACTGGCGTCATCGTGACCGCGCCCGCGGCCCCCGTCCAGGGGCAACCTCAGAGAGGATGGGGACTGCAACACCTCACCACTCGCTCTCCAGCCGGGATCGGCTCCGACGCCCAGCCCGCCAACGTCCATGCCACAGCCCCAGCACCCCATCCCCGCAGCCGGAGCGCAGCCCAGCGCCATCGTCCTGCTCTCCGGTGGCCTGGATTCCGCCACCGCCGCGGCCCTGGCCCAGGAGGCGGGCTACCGGGTGATCGGGCTCTCCTTCGATTACGGCCAGCGCCATCGCCGCGAGCTGGAGGCGGCTCGGCAGGTGGCCGCCAGCCTGGGCCTGAGCGAACACCACACCATCCAGGTGAACCTGGCGGCCTGGGGCGGCTCGGCCCTCACCGACGCGGCAATCGCCGTGCCCACCGCCGGGGTACAGGCAGGGGTGATCCCCAGCACCTACGTGCCGGGGCGCAACACCGTGTTCATCGCCCTGGGCCTGAGCCTGGCGGAGGCCCGCGGCGCCGAACGGCTGGTGCTGGGCGTGAATGCCGTGGACTACTCCGGCTACCCCGACTGCCGGCCCGACTACCTGGCCGCTTTCCAGACCCTGGCCGACCTGGCGAGCAAGGCGGGACGCGAGGGGCATGGAGCCCGGCTATGGGCCCCGCTGGTGGAGTGGAGCAAAACGGAGATCGTGCGCGAAGCCCAACGGCTGGGGGTGCCGATCGCCAGCACCTGGAGCTGCTACAGCGGCGGCAGCGCACCCTGCGGGGTCTGCGACAGCTGCCGCATCCGCGACGACGCCCTGGTCGCCGCCGGCCTGGCCAGCCTGAGCAGTGGCGCCCGGCCATGAGCGCCAGCCATCGCCGGGCCCTGCCCTGGTGCACCCCCGAGCGGCTGCTCAACGCCCTGCTGCCCCAGCTGGAACAGCCGGGGCTGGTGTGGCTGGACAGCGATGGCTCCCGGCTGGGCGAGCGCAGCTTCCTGGCGATCGAACCCCAGGCCGAGGTGCTGTGCCGGGGCCTGCCGGGCGATGCCGAGGCCCGCGACCCGTTTGCGGTGCTGGCCGAGCTGCAGGCCGATGGCGGCCACTGGCTGGGCTGGCTGGGCTACGAGGCGGCGGCCTGGCTGGAACCCGGCAGCCACTGGCAGGAGCCCGGGATGGCGGTGCTCTGGGCGATGCGGGTGGACCCGCTGCTGGTGTTTGAACCTGGGAGCCGGCAGCTGTGGCTGGAGGGGGAGGACCCACGACGGCTGGACGGCATGGGCCGGCGGCTGGAGGGGCTGATTCAGGCCCTGGATGCACCGCCCATTCCCCAACCGGCAGGCGTGGCCGATCCTCTCCCGCCCCCCCGGCTGCCGCTGGACGGCTGGCAGTGGCACGGCGATGCCGGAGACTTCGCTGCGGGCGTGCATCAGCTGCAGGAGCTGATCACCGCAGGGGATCTGTTCCAGGCGAATCTCACCAGCTGCTGCGAACAGCTGCTCGGGGAGCCAGCGCAGCCGCAAGCCCTGCTGGCCCTGTACCAGCGGCTGCGCCTGCATTGCCCGGCCCCCTTCGCCGGCCTGGCCATCGCCGGAGCTGCGGCTTCCGGGGAAGCGATCCTTTCGGCATCGCCGGAGCGCTTCCTGCACCTGACGGAGAATGGGCTGGTGCAAACCCGGCCGATCAAGGGCACCCGGCCACGCCACCACAACCCCCAGGCGGATGCCGATGCGGCGGCGGAGCTGGTGAGCAGCCCCAAGGACCGCGCCGAAAACGTGATGATCGTGGACCTGCTGCGCAACGACCTGGGCCGGGTGTGCCGACCGGGATCGGTGCGGGTGCCCCAGCTGGTGGGCCTGGAGAGCTACAGCCAGGTGCACCACCTCACCTCGGTGGTGGAGGGCCAGCTGCGCCAGGGGCTGGGTGCCGCCGAGCTGCTGCGCGCCTGCTGGCCCGGGGGCTCGATCACCGGTGCCCCCAAGATCCGCGCCTGCCAGCGGCTCAATGGGCTTGAACGGGTGGCGCGGGGCCCCTACTGCGGCAGCCTGTTCCGGCTGCGGGGCCGCCACAGCCTGGACAGCAGCATCCTGATCCGCTCGCTGTTCGTGCAGGGACGGCGGCTGCGCGTCCACGCCGGCTGCGGCATCGTGGCCGACTCCGATCCGCAGGCCGAAGCGGAGGAGCTCGGCTGGAAACTGCAGCCACTGCTGCAGGCCCTGAGCGGCGACGATGGCTGAGCCGGTGATCGCCTGGATCGACGGACCGGCCGCCAGCGGGCGCTGGGGACTGCCCCGGGAGCTGGGGATCCCTCTCATCGATCGGGGCCTGCTGCTGGCCGATGGGCTGTTTGAAACGCTGCTGGTGAACGGCGGCAGTGCCCTGCTGCTGGCGGAGCACCTGGCCCGCTGGCAGCAAGGGGCTGCACTGCTGGGCATGGACCCACCGCCGCTGGCCGCCCAACTGGAGCCGCTGATCAACGAAGCGGTGCGGCGCAGCGGTATCGAGCAGGGAGCCCTGCGCCTCAACTGGAGCCGGGGCTCGGCAACCGGGGCAACCCGGGGCATTGGCATCCCGGACTCCTGCCACCACCGTTTCTGGCTGCAGCTCAGCGCCGCCGCGCCCTGCTTCGAGCCGGTACGGGTGATCGTGAGCCCCACTGAGGAGCGCAGCGCCACCAGCCTGCTCAGCCGCTGCAAGACCTTCGCCTATGGCCCGGCGATCCAGGCCCGGCGCCAGGCCGAGGCCGCCGGAGCCGGCGACGCCCTGCTGGTCAGCAGCGCCGGCGGCCTCTGCTGCGGCAGCAGCGCCAACCTGCTGGTGCGGCGGCAGGGCCGCTGGCTCACCCCTCCCCTCGCCAGCGGCTGCCTGCCGGGGGTGATGCGGGCCCGGGCCCTGGAGCTGGGGCTGGCGCGCGAGGCCGGTCTGGGGGAGCTGGGTGAAGCCGACCTGCTCGGCAGCACCGGCGCCCTGCTGCTGAACAGCCTCGGCTGCCGGCCGATCAGCCACCTGGGGGCCGCCCCCCTGGCCTGGGCAGGCGCACCGAACGGAACAGCCAGCGCCGCCGCCGAGGCCCAAAGCCTCTGGCAGCGGCTGCTGCAGGACACCCCCAGCTGAAGACGGGCCGCCCGGCGGTCAGACGCTCAGGAAGCGCTCCACCACGTCCTTGCTCAGGTCGCTGGTGGAGCCGCTGGCCACCACCCCGCCCTTCTGCATGGCGTAGTACCAGTCGGCCTGGCGCACGAAGTGCAGGTGCTGCTCCACCAGCAGCACGCTGATGCCGGTGGTCTCGATGATGCGGCGCACGGCTCGCTCGATGTCGAGCACCACCGAGGGCTGGATGCCCTCGGTGGGCTCATCGAGCAGCAGCAGCTTGGGCTTGCCGAGCAGGGCGCGGGCGATGGCCAGCTGCTGTTGCTGACCACCGGAGAGGTCACCGCCGCGGCGATTGAGGAACTTCTCCAGGATCGGGAACAGCTCGAACACGATCGGATCGATGTGCCGGTTGCGCGCCAGGCCTCCCGGCAGGGCTTCCATCCCGAGCAGCAGGTTTTCGCGCACCGTGAGCTGGGGAATGATTTCCCGGCCCTGGGGCACGTAGCCGATGCCCCCCTTGGCGCGGCTGTGGGGCGGCAGAGCCGACACCTCCCGCTCCTGCAGGTGCACCGAACCACGGCGCTGGCGCAGCAGGCCGATCACGGTCTTGAGCAGGGTGGTCTTGCCCACACCGTTACGGCCGATCAGACACACCATCTGGCCGGGCTGCACGGTGAGGTCCACATCGCGCAGGATGTGGCTCTCGCCGTAGTACACATTGAGCCCCTGCACCTGGAGGGTGGGCGGCAGCGGGGCGCCGCTGGGATCGTGGCTGGGATGGTTGGCTGACACGGGGGCGCTGGTGAAAACGGGATCGCTGGCTGAAGCGTCGATCGGCAGCGTCATCGGAATTCCCCCTCCGTCTCGCTGCCGAGATACACCTCGATCACCTTCGGATCGCTCTGCACCTGGTCCATCGAGCCCTCGCAGAGCACATGGCCCTCGTGCAGCACCGTGACCGGAGCCCGCAGATCGCGGATGAACTCCATGTCGTGCTCGATCACCAGCACGGTGTGCTCGCCCGCCAGCTGCTTGAGCAGATCGGCGGTGCGCGCGGTCTCTTCGTCGGTGAGGCCCGCCACCGGTTCATCCACCAGCAGCAGCTGGGGATCCTGGGCCACAAGCATGGCGATCTCCAGCCATTGCTTCTGGCCGTGGGAGAGGCCGCCGGCCAGCTGGTTGGCATGGGGCTCCAGGCCCACCACCCCGAGCAGATGCTGCACCCGGTCACGGGCAGTGGCGTCGAGACGCCCGAACAACAGATCGAGCGGCGAGGAGCGCCGGCTCACCGCCAGCTCCAGATTGCGGCGGGGTGTGAGGTTCTGATAAACGCGCGGGGTCTGGAACTTGCGGCCGATGCCGAGGCGGGCGATGCGGTGCTCGGCGGTGCCCACCAGGGAGCGGCCACGGAAGAACACATCCCCCTTGGTGGGCTTCACCTTGCCGGTAATCACATCAAGGAAGGTGGTCTTGCCGGCGCCGTTCGGCCCGATCACCGCCCGCAGCTCTCCGGGTGCCAGGCGCAGGTTGAGGTCGTTGAGGGCCCAGAAGCCATCGAAGCTCACGCTCACCCCACGCAGCTCGAGCAGGGGATCGGCTGCGCTCCCAGGAGCGGCGGGCCTGGCCATCGCCGTTGTCATCGTGCACCTCCTTCCAGTTCAACTTTCTCGGCCTGCACGGCCGGATCGAGATCGAGCTCCGGGTAGGTGGGCGCCAGCGGCGGCCAGCCCACCATCGCCTGGATGCGGCCCGGACCGCCATTGCGCCACCAGCCCACCAGGCCATCCGGCAGGGCCGTCACCACCAGCAGGAACAGGCCGCCCTGAATGAACAGCCAGGTTTCCGGCAGGGCCTCACTCACCAGACTCTTGGCGTAGTTGATCAGCACCGCGCCGATCACCGCGCCGATCAGGGTGCCGCGGCCGCCCACCGCCACCCAGATCACCATCTCGATCGAGAAGGGCACCGCCATGTACTGGGGCGACACGATGCCCGACTGCACGGTGTAGAGGGCGCCGCTGATGCCGGCCAGGGCCCCGGCAACGGCGAACACCACGGTCTTGTAGGCGGTGGGGTTGTAGCCGGTGAAGCGCAGCCGGGGTTCGTCGTCGCGGATGGCGATCAGGGCATCGCCAAAGCGGCCGCGGGTGAGCCAGCGGCAGAGAAACCAGGCCCCGATCACCAGCAGCATGGTGAGCCAGAACAGATTCCGCTGCATCCCATCACTGCCCACCAGTTCACCGAAGATGCGGGCGGTGTCGGTCTTGAGGCCGTTGGTGCCGTTGATCAGCTTCTGCTGGCCGTTGAAGAAGTTGAAGAACACCAGCAGGGCCGCCTGGGTGAGGATCGAGAAGTACACCCCCTTGATGCGGTTGCGGAACACCAGGTAGCCGAGCACGCCGGCCACCAACGCCGGAATCACCCAGATGGCGAAGAAGGTGAACAAAGCGGAATTGAAGGGCTGCCAGAAGGCCGGCAGGGCCTGCACGCCATAGAGGCCGAAGAATTCGGGCAGCTTGCCGGGCTCCAGCGCCAGCAACTGCAGATGCATGCCAACGGCATAGCCACCGAGGGAGAAGAAGATGCCCTGCCCAAGGCTGAGCATGCCGGTGAATCCCCAGATCAGATCGATGCCCAGGGCTGCGATTCCCAGGGCCAGAAAACGACCGAGCAGGTTGAGACGGAAGGGAGGCAACAGAACCGGCAGCACCACCGCCAGCACCACAATCACCGCCCAGATCAGCCAGCGCTGCCAACCGGGACGGGCCACGTGAGAACGCTCCATGGGTCAGGCCTCCACCATGCGGCCCTTCTGCGGGAACAGGCCGGCGGGCCTGTACTGCAGAAACACCACGATCAGGGCAAACACCAGCACCTTGGCCATCGAGGTGGTGGCAAAGAAGGTGACCAGCTCATTGAGGCCGCTGGGCATCGCCGGCCACACCAGCAGCAGCGAGCCCGAACCGATCACATAACTGAGGATGCCGATGCCGAGGGCAGCCACCACGGTGCCGAGCAGCTTGCCCACACCACCGAGCACCACCACCATGAAGCAATCCACGATGTAGTTGCCGCCGAGGTTGGGCCCCACCGAGCCGAGCAGACTCACGGCCACGCCGGCCACGCCGGCCAGACCCGAGCCCACCAGAAAGGTGAGGGCGTCGACTTTGTCCGTGGGAATGCCCAGGCAGTTGCTCATCGAGCGGTTCTGGGTGACGGCCCGGATGCGGATACCCCAGGCGCTCTTCTGCAGGAACCAGGTGACCAGCACCAGGGCCACCACAGTGAGCGCCACGATGAACAGGCGGGCGGTGGGCATGGTGATGCCGCCCACCTCAATCGAGCCGCGCAGCCACTGGGGAGCGATGACGTCGATGTTGCGGGCGCTGAACCAGGGCTGGCGCAGACTCCGGACGCCCGAGAGCGAAAGGGCTGCGGCAATGCCCAGCACACCGGCGACCAGCCAGGAGCCCACGGCCAGCAGGGGCGTCCAGCGCCGCTGCCACCAGCGCTGAGGGGTGAAGCGCGGCAGCAGCAAACCCACGGCCACCGCCAGGATCAACCCGAGGGCAAAGGCGCTGCTCACCGAGCGCACGAACTGCTGCAGGATCAGGCTCACCCCCCAGGTGGCCAGCAAGGTCTCCAGAGGCCGGCCGTAGAGGCGGCGGATCACCGTTTTCTCCAGCAGCAGGCCGAACAGGCCGCTCACCAGAAAAGCCGCTGGAATCGCAATCAGGATATAGAGCGGGAAGAGGGCTTGGAGGGGTCCATCCTTGAACAGGTTCTGCACCACAAAGGTGGTGTAGGCCCCGATCATCATCAATTCGCCGTGGGCCATGTTGATCACGCCCATCAGGCCGAAGACAACGGCCAGGCCAAGGGCGGCCAGCACCAGCACCGAGCCGATGGCCAGACCGTTGAAGAGAGTGTCGTAAAGGAGATCCATGGAGCCCCGTGAGGGCACTGCAAAGGAGAACAAAGGCTCGTGACAGGAGAGCCAACACAAAAGCCGCCCCATGCAGCCCGACACCTCCTGGGGTGAGCTGGAGGGGCGGCTTTCAGCAGACGGGGGGCGGGAGGGCACACCCCCCCGCCGCTCCATCCGGGCAGCCGGCTCACATCTTGAACTTGCCGGGATCGGGCACGTCGGTGCGGGTCCAGTCGCAGGTGTAGCCCTTGGTTTCGGGCACGAACTGGTTCCAGGCGACGGGCTTCACGAAGCCCTTGTCCTCGAGGATCTTGAACATGCCGTCCTTCTGCACCTCGCCGATCAGCACGCGCTTCTCAACGTGGTGGTTGGGCTGCACGGTGACCTTGCCTTCGGGAGCGTCAAAGCTCACGCCGATCAGAGCCTTGCGCACCTCGTTGTCATCGACGCTGTTGGCCTTCTCTGCAGCCTGGGCCCAGAGATACACCATCATGTAGGCGGCCTCTGCCGGGTCGTTGGTCACACGGTTGTCGCCGTACTTGGCCTTGAAGGCCTCGGTGAACTTCTTCGACTCAGGGGTATCCAGCGACTGGAAGAAGTTCCAGGCGGCGTAGGTGCCTTCGAGGTATTCAGGGCCGATCGCCGCCACTTCCTCCTCGGCGATCGAGAAACTCATGATCGAGTAGCCGTTGGCGGGGGTGATGCCGGCGGCCTTGAGCTGCTTGAAGAAGGCCACATTGCTGTCGCCATTGAGGGTGTTGACGATCACACCGCCATTGGGCAGGGCCTGCTTGATCTTGGCGATGATCGGCGCTACCTCAGTGTTGCCGAGGGGCAGGTAGTCCTCACCCACCACCTTGCCGCCCTGGGCCTTGAGCTGCTCCTTCATGATCGTGTTGGCGGTGCGCGGATACACGTAATCCGAGCCCACCAGGAAGAAGTCCTTGCCCTTGTTCTTCAACAGCCACTCCACAGCGGGCTCCGCCTGCTGGTTGGGGGTGGCACCGCTGTAGAAGATGTTCTTGGAGCACTCCTGCCCCTCGTACTGGATGGGGTAGTAGAGGAAGTGATCCTTGGCCTCGAACACCGGCAGCATCGCCTTGCGGCTGGCGGAGGTCCAGCCACCGAACACCACAGCCACCTGATCCTGATCGATCAGTTTCTTCGCTTTTTCAGCGAAGGTGGGCCAGTCAGAGGCCCCGTCTTCCTCGACGGGCACGATCTTGAGCTTCTTGCCATCGATGGTGATGCCGCCCTTGGCGTTGATTTCATCGATCGCCATCAGCTCGGCTTCGGCCACCGTGTTCTCGGAGATGGCCATGGTGCCGGAACGGCTGTGAAGGATCCCCACCTTCACTTCACCGTCAAAATCACCGGAGGCCTGTTCGCCGCCGCCGCCACAGGCCACCAGGGAGAACGACATCGCCAGGGCCGTGGTCCCCGCCACAACCCGCAGAGGCGATGACTGCGTCAACACGGTGCGCAGAAAGGAGGGATTCATGAAAGCTCCTACGGATGAACCGCTGAAAGATCCGCTGCATCTCAGCGGTGATTGCGAACGTATTCAGCAACACGTCGCCCGCATGTAGCAACAGCAACCGTTTCCTGGCTGGCAGTCCAGGGGACACCGCTTGAGCCCAGAAGCAAAGGCTAATTCGGTAGCTGTTGCAACAGAAATTCCTCCACCCGATCCAATCCCTGGTTGTCGCGGATGTTGGTGAAACACCAGGGCCGGCCACTGCGCATGCGCTCGGTATCGGCCTCCATCACCGCCAGGCTGGCCCCCACCATCGGCGCCAGATCGATCTTGTTGATCACCAGCAGGTCGGAGCGGGTGATGCCGGGGCCGCCCTTGCGGGGAATCTTGTCGCCGGCGGCCACATCGATCACGTAGATGCAGAGATCCACCAGCTCGGGGCTGAAGCTGGCGGCCAGGTTGTCGCCGCCGCTCTCCACCAGCACCAGATCCAGATCGGGGAAGGCCGCCTCCAGCTCGGCCACCGCCGCCCGGTTGATCGAGCAGTCTTCGCGGATGGCGGTGTGGGGACAGCCCCCCGTTTCCACGCCGCGGATGCGCTCGGGTTCCAGGGCGCCGGCACGGGTGAGGAACTGGGCGTCTTCCTGGGTGTAGATGTCGTTGGTGACCACCGCCAGCTGCAGCCGGTCGCGCAGCCGACGGCAGAGGGCCTCCACCAGGGCGGTCTTGCCCGAGCCCACGGGCCCGGCTACGCCCACGCGCAGCTTGCTCATCGCCCCGCTCAGCTCCTGAACAACCGGGAGTAGAGCTCAGCATGGCGCAACTGGGCCAGGCCGGCGCCCACGCCGCCGCTCCAGAGCTGGCGGGGATCGGCCGCCGCCAGCACGGAGGCCCGCTCGGCGATCAGGGGGGCCAGCTGCAGCTGCAGCCGCTGGCCCTCGGTGGCCCCCAGGGGCACCAGGCGCACGGCGGCACTGATCTGGTTGGCCGTCCAGCCGTAGAGGTAGGCCTCCTCCAGCTCGGGGGAGCCGATCTGCAGACACACGCCCGCCCAGGCGAAGGCCGCCGGCCAGGCCAGGGTTGGCGGTGTGGCTCCCCCGGGCTGCGGCAGCGGCAAGGGCCAGCCCAGATCGGCCAGCAGCTGGAGCAGCGAGGCGCCCATCTGGCGCTGCTGGGCGCGCACTTCCGGGGCTTCCCGCAGGGCCAGCAGCCAGCCGTCGAGCTCGCACGCGGCGCAGGCCGGGCCGCCGCCCTGGCGCCAGTCGCCGAGGGCCTGACCCAGCTCGGCGAGGGCGGCGGTCTCGAGCGTGAGGGTGCCCCGCTCCAGTTCGGCGCGCAACCAGGCGAGCAGGGCGCCGGCATCGCGCAGGCGGCCCTCCTGCACCAGCACCTCCAGCCCCTCGGAATAACTGAAGGCCCCCACCGGCAGCGCGGGGCTCACCAGCTGCAGCAACCGCAGCCGCGCCGCAGCGCCAGGTGGAACCGGCTCAGGCGCCATCGTCGTGGGCATGGCCATGGCCCTGGGGGTGAGGGTGGCCCTCGTAGGCCCCGGCTTCGGGGAGGAACGGCGCCCGCAGCCGCCGCACCGCCAGGCCACGACGCAGCAGCAGGTCGGCCAGCACGCTGTCGTCGAGCAGCAGCAGCCGATCGGCGTGGATCTCCATGGCCACGTGGCGGTTGCCCAGGTGGTAGGCCGCCTGCAGCAGGGCCAGGCCGTCGCTGGCGCGGATCTCCAGCACAGGCTCCTCGGCCGCAAGCACCTCCACCGCCACCGCCACCGCCACCGGCGGCTGCGCGGCCGGCGCCGGCGGCTGCGCGGCCGGCGCCGGCAGCAGCCACTCGCCCGGACGCAGGGGCTCCTGGCGGGGGAGCTGCAACAGCACCGCCTGGCCACCACGGCAGACGCGGCGCCCGCGCAGCTGGCTGCGCTCATGGGCCTGCAGCGGCAGGCACCAGTGCTCGACCGGCCCATCCGGCCTGACGGCCAGGCGGCGCGTGAGCATCAGCGCTGCAGGACTGTCGTCAGCCACGGCAATGGTTCATCAGGGTGTGGGGACTAGGGAGTGGCGCTCAGGCCTGGCAGCAGCCCGTTGAGCTGCTGGGCGCTCAGCCGGGGACGGAGCAGCAGGGGCAAGGGGTCCCTGCCCATCGTCACCCCGCCATCCTGGTGGGCCGGCAGCACGGACAGGGTGGCCGGCCGCCCCTGGCGCAGGTGGCGGTCAAAGTACGCCAGGCTCAGAGCGCGCAGGTCCTGCTGGGCCAGGGGGCGGTCCGGGCCGATCAGAAATGCCGGCAATGGGGCATCACCATTGAGGAAGGACAGGTGGGTGCCATTGCGCTGCAGCACCAGCAACGAATCCGCCTGGCGGATCGCCGCGTAGGGCACCAGCTGCTGGGACACTGGCGGAGCGAACAGATCGTGGCTGCCGGCGATCACCAGCAGGGGCACAGCCAGTTCAGCCATCGATGCGGGGCTGAAGATCGGGCTGGTGACCGGATTCACAGCCACCGCCGCGCGCACCCGCGGATCACGGAAATTGCGCCGTTCCACCACCTGGCCCGGAGCCTGGCACTGCCAGATCACCGCCGGGTTCACCACCACCTGGCGGGGGTCGGCCAGGGCCCTGCAGTGCTGCCGCAGGTAGGCCCAGTCAAGGGGGGCGCCGGCCAGGGCCACCGTGGTGAAGCCCCCGAGCGACTGGCCCAGCACCCCCACCGTGTTGGTATCCACGCGCTCCCCCCAGCGCCGCTCTACCTGATCGATCAGCGCGCTCACGGTCTGGGGCTGGCCGGTCCAGGCATTGGCAGGGGGGATGGCCCCGGTGCCCTGGATCGCCGCCTTGATCGCAGCGCCGCTGGTGTAGGGGAAGTCGAGGGCGGCCACCGCATAACCATGGGAGGCCAGGTGCTCGCCCACATAGAGCAGGGAGTTGAACGCGGTGTTCAGGCCAGGAGCCAGCACCACCAGCGGGAAGGGCCCTGAACCTGCGGGCAGCAGAACCAGGGCCTGGATCGGGGCGCCACTGCCCGTGGCGAAGGTGAAGGGCTCCCGGCTGAAGGGGCGCCGACCCGCCACGGCCAGCCCCGCCAGGCTGGGGCCTGGAATGGCGGGCTGCGTCCCCAGGCCCTCGAGGTCAGCGAACAGGCTGTTGTCGAGGTTCAGGTGATGGCTCAGCTGATCCACCAGGGAGAGAACCGCGACCCCGTTCACCCGCAGGTCCGCGAGGGGATAGGTCTCCAGCACGTCGATCAGGCGCGGTCCGCCCTCGCCTGCCCGGGCCGCCGCCAGGATCAGGGCCGACGACACGGCGGGCGCGGCCTCTTCGGGGGGCTGGTCCAGCACCTTCACCAGCTGCTGCAGGATGCGTTGGCCCAGGTCGGTGGCGAGGAAATTGGCCACCATCACCACCGTGACGGGCGCCCGCTGGGCCAGGGCTGTGCGCAGACTCTGGCGCTGCTCGGGCGTGAGGCGGTCGAGCGTTCGTTTGAGGTCGGCGTCGGCCTGCCCATCGCGGGCAAAGCGCGCCAGAGAGGCCACCGACACGGAGCGCTCCAGCTCCTCCAGCCGCACCGTGATCCGCTGGGCCGCCGGTGCAGGCATGGCCGCCAGCACCAAGGCGGCCAGGGCGAAGGCCAGCGCCAGCGGCCGTGACCTGCATGTCAGCCCCTGGCCCATGGTGACGCCCCCACGCAGGCGTCACCCTAGGAACGGTGCTGGATCGCGCAAATGGGGGCTTCGCCGTTGGAGGCAGGATCGGGCTGGCAGGCCAGGGCCTGGCTGGAGCTCGAGCGCAGCGATGGCGATCTGCGGGTGCGGCACCAGGGGGGGGCCAGCGCCCCACTGAAATGGCAGCGGGCCAGCCACCACGGCGACGGCTTTCTGGAACTGCCCTTGCTGCACACGGCAGGGGGGCTGGTGGGTGGCGACCGGCTGGAGCTGGCGGTGCGCAGCCGCCAGCAGGCCCGGGCCCTGCTCACCAGCGTGGCCGCCCAGAAGGTGTATGGCTCGGTGGGGCGCTTCCGCAGCCAGCCCGGCGGGCGCTGGGCGAGCCAGGAGCTCCGCTTCACGCTGGAGGAGGAGAGCTGGCTGGAGTGGATGCCCCAGGAGTTGGTGCTGTATGGCGGTGCCCTGCTGGAGCAGCGGCTCACGGTGCAGCTGGCCGAGGGCGCAGGCTTTCTGGCCAGCGATGTGGTGCGCCTGGGCCGCAGTGCCGCGGGGGAGGATCTGGGGGAGGGTTGCTGGCGATCGCGGCTGGAGATCCGTCGGAAGGTGGGCACGGGCGACCGCTGGGAACTGGCCGATGCCATCAGCCTGGATGGCGCCACCCTGCAGGGAGAGCACGGGATGGCGGGCCAGCCGGTGTTCGGCAGCCTGGTGTGGGTGGCGCCCTGCAGCCTGGGGTCTGCGGCCTGCGGGGCGGTGCTGGAGCAGGCACGCCGCAGCCGGGAGGATCTGGCTGGCACCATGACCTGCGGGCCGCTGGCGTGCGGCCTGATCGCCCGCTACCGGGGTGACTCCAGCCAGGCGGCCCGTTTCTGGTTCACCCGCATCTGGGCCGCCATCCGCCAGGCCGGTGGGTACCCCAGCCCACCGATACCCCGGGTCTGGCCGTTTCAGGAACAACCTCTGCAGCCAGTGCGCGGTTCGATCTGAACAAGCCGGCCATGGGGATTGCTGCCACAGTTGGGGGGTGCAGCGCGATTCATGCATCTCACCCCCCAGGAAAAGGACAAGCTGCTGATCGTGACCGCCGCCCTGCTGGCGGAGCGGCGGCTCAACCGCGGCCTCAAACTGAATCACCCCGAGGCGGTGGCCTGGCTCAGCTTCCAGGTGCTGGAAGGCGCCCGCGACGGCAAGAGCGTGGCCGCGCTGATGGCTGAGGGCAGCACCTGGCTCAGCCGTGACCAGGTGATGGAGGGGGTGCCGGAGCTGATCCACGAGGTGCAGATCGAGGCGATGTTCCCCGATGGGACCAAGCTCGTGACCCTGCACGACCCGATCCGCTGAGCCCACCACCTCCCACTCCATTGGCGATGCCCCCCCTGATTCCCGGCGAACTGATCCCCGAGCCCGGTGAACTCGAGCTCAATGCCGGCCGCCCCGTGACCACGATCACAGTGGCCAACACCGCCGACCGGCCTGTGCAGGTGGGCTCCCACTTCCACTTCCACGAGGCCAACAGCGCCCTCAGGTTCGATCGCGACGCCGCCCGCGGCCAACGGCTCGACATCCCTGCCGGCACCGCGATCCGCTTCGAGCCCGGCGACAGCCGCGACGTGAATCTGGTGCCGTTCGCTGGCGAGCGCCGTGTGTTCGGCTTCAACGGCCTGGTGAACGGCCCCCTGGATTAACGCGACGTTTCCAGCGCAGACCCCCCACCCGGCCATCCCCATGCCCTACCGCATCTCCCGCCGCGCCTACGCCGAGACCTACGGCCCCACCACCGGGGATCGTCTGCGGCTGGCCGACACCGAGCTGATCCTGGAAGTGGAGAAGGATTTCACCGTCTACGGCGACGAGGTGAAATTCGGCGGCGGCAAGGTGATCCGCGACGGCATGGGCCAGGCCCAGACCACCCGGGCCGGCGGCGCGGTGGACACGGTGATCACCAACGCCCTGATCCTCGACTGGTGGGGGATCGTGAAAGCCGACATCGGCCTGCGCGACGGCCGCATCTGCGCCATCGGCAAGGCGGGCAACCCCGACACCCAGGCCGGAGTCACCATCGTGGTGGGGCCCGGCACCGAGGCGATCGCCGGCGAGGGCCACATCCTGACGGCGGGCTCGATCGACACCCACGTGCACTTCATCTGCCCCCAGCAGATCGAAACCGCCCTGGCCAGTGGCGTCACCACCCTGCTGGGCGGCGGCACCGGCCCCGCCACGGGCACCAACGCCACCACCTGCACCCCGGGCGCCTTCCATATCAGCCGGATGCTCCAGGCAGCCGAGGGGCTGCCGGTGAACCTCGGCTTCTACGGCAAGGGCAACGCCTCCACCCCCGAGGCGATCGAGGAGCAGGTGCGGGCCGGCGCCTGCGGCCTCAAGCTCCACGAAGACTGGGGCACCACACCGGCGGCGATCGACTGCTGCCTCACGGTGGCCGACCAGCTCGACGTGCAGGTGTGCATCCACTCCGACACGCTCAACGAAGCGGGCTTCGTGGAAGACACGATCCGCGCCATCGGCGGCCGCACCATCCACACCTTCCACACCGAGGGGGCCGGCGGCGGCCACGCCCCCGACATCATCAAGATCTGTGGTGAGGCCAACGTGCTGCCCAGCAGCACCAACCCCACCCGCCCCTACACGGTGAACACGCTCGAGGAGCACCTCGACATGCTGATGGTGTGCCACCACCTCGATCCCAGGATCCCGGAGGATGTGGCCTTCGCCGAGTCGCGCATCCGCCGCGAAACGATCGCCGCCGAAGACATCCTTCACGACCTGGGCGCCTTCTCGATCATCGCCAGCGATTCGCAGGCCATGGGCCGGGTGGGCGAAGTGATCACCCGCACCTTCCAGACCGCCCACAAGATGAAGGTGCAGCGCGGAGCCCTGGCTGAGGATGCCGCTGCCTGCGGAGGACGCAACGACAACACCCGCCTCAAGCGCTACATCGCCAAGACCACGATCAACCCGGCGATCGCCCACGGGCTCGATTCCCAGATCGGCTCGGTGGAGGTGGGCAAGCTGGCGGATCTGGTGCTGTGGAAGCCGGGTTTCTTCGGGGTGAAACCGGAACTGGTGATCAAGGGCGGCTCGATCGTGTGGGCCCAGATGGGGGATGCCAACGCCTCGATTCCCACCCCCGGGCCGGTGCATGGCCGGCCGATGTTCGCCACCTACGGCAAGGCCCTGGCCCCCAGCTGCCTCACCTTCGTGAGCCAGGCGGCCCTTGATGCCGATGTGCCCCGCAAGCTGGGCCTGCAGCGCCCCTGCGTGCCGGTGGTGGACACCCGCGGCGGCATCGGCAAAGCCGCCATGAAAAACAACACCGCCCTGCCGAAGGTGGAGGTGGATCCCCAGACCTACGAGGTGTTCGCCGATGGCGAACTGCTCACCTGCGAGCCGGCCACGGTGCTGCCGATGGCCCAGCTCTACGTCCTGCTCTAAAGCAACTCGGGCAACTCCGGCAGTGGAACATCAAATCCCACCCCCATGGTGGTGACCGATCGGGAGCGCACATACCAACGCAACCGTGCCTGCACCAAGCCGCGGGATTGCAGCACCTCGGGCAGGCGGTGGGCACTGAAGCCGAGGGTCACGTCCTGGCCGATCCTGAGCTCCTGGTGATGGGTGATCAGCAAGCAGACACCGCCCAGGCTGATGTCGAGGATGTCGGCACTGAAACAGCTGGCCGCTGGCAGCAGCACCTTCAGCGGCCGGCATGGGGATGCCTGCTGCCGGGGGAAGCGGCGCACATCCTGGCCGGTGGATGCTGCGGGATCGCTGGGCGGATCAGACGCAGTGAGAATGATGGCCGCCTCGAACGGAGGCGGAGGGGGCAGCGGCGGAGGCTCGGGTACGGGCAGAAACGATGAGGGCTGCACAACGGAAAACCTCAATCGTTCAGGCTCACGGGTCCACAATCGCCGGCGAGCAATGGCAGCTTCCGTAGCAACCCATACCTGGAGGGCCGCTCCGCTTCCGGATGATTCGCCAGCCGCTCCAGCAGGCCACAGGCATGTTCACGGACTACACCCCCAACCGCGGCTACGACGAGTACTTCAGCGCCAACGACCAGCCGCGCCTCGCCCTGCGTCCCCTGCTCTCGTCCCTCGGCAGGCTGGGGCTGGACGAACTCAACCGCAACCACGCCGCAGCCGGGGTGCTGCTCAAGCGGCTCGGTGCCACCTTCCGCCTCAACGGCTCCGACCAGCGGGGGGCAGAGCGGATCCTGCCCTTCGACCCCCTGCCCCGGCTGATCAGCACCAGCGACTGGTTGCGGCTGGAGCGGGGCCTGATCCAGCGATTGGAGGCGATTGATCAGTTTCTGGCCGATGTCTACGGCGCCCAGCGCATCCTCAACGACAACATGATCCCCCGGGCCGACGTGGAGAGCTCCCAGGGCTGGCGGCCGCAGATGCAGGGATTCAAGCCACCGCTGGAGCGCTGGTGCCACATCTCCGGCCTCGATCTGGTGCGCGACGGCGAGGGCACCTGGCGGGTGCTGGAGGACAACCTGCGCTGTCCCTCCGGTGTGGCTTACTTCCTCGAGAACCGGCGGGTGATGAAGCGCATGTTCCCCAGCCTGTTTGCGGGGCGCACGGTGCAGCCGATCGACGACTACCCCTCCCACCTGCTGCAGACCCTGCGGGAGCTGGCCCCCTGGACGGAAACGCCCAAGGTGGTGCTGCTCACCCCCGGGGTGTACAACAGCGCCTACTTCGAGCACAGCTACCTGGCCCAGCAGATGGGCATCCAGTTGGTGGAAGGTCGCGATCTGGTTTGCCAGGACGATCGCGTGTGGATGCGCAGCACCGGCGGACTGGAGCAGGTGGATGTGATCTACCGCCGCATCGACGACGACTTCCTCGATCCGGAGATGTTCCGCAGCGACTCGATGCTGGGGGTGGCGGGTCTGATGCGGGCCTACCGCGCCGGCCGGGTGGCGATTGCCAACGCTCCAGGCACCGGCGTGGCCGACGACAAGCTGATCTACGCCTACGTGCCGGAGATGATCCGCTACTACCTGGGCGAAGAGCCGATCATCGAGAACGTGCCCACCTACATCTGCTCCAGGCCCGACGATCAGGCCTATGTGCTCGCCCATCTCGGTGAACTGGTGGTGAAATCGGTGGCCGAAGCGGGGGGCTACGGCATGTTGATCGGCCCCCATGCCAGTGCGGAGGAGATCAGCGATTTTGCGGAAAAGATCCAGGCCAACCCCCGCAATTACATCGCCCAACCCACCCTGGAACTCTCCACCGTGCCCTCCCTGAGCGAAGGTGAACTGTTCCCCTGCCATGTGGATCTGCGCCCCTACGTGCTGCGGGGCAAGGGGGCCTGGGTGAGCCCGGGTGGTCTCACCCGCGTGGCCCTGCGCCGGGGCTCCCTGGTGGTGAACTCCTCCCAGGGCGGCGGCTGCAAGGACACCTGGATCGTGTCCGAAACACCGGAGGCCCTGCCATGCTGAGCCGCGTCGCCGACTCGCTCTATTGGATCAACCGCTACGTGGAGCGGGCCGAGAACATTTCCCGCTTCGTGGAAGTGAGTGAGGCCATGGCCCTGGACTGCCCGCCCGGCAGCGCCGAGCCCTGGCTGCCATTGATCGATGCCAGTGGGGATCGCGAACTGTTCGATTCGCTCTACCCCCAGGGTTCCCCCGATGACGTGGTGGAGTTTCTGGTGCGGGCCGAAGACAACCCCAGCAGCATTTTCAACTGCCTGAGCATTGCCCGCGAGAACGCGCGCCAGATCCGCGAGGTGATCACCACCGAAATGTGGGAACACCTCAACGACATCTACTGGACGCTCGTTGAAGACGACAACTTCTGGAAGCAACCGCCCCAGGAGCAGCTGCGGGACATCCGCCGAGCCTGTCAACTGTTCTATGGCATCACCGACGCCACCCTCAGCCGCGATCTCTCCTGGCAGTTCAGCCGCCTCGGGCGCCTGCTGGAGCGGGCCGACAAGACAACCCGCATCCTCGATGTGAAGTATTTCCTGCTGCTGCCCTCCCCCGACGAGGTGGGTGGCGTGCTGGACGAGCTGCAGTGGATCTCCCTGTTGCGCAGTGCCGGGGCGTACCAGATGTTCCGCCAGTCGCGCCAGCAGGCGATCGAACCCAAGGCCGTGGCGGCGTTCCTGCTGCTCGATCCGATCTTTCCCCGCTC
>JBIIXY010000114.1:0-7300 GCA_044347105.1 Prochlorococcaceae cyanobacterium
GGTGGCCCTGCTGGAGGCCACGGCCAGCGGCGTGCCGGGGGTGCTGGCCGAGCCGGCCCCCCGGGCTCTGGTGCTCAGCTACGGCGACTCGGCAATCCAGTACGCCCTGCGCTTCTGGATCGCCAATCCGATGAACAACATCAGCATCTGCAGCGCGGTGAACACGGCCGTGTGGCAGACCTTCCGCCAGGAGGGCATCGAAATCCCCTTCCCGCAGCGGGTGCAGTACTCCGTATCCGGCCCGCCCGACCAGGACAGCCCCACCCAGACTTGACCCTGCCCCGTCCGTCCCGTTCCCGATGGATGCCCCCCATGCCCGGCCCGCTGCTGACGTGCTGGCTCTGCTCGGCAGCCAGGGGGAGCAGGGGCTGAGCGCCGGCGAGGCCGGACGGCGGCTGCGCCAGTGGGGGCCCAACAGCCTGCCCGAGCAGCGCGGCAAGCCCGCCTGGCTGCGTTTCCTGCACCAGTTCCACGACCCGCTGCTCTACACCCTGCTGGCCGTGGGCCTGGTGAAGGTGCTGATCGGCAAGGCCCACGACGCCTGGGTGATCTGGAGCGTGACCGTGATCAACGCCGTGATCGGTGACGTCCAGGAAAGCAAGGCCGAGACGGCCATCGCCGCCCTGGCGCGCAGCGTGCGCACCGAGGTGGAGGTGCTGCGCGACGGCCGGCCCCGGCGGCTGGATTCCCAGGAGCTGGTGCCGGGCGACGTGGTGCTGCTGGAGGCGGGCAACAAGGTGCCGGCCGACCTGCGCCTGCTGGACTGCCGCAGCTTCAGCGTGGACGAATCGGCCCTCACCGGTGAATCACTGCCGGTGCACAAGGGCACCACGGCCGTGGAGAGCGGCGCACCGCTGGCGGAGCGGCTGGGCATGGCCTACGCCGGCAGCCTGGTCACCGCTGGGCAGGCACGGGGGCTGGTGGTGGCCACCGGCGGCGCCACCGAGGTGGGCTCCATCTCCCGCTCGATGAGCGAACAGCGCCAGCTGAGCACCCCTCTCACCCGCAAGTTCAGGGGCTTCAGCCACACCCTGCTGCGCCTGGTGCTGCTGCTGGCCGGCCTCACCTTCCTGGTGGGTCTGGCCCGCGGCCGCGATGCCGCCGAGATGTTCGACGGCGCCGTGGCCCTGGCGGTGGGGGCGATTCCGGAGGAGCTGCCCGCAATCGTCACGATCACCCTGGCGATCGGCGTGAAGCGCATGGCCCGTCGCAACGCCATCATCCGCAAGCTGCCGGCGGTGGAGGCGCTGGGCAGCACCACGGTGATCTGCTCCGACAAGACCGGCACCCTCACCCAGAACCGGATGACCGTGCAGCACATCCACGCCGGCGGCGAGCTGCTGAGCCTGGAGCGGCTCTGGCCCGACGGCGAGGACGGAGGGAAAGGCGGCGATCCCCTCAGCCGCAATCTGGCCCTGCGCGAAACCCTGCTGGCGGGGCTGCTCTGCAACGACGCCCGCCCCAGCCAGCGGGAAGGCCTGGTGGGAGATCCCACCGAGACCGCCCTGCTGCAGTCGGCCCAGAGCCTGGGCCTCGACCGGAACCAGGCCCTCGACCAGCACCCGCGGCGGGATGCGATCCCCTTCGCCTCCGAGCAGCAGTTCATGGCCACGCTGCACGGCAGCCAGCGGATCCTGATGAAGGGATCGGTGGAGGCGGTGCTGGCCCGTTGCCGCCATCAGCTGCGGGCCGATGGCGGCCGCGAACCCCTCGACCGCAGCGCCATCGAAGCGGCCGTGGCGGCGATGGCCGGGGAGGGGGAGCGGGTGCTGGCCTTCGCCATCGGCACTGCCGAACCCAGCCAGGCCGTGCTGGAGCCGCACCATCTCGCCGACAACCTCGATTTTCTGGGGCTGCAGGGGATGCTCGATCCGCCCCGGCCCGAGGCCCTGGCCGCGGTGGCCGCCTGCCGCCAGGCGGGGATCCGGGTGAAGATGATCACCGGCGACCACCTGGCCACGGCCCGCGCCATCGCCCGCCAGCTGGGCATGGGAGGGGGCGGCGCCGTGCGGGCCCTGCGGGGCAGCGAACTGGAGAACCGCTCGGAGGCCGAGCTGGCGGCGATCGCCAGCGACACCGACGTGTTCGCCCGGGTGGCCCCGGCCCAGAAGCTGGCCCTGGTGCGGGCCCTGCAGGCCCGGGGCGAGGTGGTGGCGATGACCGGCGACGGCGTCAATGACGCGCCGGCCCTCAAGCAGGCCGACATCGGCATCGCCATGGGCCGGGGCGGCACGGAGGTGGCCCGCGAAGCGGCCGACATGCTGCTCACCGACGACAACTTCGCCACGATCGAGGCGGCCGTGGAGGAGGGCCGGGCGGTGTACCTCAACCTGCACAAGGCCCTGGCCTTCGTGCTGCCGGTGAATGGCGGCGCCTCGATGACCATCCTGCTGGGGGCCGTGCTGGGGCTGGAGCTGCCGGTCACCGCCCTGCAGGTGCTCTGGCTGAACATGGTGTGCTCGCTCAGCCTGTCGGTGCCCCTGGCCTTCGAGCCGCGCCCGCCCGGCCTGATGGACCAACCGCCACGGCCAACGGCCCAGCCCCTGCTCAACCGCGGCCTGGTGCGCAAGGTGCTGCTGGTTTCGGCTTGCTACTGGTGCTTCATCTTCGGCGTGTTCCTCTGGGCTCGCTCCCACGGTTACAGCCTGGCTTTGGCCCGCACGATGGCGATTCAATCGCTGGTGCTGGCCCAGATCGTGTATCTGCTGAGCATCAGCCAGGCAAGCAAGGGGAGCTGGCGGCAGTGGCGGCGCAACCCGGTGCTGCTCGCCGGCATCGGCACGGCGGCGCTGCTTCAGCTGGGCTTCAGCCAGCTGGGCTGGATGAACCGCTTCTTTGACACCGCTCCCCTGGCCGCGGGGCAGTGGCTGGTCTGCGCCGTGTCCCTGTTGGTGATGGCGCCGGTGGCGGCGCTGGCGGAGCGCTTCGATCCCACCACAGGCCTGGGCGCATCGCGGTGAAGGGGCCTGCCATCAGGTGGGTTTGAGCCAGATCACCGGAATCAGCAGCAGCAGGCCAGCGGTCACCTGCCCATCCCAGGCCTTGCCTCAGCAGGCCGGCCAGGGCGGGAAAACAGAGCCGTGAGCAGCAGTTTTTCACCCATTCCAGTGCCTGATCCCGATCCGCTGCGGATCCCCCCATCCAAGCCCGGCCGGTGCCTGCGCCACCAGGCTGGAACTGGATGGCCCCCGGGAACCGGCTTCGGCCGTGGTGGACCGTGCGGTGGTGGACAGTGCAGCAGCGATCTCCCCAGCCCCCTGACCCGGACGAGGCCGTTGCTCTGCTTCAACGGCTCACACAGGGGGAGAAACTGGCACTGCTGAGCGGCGCCACGCCCTTCTGGTCGGGCATGGCCGCCATCGCCCTGCGCGATGCCTCCCATCGCCGCCCCTGGCCCGCCGGCGCGGTGCCCCGGCTGGGGCTCAAGGGTCTCCGGTTTGTGGATGGCCCCCGAGGGGTGGTGCTGGTGGGCGGCGCCACCACCTTTCCCGTGCCGATCGCCCGCGGCGCCAGCTGGAACCCGGAGCTGGAGGAGCGGATCGGCGCGGCCATGGCCCGGGAGGCCCGCAGCTTCGGCGCCAACTGGCTGGCGGCGGTGTGCGTGAACCTGCTGCGCCACCCCGGCTGGGGCCGGGCCCAGGAGACCTATGGCGAAGACCCCGTGCACGTGGGCGGCCTGGGGGCGGCCTGCTGCCGGGGCATCGAGCGCCATGCGATTGCCTGCGTGAAGCATTTCGCACTCAACTCGATCGACAGCTCCCGCTTCCTGGTGGATGTGCGGGCCAGCCCGCGGGTGCTGCATGAGCTCTACCTGCCCCAGTTCCGCGCCTGTGTGGAGGCCGGCGCCGGCTCGGTGATGAGTGCCTACAACCGGGTGAACGGCATCTGGTGCGGCGAACACCCCGAACTGCTCACCGCCATCCTCAAGCACCGCTGGGGCTTCACGGGCCTGGTGGTGAGCGACTTCATCTTCGGGTTGCGCGACGGCCTGGCCGCCCTGCGGGCCGGTCAGGACCTGGAGATGCCCTTCCCGCTCACCCTGCCGGAACGCAGCGGCGCAGCGCTGGCCTGCGGGGCCCTGGCCGAGGCGCGTCTGAACGACGCCGTCCTGCGCCAGCTGCGGCTGCAACTGCGGTTGCCGGCTGGGCATTACCCGCGGACCATGCGCCGCTGCCCCGCGCATCGGGCCCTGGCCCGGGAGGCGGCGCGGCAGGCGATCGTGCTGCTGCGCAACGAGCCGCCGCGAAGTGGCGGGCCGCCGCTGCTGCCGCTGGGTGATCTGGACTCACTGGCGCTGATCGGGCCGCTGGCAGCGGCGGCCAACCTGGGCGATCGCGGCTCCTCCGACACACGACCACCGGCGGGGGCTGTGGTGACACCGTTGCAGGGCCTGCGGGAGGCCCGGCCCGACCTGCCGATCCACCACCACGACGGCCGCGACCCCAGCGCAGCCGCCGCCCTGGCCGCCGGCTGCGACGTGGCCGTGGTGGTGGCCGGACTGGACTGGCGGCTGGAGGGGGAGCACATCCATCCCGGCGACATCGCACCGGTGCTGGCCCAGATCCCGCCGCCGCTCTGGCTGCTGCCATTGCCGCTGTGGCCGTGGCTGCGGCCGCCATGGCGGCAGTTCACCGGCCTGATCGCCTGGCTCACCAGCCACGCCTCGGCGCCCTTGCGGGGTGACTTCGCCGCCGGCGATCGCACCGATCTGCAGCTGCCCGCCGCCCAGGTGCAACTGATCCGGGCCGTGGCCGCCGCCAATCCGCGCACCGTGGTGGTGCTGATGGGCGGCGGCGCCATCCTCAGCCAGCCCTGGGATCAGCTGGTGCCGGGGCTGCTGTTGCTCTGGTACCCGGGCGAGCAGGGCGGCCACGCCCTGGCCGACGTGCTGTTCGGCGCCGTGTCCCCCGCGGGGCGGCTGCCGTTCACGATCCCCGCCGATCCGGGCCAGCTGCCCCCGTTTGAACCACGGGCAGCGGTGGTGACCTACGACCTCTGGCAAGGCTACCGCCGGCTGCAGCGCAACGGCCAGCGGGCGGTCTGGCCCTTCGGTTTCGGCCTCTCCTACAGCCACTTCGCGCTGCGCGCCGGACCGGTGTGCCGGTTGCCGGGCCAGGGCAAGCGTGCCGCCGGCGTGGGGCTGACGCTGGCGGTGACCAATGCCGGCTCGATGGCCGCTGCGGAGGTGCTGCAGGTGTATCTGGAGCCACCGGGGCTGCTGATGGAGCGGCCGCCGCGCAGCCTGGTGGCCTTCCAGCGGCTGGAGCTGCCGCCCGGCGAGCAACGGCAGCTGAGCCTACTGATCCCAGCGCGGCAGCTGGCCTGCTTCGACGAAGGGCGCGATGGCTTCGTGCTGGAGGCGGGCCTCCATCGGCTGGTGCTGGCCCGCCATGCCGACGATCCCGGCCAGGCCGTGGAGCTGGAGCTGGAGGCCGCCTTCATCGGCCCCTGACGGTGGGGCTGTCCAGCCGCGCCAGGCAGCGCCGCAGCCGGCGCCGGTTGTAGCGCTGCAGCAGCACGCAGGGCAGGTTGAACAGGGTGGCGAAGCCCAGGTTCACCAGCACGGCCACCGCCGGCAGCCACAGGGCGGTGAGCAGACCCGCCGGCCAGAGCAGAACGTGCACCAGCTCCGCCCGCCGGGTCTCGATCACCAGCCGCTCCAGGGCCAGGCGATCCCGGCGCACCAGGCTGGCCTTGGCCACGCCGCCGGGCAGGGCGCCGCCGGCATCGGGGATCCAGCGCTTCCAGCGGCGGATCCCCAGGCCCGGCCCGGAACAGCGCAGCGGAACCGGAGCGCCCTGGAGCCAGCGCTGGGGCAGCCGGTTGGCCAGGCTCCCCACCAGCAGGGAGGCCAGCAGCCAGAAGGCCACCGAACTGAGCACCAGCCAGCCTGGGGTCGCAGGGATCGCCATCACCGGGTGCGGACGCTGCGGCCCTTCCAGCGCACCCGGCCCCGCTCGAGGTTGAGGATCGCCAGCAGGAACACCGCCAGAAAGAACAGCACCGGCAGGGGAAACACCAGATTGATCCAGCTGAAGCGCCCCACACGCCGGGTGAGCAGCAGCAGCTGCAGGGCATAGGCGCCGTAGACCAGGGCGTGGGGCAACACCTCCGTGCTGCCCATCAGCGGCCAGCCCAGCAGCGCCGCCGGCAGGCACCAGGCCGCCCAGAACAGGCCCGACAGCCAGAGCAGCACAGCCAGCATCCAGGGCCAGCGCACCTCGCCGGCGGCGGTGGCGAAGTTCTTGTCGAAGCCGCGCACCAGATCGCCCAGACCGCCGGGATACATGCGGTAGGCGATCTGGCCATCACCGATGAAGGCGCTCACCGGCAGGCCGGCCCGTTCGTAGCAATGGGCCAGGAACCAGTCCTCCACCACCTTGCCCGCCACGGCCGCGTGGCCGCCAGCGCGCCGGTAATCGACCCGGCTGGTGGCCAGCACCGGCCCGAAGGCCACGCCACAGCCGGGCCCCAGCGGCACCGCCATCAGCCCCACCAGGTTGAACAGCACCGAGAGCTGCTCATAGGGCCGCTCGGTGCGGTGATAAGGCTGCACCGACACCAGGCCGCCCAAGCGCTGCTGCTGCGCCAGCAGCCGCTCCAGACACTCCGGCCCTGGCTCGGTGTCGGCATCGAGAAACACCAGCAACTCCCCGGTGCTGGCCCGCACCCCCTGGTGCAGAGCCCAGGTCTTGCCACACCAGCCCGCCGGCAGGGGCGGGGGCTGAATCACCCGCAGCGGCAGGTTGTCGGCGGCCTGACGGGCGCTGGCGGCGGTGCCGTCGCTGGAGTCGTCATCGATCACGATCACCTCCAGGGGGCGCAGCCGTTGCCGGCCCAGGGCCGCCAGCAGGTGCGGCAGGGTGGCGGCCTCATTGCGGGCGGGGATCAGCACGCTGCAGGTGGGCGGGCCCGCGGGGACACCCGCCGGCAGCAACGGCAGGCGCAGCCCCAGCGCCCAGCCCAGCAGCCAGCGCACCAGCAGGGAGAGCTCCAGCCAACCAATCACCGGCGGCGCCCCACTGCCTGGCCTCACGCTAGACAGGGCCCGGCATCAGGGCTCAGGCGCGCAGCAACTCCCGCGCCAATGGGGCGATGGCGGCGCGGTCGCGCAGCAGCTGGGGGTGGGTGAGCACCGGCAGCATCGTGCGAGCCCCCACGGGCAGCACGGCGCGCCAGCCCGGCAGCACGGCCAGATCGATCGCCGAGTAGAAGCTGTGGCACTCGATCCGGCGCAGACCGTCCAGGTCGCCGTTGAGCCGCTCCAGCAGGACACTGCCGTTGCGCAGATCGGCGATGC
>JBIIXY010000115.1:0-7189 GCA_044347105.1 Prochlorococcaceae cyanobacterium
TTCCGCAGCACCTATCACCTCAGCCGCGAGCAACAGCGGCGGCCGCGGCGGCCCCTGTTCTGCGGCTTCAACGGCGTGGTGCTGGAGCGCTTCGAGGAGGCGATCGCCTGGCGCCTGGGCTACGACCTGATCTGCCTGAACGGCCCCCGCGACCAGGCCCGCCTGGAGCTGCTGCTGCGCCACACCCCCTTTCAGGGCCAGCGCACGGTGCTCACCGGCCTGGGCCGCCAGCGCCCGCAGGAGCCAGGGGCAGAGCGGCCCCGGCGGATGGTGTTCGCCGAGCAGGTGGTCATGCCGGCGGCCCTGGCGGAACGGCGGCGGCTGGTGCGGATCCTCGCCCAGCTGGCGCGCCGCTCACCGGAGTGGGAGCTGCTGATCAAGCCGCGGGTGGCCCCCCATGAATCCACCTTCCATGCGGTGGACACCCACATCAGCCACACCCTGCAGGAGAGCCTGGGCAGCCCGCCTGCCAACCTGCAGCTCAGCTACGCGCCGCTCCCAGAGCTGCTCAGCCGCAGCAAGCTAATCAGCACCGTGTCCTCGACGGCGCTGTTCGATGCGCTCGATCTGGGCTGCCGGGCGGTGGTGATGGACGACTTCGGCCTGCGCCACGACCTGGGCACCCCCTTCTTCGCCGGGTCGGGCCTGCTGCGCTCCCTGGCCAGAGCCGAGGATCTCGACAGCCTGGCGGCGGCCGCGGCCGATCCCGATCCGGCCTGGCTGTACTGGGTGGGCTACCACCCCGCGTTCTCACCCGCCAACCTGCTGGAAGCCCTGGTGCAGTTGCAGGCCCATCCCCTGACGCCGCTGCAGCTCAGCCAGCCGGGTTACGTGGTGAACGCGGCCGATCTCTCCACCAACCAGCTGCGGCGGGGAGCCGAAATCGCCATCCAGAGCGGTGATCTCGAGGAGGCCACCCGCCTGCTGGAGATGGCCCAGCTGCAGCGGCCCGACAACCGCAACATCGGCCGCCGCCTGGCGGCCCTGCGCCTGCGCCCCGCGCTGCTGCGCCGGCTGGCCCTGCTGGTGACCCCCAGGTTCCGGCTCTAGAGTCGGCCACCAGAAACGGCGGAGAAGCAATAGGTGCAAGCGGTGCAGATCGAGCGGAATTTCACCCAGTTCGTGGTCTTCGCCGAAGACTCGATCCTCACCGCCCTCAACAAGATCACGGCCAACCAGTGCCGGCTGATCTTCGTGGTGTCGGAGGGGGGGATCCTCCAGGGCGTGCTCAGCGACGGCGATTTCCGCCGCTGGATCGCCGCCACCGACGTGATCGATCTGGGCCGGCCGGTGACGGCCGCCATGAATCCCGACTGCGTCACCGCCCCTGAAGGCAGCGGCAGCGCCGACCTGGCGGGCCTGTTCTCCCAGAAGATCCAGGTGATCCCCCTGCTCGACGACCACGGCCGTGTGGTGGCCGTGGCCCGGGGAGGCCAGCGGCAGTTGCTGCTCGCGGATCGGGCGATCGGCGAGGGAGCCCCGGCCTTCCTGATCGCCGAGATCGGCAACAACCACAACGGCTCCCTGGAGCTGGCCCTGCAGCTGATCGATGCGGCTGCGGCCGCCGGCGCCGACTGCGCCAAGTTCCAGATGCGCGACATGGGGCAGCTGTACGTGAACGCGGGCGACAGCAACGACATGGCGTCGGATCTGGGCACCCAGTACACCCTGGATCTGCTGGAGCGCTTCCAGCTCAGCGACGACGAGCTATTCCGCTGTTTCGACCACACGGTCAGCCGCGGGCTGATCCCCCTGTGCACCCCCTGGGACACCACCAGCCTGGCCAAGCTGGAGCGCTGGGGCATGGCCGGCTACAAGGTGGCCTCCGCCGATTTCACCAACCACAACCTGCTCAGCGCCATCGCCGCCACGGGCAAGCCGCTGATCGCCTCCACCGGCATGGCCACCGAGCGGGAGATCAGCGCCGGCATCCGCCACCTGCGCGAGCAGAGCGCCTCCTTCGCCCTGCTGCACTGCAACTCCACCTACCCCACCCCGTTCAAGGACGTGAACCTGCGCTACCTGCGCCGGCTGGCGGAGCTGGCCGAGGCGCCGGTGGGCTACTCGGGCCATGAGCGCGGCTATGCCGTGCCGATCGCCGCGGTGGCCCTCGGGGCGGCGGTGATCGAGAAGCACATCACGGTCGACCGGGGGATGGAGGGCAACGACCACAAGGTGAGCCTGCTGCCCGAGGAATTCACGGCAATGGTGGCCGCCATCCGGGCGGTGGAGGAGTCGATGGGCAGCGAGGCGGCCCGCAGCCTCAGCCAGGGGGAGCTGATGAACCGGGAGGTGCTGGCCAAGAGCCTGGTGGCCGCCTGCCCGATCCCCGCCGGCACGGAGATCAGCCGGGAGATGGTGCGCATCCAGAGCCCGGGGCAGGGCCTGCAGCCCTACCGGCTCGACGACCTGATCGGCCGCAGCCTCAGCAGCGCCAAGGCCGAGGGCGACTTCTTCTTCGAATCGGATCTGAAGCGCCCGGCCGCCCATCCACGCCCTTACCGCTTCGCGAACCCCTTCGGCGTACCGGTGCGCTACCACGACCTCAAGCAATTCTGCGGGGTGAGCAACCTCGATCTGGTGGAGATCCACCTCAGCTACAAGGACGTGGAGGTGAACATCGACGCGGTGCTGCCGGAGCGTGTGCCGATGGGCCTGGTGGTGCATGCCCCCGAGCTGTTCGCCGGCGACCACACCCTCGACCTCTGCACGATCGATGACGCCTACCGGCGCCATTCCGTGGCCGAACTGCAGCGGGTACTCGACCTCTCGGCCCGGCTGCGCTCCCGCTTCAACTGCCCGGCGCCGGTGCTGCTGGTGACCAATGTGGGGGGCTTCTCCGCCAACCGCCACCTCAGCCAGCAGGAGCGCGAGCCGCTGCTGGAGCGGCTGGCTGCCAGCCTCACGGAGCTGCAGTGCGATGGAGTGGAGATCATTCCCCAGACCATGCCCCCCTTCCCCTGGCACTTCGGCGGCCAGCGCTATCACAACCTATTCGTCGACGCCGACTGCATCGAGCACTTCTGCTGCGAGCATGGCCTGCGGGTGTGCCTCGACGTGTCGCACTCCAAGCTGGCCTGCAACCACCTGCGCGAGCCCTTCTCCCGCTTCCTGGAGCGGATCCTGCCCTTCACCGCCCATCTGCACCTGGCCGATGCGGCGGGGGTAGATGGCGAGGGCCTGCAGATCGATGAGGGCGACATCGACTGGCCCCAGGTGTTCAGCCAGCTGAACCGCTTGGCCCCCCGGGCCTCCTTCATTCCTGAGATCTGGCAGGGCCACAAGAACAACGGCGAGGGCGCCTGGCTGGCCCTGGAGCGCCTGGAAGGCCACCAGCTGGCCATCGGTCCATCCCTGGTGGCCGCGTGAGCGAGCACTTCATCCTGTTCCAGAACCTGCCGCTGATCTACGGGCGGGTGCCGAAAGTGGCCAACTCCTCGGTGAAGGCGGCCCTCACCCGCCTGCTCGAGCAGCCACCGGAGGAGGGCTACCGCACCACGGCCGACGCGTTCTGGCGCAAGGGAACCCACGGCGAAACGACGATGATCGGCGCGGCCCAGGCCCTGCAGCGGCGCAGCAGCCACTTCATCTTCAGCTTCGTGCGCAACCCCTTCGATCGGCTGGTGTCGGCGTACAACAACAAGCTGGTGGAGAACGACAGCCTCTCCAGCGCGATGCAGCGGATGGGGCTGGAAAGCCAGATGCCCTTCCGCCGCTTCCTGGAGGTGGTGGCCGCCACGGCCGACGCCGACCTCGACGTGCACCTGCTGCCCCAGAGCAGCATCCTCTGCGTGGAGGGGGTGGCCGTGCCGGGCTTCATCGGCCAGATGGAGGCAATGGCCGAACATTGGCAACTGCTGCGGCAGCGGATGCGCCAGGCGGGCCTGCAACCCCTGGGCAAACTACCCAGCAAGAACGTGCGCCGCGCCGGCAGCAACGACCTCAGCCCGTACTTCAGCGACGACAGACTGATTGCCCTGGCACGCGATCGCTACCGTCAGGACGTGGAGGTGTTCTATGGGGAGCACCGGCTGGAACAGCTGGCGCGGGGGCAGCTGAGTGTGACACCTAGCCCCCTGGAGCGCTGGAACCCGCCTCTGCCTGTGTAATTCACCAGGCCGCTGACGTAGCATTCGTTACCTGAAAATCGACACTTAGCAGGAGATCACCTTGGGCCTCAATCGCCGCCTGCGTTCGGTCATTGAGGCAGGGCTGCGTGGAGAACACCAGCAGGATGTAGAAGCTCTGGGCCGGCGTCTCCCAAACTTCATCATCATCGGTGCCGCCAAATCGGCCACCACCACTCTCACCACCATTCTCCCAAGACATCCCGATTTTTTCATCAGTCAGCCCAAGGAGCCTAAATTTTTCGGCCGTCGGTATGACAAGGGCTGGGCCTGGTATGGCCGGTTGTTCAGGGCAGGCAGGACATGCAGACTCCGGGGTGAAGGCAGCACGATGTATGCCAGCGCCCTGAACAGCTTTTCCCAGGCTCCTGCACTCATGCACCGCTATTTGCCGGACATCAAGCTGATCTATGTCGTGCGTCACCCGCTGGATCGGATCGTGTCGCAATGGCGCCATCGGAAGGGCAGGCAAGCAAGCACGCGAGACTTCACCGCCTTGATGAGTTCGCGCCACCTGCGTAAACTTGTTGTGGGCTGCTCCCTCTACAACGAGCGACTGCAGAGCTTCCGCGCCTTCTATCCCGACGATCAGATTCACTGCCTCACCTTTGAGGAGCTGATCGCCGAACCAAGGGGCACCCTTCACACCCTGCTGAGCTTCCTTGGGGCATCCAGTGCACCGGCCCATCTCGAGCTGCTTCTGGATGCAGGCAGGCTTCCCCAGGTGAATGAGGCCGGCGACAAGGGAAGACAGCTGGTGCCAGCGCCTGCCTGGAGCGACAGACTCCGGGATCAGGTGCTGGAAGTGATACGCCCCGATGCTCACCAGATGCTGGCCTATATGGGCAAGCCGACTAGCACCTGGGAGTTATAAACAACGGATCCATTGGCGACAAGGCGCTCTATGACTATACAACCACAATTGAGCTTCTCTCGCCCGCACAGTCAGCCTTGCTGCCTGGAGTTTCGCTGTCACCGGAATACTCGCCACTCTGCACCGGGCAAGCAATTCCAGAGAGCATGGCTTTCCTTCGATCAAATAAACACTCCCGCATACTGGGCTTCCCCACCCTGAAGACCAGCTCGTGCACCCCTCAAAACATAGCATTCATGGCTTACAAAGATGGGGCATGAAAGGAGTCAGGTAGCACCAATTGATGACTCCAACGATTCAACCAAAGGTCATCCTCCCCTTGCCCATGAGCCCACTGCCCAACGTCAATCTGATCACGCCGTGCCGGAACAGGGCAGAGTTTCTGCGTTCCAGCCTGCCCTCTTGGCTCGGCTGCCCCCAACTGCAGAAGATCATCGTGGTGGATTTCAACTCCACCACGCCGGTGATCAATAAACTCAACGACCTAATTGACGAGCGCGTCACAGTGGTGCGGGTAGAGGATGAGCCGCTCTGGCGCCAGGGCCGGGCACAGAATATTGGCCTGAGGCTGACCGATGCTGAATTGGTGCTCAAGATGGATGCCGATGTAGCACTCGTGGATATCAGGCCCTATGTGGAGCAGATGGCAGATGATCCCACGATTTTTTTCAAAGGTTTCAGCAAGCTCGGCACGTCGTCCGGCCTCTGCCTGGCACCGCGCCTGAGAATGCGAGCCACAGGTGGTTATCACGATCACATGTCGGGTTGGGGAGGAGACGATGTGGACATCTACCGACGCCTGAAGAAACAGAAGCTGAAGCCGCGGGTTTTCAAACCTGAGAGCTTCTACGAGCAACGCCAGAAGATGGCCGGCAAGAACTCCGAAGCACCAATGCTGGATAGTGACCTGCTCAGCGACCCCAAGAAGCTGGCCTGCCGACCTTTTTTCACCAATTTTCGCAACACCCTGCTGGCCACGATCCAGCGACAGACCAAACACCGTGCCCTGCGCTGGCGTTACAACCAAGCCGAAGACAATCCAAATCTAGTTTATGCGACGATGAAACCATCAAGCCTCTGGCGAGAACAACTGGCACGGCACAATATCGAATTAGCTAACATCCTTGCACTAGCCTACTACGAAAGAACAGAGTCGGCGTGGGCGCTGATGAACGAACCCAAGTTTCAGGAGGCACTTCACCTCCATCGATTACCGCCCTGCCGCAGCCGCAGAGAAAGCAAGGCCTTGATCGCCACGCTGCCACAGCGACGTTTAAAGATGCGCGAGTTCGCCCATAAACTTGGAGTTGAACTTAAGACGAACGAGACACCAACTTAAACCCACCATCGACCGAGATCAATAGCAAGCAAACAACCACGCAAAAGGGAACGGGAATCAGAATTCAATCCTGATTCCCGCCCGAAGCTTGAACCACCAGATTATAGATCGAGGAAGACACAAGCCCTCACAAAGAACAACAAAGACTGCAATCTAGCAATCTCTTCATACATGATCCGAAGCCAAATGGTCGCGGATCATGGCAGCCACATGCGGGTTGCAGGCCCTGGCAACCGGATACCAAGCGTCGATATCCTGACGAATGGGATTCAGCCGCAGTAACTCGGTCTTGAGAAAGGGAAAGCGCAGATCCTCCAGGAGCTCTCGCCAGTGGGTGTGGGTGACATTGCCGTGCTCACCGGCAAGGTAAAGCGCCTCCAGCCGGAAGCCCACGTTGCTGAGAGCCTCGCTCCAGCCCACCTCACAGGCCCGCACGAGATCAATCTTCGATGGCCATACACTGACCTGCTCCCAGAAGGTCCAAAACAGGGGGGTACGGAAGACACGTGGCCGATAGGCCATGAAGTAACTCTGCAAATGGGAGCGGATCGCCGTGCTTTCGGTGAGGCCCACCACATCGGCCTGGCTGGCAGCCAGCCGGTCAAACAAGCCATCCAAGCTCTGTAGCGGCCCGTAACAACTGTCATTGGTGAGGATCAGCAAGGGCACGCGGTCCACCCAGCGCCGGCAGAAGGACAGACCGGCCTGCCAGCTTCCGAAGTCGTAGCCTTCGTTGTGGCGCACCAGCACCACCGCGCAGAGTTCACGCAACTGGGCCATGGCGGCTGTCTGCTCCAGCAGGGCCGGTGCCGCCGACACGAACACCAGATCGGCATGGGGCCGGTAGGC
>JBIIXY010000116.1:0-7159 GCA_044347105.1 Prochlorococcaceae cyanobacterium
TGATGTCGTCTTTGCTGTATCGGCTCGGATCGGCGATCGCCGTGGGATCGAGCATGTTCATCAGGCTCGCGAAACTCTCCGGCTTGCCGTCGTGCGGCGTGGCCGAGAGCAGGATCAACGTTTCCGAACGGGTCGCCAGCCGCTCCGCCAGCCGCGCCCGCTGGCTCTTCTGGGCGCCGTGGGCCCGCTCGGCCACGTTCTGGCACTCATCGATCACGATGATGTCCCAGCTGGCGTTGTCGAGATAAAAGCGGTAATCGCGGTCGTTCTTGAGCGTGTCGACCGACACGATCGCCTTGTCGTAATAGTGAAAGGGGTTCTGGTTGGTGGGGATCTGCTCGCGGATCCGCTGGATCCCCACGGAATCCAGCCGCACCAGGGGGATCGAGAAGCGCGTCCAGAACTCCTTCTGGAACTGCACCAGCATGCTCTTGGTGGTCACCACCAGCAGGCGCTTGCCCCGCCCGCGCCGGATCATTTCGCTGCAGAGGATGCCGCACTCCAGCGTCTTGCCGAGGCCCACCGCATCAGCGATCAGCAGCCGCTGCCGCGGCATCGCCAGCGCCTTGGCGGCCGGCTCCAGCTGGTAGGGCAGCGCATCCATCGCGGCGCGATGGCCCACCACCAGCGCGTTGTCGGTGGGTACCGAGCGGCGCAGATGGGCCTCGAGGAACAGCAGGCTGTCGCGGTAACGGGGCGACGGGTCGCTCACCAGGGCCGTGTCTTCCGGCTGCAGCACCTTGAAGCTGCCGGCCGCCTTCTCCACCTCCACCAGGAAGCGGGCCTCCTTCTCGCGCAGGAACGGTGAGACGCCCACCACATCCACCACCTGCTGGCCGTCAGAGCCGCGACCCAGGCTGCGCACCAGCCATTCGGCACTGCGGCACTCGATGCGGGCTCCGGGGGCGAGAACAGCGTCTGGCATCAGTCTCGGGAGTCCTGTTCGCGGCAGATGACGCTCAGCACGGCGGACATAGGAAGCGCCTCTAATCCAGTGTGCGCCTCGGTACAGCACTCTGCAGCCATCTTGCAGGCTCCGAAACACGGATCAGACCTGGATTCCATGCCGATCCTGCATCGTTTTCAGCCTCATCACCTGGAGACGCAGGCGCCGCAGGCAGAGTCGTGCGGCGCGGCTTCCCGCAGCACGTTGCGGCAGGAGCAACCAGAGCTGCTCGCTCAGGGGCGGCTGCTCGGCCAGCAGCTCCAGCCGGTTGCTGTTCCACGGCATAGCCGTGCTCTTCCACAACGTGATGCAGCAACGGCATCGCCCCCTTGCGGGGCAGCAGCACGCTGCGTTTGTGGCCGGCCTGGGCCACCAGCTGCAGGCGGATCGCCCCATCCAGCAGGCCGTGCCTGAGCAGAGCTGGATGAGCAGCAGATGGCCTGAGTGCCATGGGTTGAGGGCTGCAGCTGCGGCTGACTTGCCAGTGCTCACCTGCGGGGCGTGTGGACGGTGTTCTCCGCGCCACCCCAGCCATGGCCGCTCCCCAGGGCCCCGTCCGTGAGGCCAAGAAGCCCGTCAAGAAGATGCGGCTGATCCCTGCCGAGAAGGCGTTCGCCTTTGCCCGCAAGCTGCAGGGCGCTCCCGGCTGCCGGTTGGTGGCCGGGCCTCCGGTTGGACGCTCAACCTGGCCCGAGCAGCTCAACACCTGCAGAGGCGGCGAACCGGCGGTCAAAGCTGAGCACCGGCAGGGCACCGGTGCTGGCGGCCCGGGCCAGGATCAGCTGATCGGCCAGATCACCTCCCAGGCGGAACTGCTCGAGGGCATCGATCACCGCGTCCATGTGATCCACCACCACGCCGCGAGTGCGCACCAGCCGCTCCAGCAGCTGGTAGCGGGTTGTGCGCTCGAGGTCGTAGCCCCGCAACACCCAGGCCACCTCCGCCAGCACGACATCCGGTAGGTACACCCCGCCGCTGGCGATGGCATCAAGAAAGGCCTTCTCGGCGATCGGGGTCTGCTGCGGATCGTCGCCGATCAGCAGCCGGACCACCACGTTGGTGTCAAGCGTCCTCACCGCCAGCCGCCAGGGCAATGGCCCGGTCCATATCGGCGATGGTCATCACACGATGAACCTTGGGGCGGTCCCGGAACAGCTCATCCGGCTCGTATTTGGATGGCACCAAAACCAACCGGCCGTGCCGGTCGATGGAGGCCTGCAAACGGGCGCCCGGTGCCAGGCCGAGCGCGTCCCGCAACTGCCGCGGAAGCGTCAGCTGCCCTTTGCTGGTGAGCGTCACGGTGGTCATGGATCAAGTGTAAGGCGAACTGCCTTACGGAGTAGATCGCAGCCAGGCGCGATGGCGGCTTCGCTGCCGCAGGGCCCGGGTCAGTGCCCGCCGCACAGCGTCACGAAGGTGTCAAAGAACGTGCCCCGCTCATCCCCGCCAACCCTGCCCTCCGCTTCTGAGAACAGCAGCTCCATCAGCCGTTCCTTGCGCAGGTTCAGCACCTGAGAGCGTGCCTTGCGCAGCTCTTCTTCCAGCTGGTTGCTCCGGCGGCGCTCGGCACACAGGGGATCAACAGCGCTGATGGTGGCTGGCGATCGGCCACCTCAGTTCAGCCCTGGCCTGCTTCATCACGATCATCGGCATTCCCTTTGGCATCCAGCACCTCAAGCTGGCGCCGGTCGGCATGCAGGTGGTGCCGGTGCGCCGCTGACCAACGGCACTGCTACTCAGGCAGCAACTTCACCCCGGTGATTGGGTGTACGCTCCGGCACCCTTCCCTGGCAGAGCAGCGGCCATGGACACCACCAATCCCCGGGCCCCAGGCTCCCAGCTGCTGGTGCTCCACCCGCACCAGCTCGAGGACGCCCAGACCCTGATCCAGGCGGTGAAACGCAACCAGACCGTGGTGCTCAATGCCAGCAGCGCCGATGCGGGCCAGGCCCAGCGGCTGATCGATTTCGCCTGCGGCGGCATGGAGGCGATTGACGGCCAGGCCCATCGCATCGACGGCGAAACGTTCCTGTTCACCCCGGCGCGCGCACGGGTGGAGCAGTGGCCGCTGGCGGCCTGAGGGCTTCACCCCATCCTCAACGGCAGGCGCAGCTCGCCGGGCTTGCAGGACATCCTCGGCCTGGCTGGGAGCAGACAATGGCCCAGGTTCTCCAGCAGACAGCCATGACCAGCGGCATCACGGTCACCTCCAATCCGGATCCAGCGCTGCTGGAGAGCCTGGGGGTGACGAGCTGGCCCACCTGGGGTTGTGGGGTCAGCAACTTCCCCTGGACCTACAACGAACAGGAAACCTGCCTGCTGCTGGAAGGCGAGGTGACGGTCACCCCCGATGGCGGTGAGCCGGTGCGCTTCGGTGCGGGCGATCTGGTTGTGTTTGACGCCGGGTTGAGCTGCACCTGGGAGGTGCATGCCCCCGTGCACAAGCACTACCGCTTTGGCTGAGCACTCCCGCCAGAGTGGAGCTCATGCAGTCACCGCACCCACCCTCACCCCGCGAGAGGACCGAGGCAATGGTGCGCTGCCGGAGCGGATCAGCGGTCCGGGGTGACGGGCCGAGTCCAGCGCCGGTAGAGCCAGAACCCGCCGCCACCCCAGAGCAGGCTCCAGAGGATGAAGGTGGCAGCAGTGCCGAGCTGACCGCCCTCCAGGGAATACACGCCGGCGTTGATCAGGCCGGCATCAATCAGTGAGCCGCCGATCCCCCAGCCCAGCACCCAGGTGAACAGGAAGCCAATGGCCTGGAGGTTGCCCGTCATGGAAGTGGGTGTGGGTTTCGAGTGGTGGTCATCAAAAACCCCCGGGGCTGCCGGGGGTGGTGGGTGAACGAGCCGAGCGGAGGCTCAGAAGCAGAAGGGGAGGAACTGGGTGCGGCAGGCGGCGTAGCCATCCACCAGGGCGCCGAGGCCGATCTGATGGGCGATGCCGGAGCCGGTGATCGCCTCGGTGAGGATGCCGATCACGATACCGAGCATGGCGGCGCGGCCATTGAACAGTTCAGCGCGCTTGAGCTGCTCCATGTGGATGAGCTGCTCGGCGCGGTTCTGGAACCACTGGTCGTTGGCGGGGGTGTTGGTCATGGGGGCGGGGGCGATGGTGTTGGAGAGCGGTGCGTGCAGATCCGTGCAGCGCGCTGGGCTGGTGGTCAGCCGGCGAGGTCGGGTTGGTGCGACCCACGCTCACCGTCAGCCCAGGCCGATCACGAAGCCGAGCATGGCCAGACGGCCGTTCCAGGTTTCAGCGAAGGCAACGAAACCGAAGCGGGGAGAGGGGTCAGTCATTGGCATTACGGATTGTTGCGCCAATCGTAACGTTGTGTAACAGGACTGGACGGTGCGGTTCTCCGGCGTGTGAGCGCTTCGCTGTGAGCCGCCGTGGGCGCGCCGGTGGCTGGTGGCTGGTGGCTGGTGGCCGTGTAGGCGGTGGCCGGATCCCGGTGCCAAGGCCAGGCTGGGATCTCTGGCCGTGCTGCCGTGATCCCTGCCCAGAAACAGATGACCGGCATGCTCGGCCATCCGGTGGCCGAGAACCCGATCGATCGGATGTTCGACGCGGTGTATGCCCACTACGGGCTGCCGTGGCAGTTCTGGAAAAACGACATCGCCACGGAGGCCGATCTGGCCCTGGCGGTGAGGGCGCTGGTGCCGCTGGGCTATCGGGGCATGGGCATCACCGTGCCGTACAAGGTGGCCGTGATCCCCCTGTTGGATGCGGTGGATGCCGACGTGACGGCGATCGGCGCCGCCAACTACCTCACGATCGAGAACGGACGCCTGATCGGCCACAACAACGACGGCAAGGGGGTGGTGAAGGCGATCGAGAAGGTGACGCCACTGGCGGGGCAGCGGGTGGTGATGCTGGGGGCGGGCGGCGCCGGCCGGGCGATGGCGGTGGAGCTGGCCTGGGCCGGTGCGGCCCAGCTCACCCTGGTGACGCGGCGGCAGGAGCAGGGCGAGGAGGTGGCCGCCACCGTGACCCGCGCCAGCGGCGTGCCGGCGCTGTGGCAGCCCTGGCAGGGGGAGGTGGCGGTGCCGGAGGGCACCACGCTGCTGATGAATGCCACCCACCTGGGTTGCGCCCCGGAACTGGAGCCGGTGCCCGTGCAGTGGGCCACGGTGGATCCGCGCTGCACAGTTGTGGATGTGATCACCAACCCACGGATCACGCCGTTTCTGGCCACGGCCCGCGAGCGCGGCTGCCCGGTGGTGGACGGCGTGGAGATGCTGGTGCAGCTGGCCATGCAGATCTTCCAGCGTTGGACTGGCATCACCCCGGAGGAAGTGGTGTTCCAGCAGGCCGTGGCGGAGGCCCTGGGGGAGTGAGAGGGTGAACGGCACAGCCCATGCACCCCCTCGATGGGATCCCTTGGGATGAGAGGCGATCAGCCGTTATGTAGCTGGCCGAACAGCCGAACAGGTTGTTCTCGGAACCGAGAACCATATCTTGTCTTGGACGTGAGATGGTAAAACCCCTCCAGCAACTAGGACTTGGGAACTACCCCTTTGACGGACCTTCCTGGTTCTCGGACGGGCGAGGACTGTGGCTGGTGGTTCTCGGAACAGTCCAATAAAGAGTGAGCCAGAGCAGGGGAATGCGCGGAGGTTGCCACCGTGGCTACAATGTGAGCACGTCCACGGGGTGTAGTGGTGGTTCGAGCAAAGCTGGTCAAAATCGGTAATTCGAGAGGGATCCGCCTCGCCAAGCCGTTGCTTGAGGTTGCGGGGCTGGCTGACGAAGTCGAGATCGAGGCCGCTCCAGGGGTTCTGACCATCAGGCCCTCTGCTCATCCGAGGGCTGGCTGGGCAGAGGCCGCAGCGTCGTTTGAGCCGGAGGGGCTTCTTGATGAGATGAGCGCTACTCGGTTTGATGATGAAGAGTGGTCATGGTGACTGAGGAACACGTCTCAAGAGGTGACATCTTCCTTGTCGCGTTGAATCCCACGCGAGGATCTGAAATCAGGAAGACGAGGCCTTGTGTTGTAGTGTCGCCGGACGAGCTGAATACTCACCTTCGCACTTTCATTGTTGCTCCGCTGACAACTGGTGGACATCCATACCCGTTTCGTGTGCGTTGCAAGTTTGACGGCAAAGAAGGACATGTTGTGCCTGACCAGCTGAGGGCCGTAGATGGTGAACGTCTCGTCAAGCGATTGGGGAGTCTTTCGGAGACTACGTTGACTGAGCTGCTGGGTGTTCTTCAGGCGATGTTCGCTGTGTAGAGGTCTTGCTAACAAGGCCATGCACCTGACCCGCCCCCTTCATTGTCCCGAGGCCCAGCGAGTTCCCCGAAGCACCATCTCTTTGCGGGCAGGTGATGGCCAGCGTCACCAACATCGCGCCAATCCAATTCCACGGCCCATGTTGATTCCTGCAGTCGTGATCAGGCGGCTGCGTTCTGCCATGGCAACGGCACCGTGAGCCGCCATGGCGCCGATGCCGTGTGCAGATCGAGCCCTGCGCAACCCGGCCGCTCCCAGGCCTAGGCCAGTCCTTGCTCGGCGGCAAGGTCGGCCAGGCGGCGATCCTGGGTAGAGAGCCGGCAGTCGCTCAGCTTTGCCAACGGGGGACGGCGGCGCCTCGGTGATCCACCACCCTTAACCCCGCCATAAAACCCATCAACTCCCCTTGATGGGAGAGTGGGCCCGGCTGCAACCAGGGCATGAGAGTGGGCATCAACGGCTTCGGCCGCATCGGCAGGCTGGTGTTCCGCGCCCTGTGGGGCCGGCCCGGCATCGAGCTGGTGCACATCAATGACAAGGCCGGCGATGCGGCCACGGCCACCCACCTGCTGGAATTCGACTCCGTGCACGGCCGCTGGGACCGGACCGTGGCGGCCACCGCCAGCGGCATCCAGGTGGACGCCCAGGCGATCGGGTATTCCCAGGCCGGCGACCCGGCCGCCGTGCCCTGGCGTAATGCCGGCGTGGAGCTGGTGCTGGAGTGCAGCGGCAAGATCAAAACCCCCGAGGCCCTCGAGCCCTACATCGCCGCGCTGGGGGTGGGGCGGGTGATCGTGGCCTGCCCGGTGAAGGGGGCCGTGGCCGGCGAGGAGGTGCTCAACATCGTGTTCGGCATCAATCACGGCCTCTACGACCCCGCCCGCCACCGGGTGATCACCGCCGCCTCCTGCACCACCAACTGCCTGGCGCCGGTGGTGAAGGTGGTGCACGAGAGCTTCGGCATCCGCCACGGCTCG
>JBIIXY010000028.1:0-22072 GCA_044347105.1 Prochlorococcaceae cyanobacterium
GTGATGACCGGCGCCGAGCGCGGCGCCTGTGAGGACGTGACCGGCACCCCCTATGTGGGCGCCGACCAGCAGATCCAGGCCTGTGGTGCCGCCGCCGCCGGCGATGCCGATTTCCCCCAGCCCCTGGAGGGCAGCAAGCCCTGGCAGCAGTTCAGCGTGCAGTCGCCGGCACGGGCGGCCCAGCAGGCGCGTGAGCGCAGCGGTGGCGTCACCGGCACGAGCTACGAGCAGGGCAGCCGCATCACCGGACCCTTCGACATGGCTGGCGGCAAGGTCACCGGCACGGAGCAGTTCCGTTTCGATCGGCGCGGTGCCCAGCTCTCCCGCGGCCCTGTGCCATCTGCTCCTGTCTCGGTGGATGAGGATGCCCGCCCCGTCAGTCGGGTCACCGGCGAAGGCATCTCGGCCGGCCTGAAGATCACCGGTGACGACTGGGATCGTGGTGATCGGGTCACCGGCACCGAAGGAGCTTCCGCCCGGCGGCGCAACCCCACCCGTCCCGGGCCGATGACCGCCATGCCCGGTGCCCTGCCCAAGCGCAATGAGTCGGTGCCCGAGCCCGTGAGCCGGGTCACCGGTTCCAGCGGCAACACCCAGGCCGGATCCCTGATCACCGTGTCCGGCGGAGCCCGGGGCTGATCCGGCATGCCCCGTCGTCCGGTCTTCCCTGAGCGACCCCAGGCGCCGACGGCCCCCCGCCGCCGCCCGGGGCTCCCCACCCCTGATCAAGCTGGCGGCCAGGTTGTCCCCGCCCAGGACAGCCCGGTGGTTCTGCGCGGCACCCGTGCCCGGGCCGCCATGCAGCTGGCCCGCAGTCTCACGCCCACGGCCGCGGCCCTGCCCACGCGCCAGCCCAGGCAGCGTCGTGCTCCTCTGGCGACCGCGGCCACACCCCGTACCCCCCGAAGGGTTGCGGCAGCCAGCCATCCTCTGACCGATGTGGCCACCAACGCCGCCCTGGAGGCCTACAACCAGTCGGTGAAGGAGCGCTTCGACCGGATCGTGCCGGTGCTCAAGCGCATTTCGGCTCTCCAGCACGACGATGATTTTGTGGAGCAGGCCCAAGCCCTGGCCAGCCGGGAACTGGGCTACGCGTTACCGCTGCCGATCCTGGAGACAGCCTGGGTGAGTCAGCTGGACATGCGCACCTTGTTCGCCTGGTGTGTGTTCGAGGCCTACGAGCAGACCAGCATTGAGTTCTTCAGCACCGATCCCCTGGCTGGCGGGCCCGGCTCCAGTGCAGCGCAGGAGTTTGAGAGTTTCCTGCTGTCCTGCGGTTTTCACCTGCTCGATATCACCCCCTGCGCTGACGGCCGCCTGGCTCACGCCATCGCCTTCGCCCTGCGCATCCCCTACAGCTCCGTGCGCCGGCGCCCCCATGCCGGTGCCCTGTTCGATGTGGAGAACACGGTGAACCGCTGGGTGCGCACCGAGCACCAGCGCTACCGCGAGGGGGTGCCAAACCCCGCCCACGCCGACACCCGTTACCTGAAGGTGGTGATGTACCACTTCAGTTCCCTGGATCCCAGCCACCAGGGCTGTGCCGCCCATGGCAGTGACGACACCCTGGCCGCCAGCTGCGGCATGGAGCGCCTGCGCCAGTTCCAGCAGGCGGTGGAGAACAGCTTCTGCTGCGGCGCCTCGGTGGACCTGCTGCTGCTTGGCCTGGATACCGACACCGATGCGATCCGAGTGCATGTGCCCGGCATGGATGGCAGCACCCGCCTGGACACCTGGCTCGATGCCCAGGATGTGTACGCCGCCACCCAGACCCTTGGCGCCGAGGAGGCACGCCGCACCATCCACGCCATGGTGCAGGCGGCGGCGGCGTCAGCACCCGATCCCGGCCTGGTGCGCCTGGTGAGCTGGCTGCTGGAGCAGAACATCTCGCAGATCGACTATGTGCGCCAGCGCCATCAGGGGCATTACGGCGACGAGGGACATGCCGAGCGCTTCATCGGCGTGGGTATCGGCTTCAAGGAGATCCACCTGCGCAACCTCACCTACTTCGCCCACCTCGACACGCTGGAGGAAGGCGCGCCCGATCTGGATGTGGGCGTGAAGATCTTCAAGGGGCTGAATGTGTCGCGCGGGCTGCCGATTCCGGTGGTGCTGCGCTTCGATTACCACGGCCAGGTGCCCGGTGCGCGCGACCGTGCCCTGCGCCATGCCGAGCGGGTGCTCGAGGCCATCCGCAGCCGCTACAGCGATCTCTGCCAGCAGGGGCTGCTGCACGCCCTGATCAGCCTGCGCGACCGGGATTCCCACGTGCCGGGGGAGACAGTAGCTTCGACGATCACCTTTGCTACCGCGGGAGGCCACTGAGATGTTGATCTGCAAGGTGGTGAAGCCCCTGGTCTCCACCAACCGCATTCCAGACTTCGAGCACAAGCATCTGCAGGTGGTGCTCGATGGCAGCACCCAGAAGGTGGCCGTGGATGCGGTGGGCGCCATCCCCGGCGACTGGGTGATCTGCGTGGGCAGCTCTGCCGCCCGCGAGGCAGCGGGCAGCAAGTCGTACCCCAGCGATCTCACGATCGTGGGCATCATCGACCACTGGGATCCCGAGGCGGCCAAGGAGGATGCAGCCCGCATCGCCGCAGGGGGCCAGTGATGGAAATCATGCAGGTGGTGAGCTCTCTGGTATGCACCCAGCGTGTGGGTGGGCTTGACCACTCCAACCTGCGGGTGCTGCGCACCTCCAAGGGCAAGCTCAACGTGGCTGTGGATCCGGTGGGGGCTTCGCCCGGCAACTGGGTGTTCACCGCCAGTGGCTCAGCGGCGCGCTGGGCCTGCCCCAACCCGGACGTGTACACCGATCTCACGATCGGCGGAATCATCGATTTCTGGGAGCCCGATGGCTGACTGACCTCCCAGCCCGATTCAGCTCCACCGCCTCCCTCCCTTTCCTCAACGCCATGGCCAGCTCCAGCACCCCCGCAGGCTCCACCCCCAGCCCCGCCACCCCTGCCAGCAGCAGCGCCGCTGCCCCTAGCCCGGCAGCGGCCAGTGCCGCCAAGCCGGTCACGGCCACCCCCGTGGCCAGCAAGGCCCTGCCAGCCAGCAGCAGTGCAAGCAGCCGCACTAGCCGCACCGCCACCTCACGCAGCAGCACCCCGGCTCGCAGCACCACCACCCGCCGCTCCAGTGCTGCCACCCCCAGCCGCCGGCCCGTTGCCACGGCCGCCAGCAGCCGGGGCAGCGGCTCCAGCGGGCGCGGCCGGGGTGGTGCTGTGGCCACCAGGTCCACCCCCAGCACCCCCGAGCGGCCCAGCAAGGGGATTGCCCTCGGCATGATCGAAACCCGTGGCCTGGTACCCGCCATCGAGGCGGCCGACGCCATGACCAAGGCCGCTGAAGTCACGATGGTGGCCCGCGAATTCGTGGGTGGCGGCTACGTCACCGTGCTGGTGCGCGGCGAAACCGGTGCCGTGAATGCCGCTGTCCGCGCCGGCGCCGATGCCTGCGAGCGCGTGGGAGACGGCCTGGTGGCGGCCCACATCATTGCCCGTCCCCACAGCGAGGTGGAGCCCGCCCTGCTGAACAGTGGCGTGACCCGCCGTCTCTGATGTCCATGGACGCCGTGCATCCGCGCGTCCTGGGCTACCTGGGCCGGGCCCTCAGCCTGGAGCTCACGGCCGTGCAGCAATACATGACCCAGGCCACCCTGACCGAGGCCTGGGGGGACAGGGATTCAGCCCAGCGTTTCCGCCAGGAGACGATCGAGGAGATGCGCCATGCCGAGAGCCTGGTGCAGCGCATGGTCAGCCTTGAGGTGGCCCCTGCAGCCTCCCAGTTGCGCCCCGCCCGCCATGGCCCCGATCTGGCCAGCCTGCTGCGTCACGATCTGGCACTGGAGGACGACCTGGTGAATCTCTATGCCGAGGCCAGCCGTTTCTGCCTGCTCAACGGCGACACTGGCAACCAGCAACTCTTCCAGCAGCTTCTCGACGACGAGCAGCACCATGCCGATGTGCTCGCGGCCTGGCTACAGAGCCTGAGCTGACCCCAGCAGCATCAGCTCCAGCGCAGGCCAGGCTGGGCTCTGGCCCAGAGGCAGCCAGCGACCTTTCACAGCAGCCCACTCGCCCGTCACCGCTGCCCTTTTCCGCCGCCCTTGCCAGCTGCCCGTTAGAGCCGAAGGTTTCTACCTCCCAGCCCGCCCGTTGTCTCCACCCAGTCGTTATTATCTCCGGTGCCTTTGGCCGCTCCCCTGCCCCTGTCACTCCAGCTGGCCTGGCTGATTCCGGTGTACGGGTTCAGCGCCATGCTGCTGGTGCTGCCCTGGGCGGCCGGCTGGTTCCCCCGCAACGGCCAGCGGCCGGCGGCCTACCTCACGATTCTGTCAACGGTGCTGGCCGTGCTGCATGGCAGCTTGGCCCTCTGGGATGTGTGGCAGGCCGGCCCCCACCATCTCAGTGTGGCCTGGTTCCGAGTCGCCGAGCTCGATCTGCGGATCGGCCTCGACCTCTCGCTCAACAGCCTGGCGGCCCTGGAGCTGGTGACCGTGATGAGCCTGATCGCCCAGGTGTTCGCCCTGGGGTATTTCGACAAGGAATGGTCGCTGGCGCGCTTCTACGGCCTGCTCGGGTTCTTCGAGGGAGCCCTCTGCGGCGTGGTGCTGAGCAGCAACCTCTTCTTCTGTTATTTCCTGCTGGAGATGCTCACGCTCTCCACTTATCTGCTGGTGGGCTTCTGGTATGCCCAGCCCCTGGTGGTGACGGCCGCCCGCGATGCCTTCTTCACCAAGCGGGTGGGCGATGTGCTGCTGCTGATGAGCGTGGTGGCCCTGGCGGCCTGGTCGGGCTCGATGGAGTTCACGGACCTCTACAGCTGGGCCGCCGCCGCCCGCGACCAGCAGCTGATCTCCCCCCTGGCCGGCACCCTGCTGGGGCTGGGGCTGATCGCCGGGCCGATGGGCAAGTGCGCCCAGTTCCCGATGCATCTCTGGCTGGATGAGGCGATGGAGGGACCCAATCCAGCCTCGATCCTGCGCAATTCAGTGGTTGTCACCGCCGGGGCGCTGGTGCTGATGAAGCTGATGCCCCTGCTGCAGCTCTCGCTGGTGGCCACCGACGTGCTGCTGGCGGTCGGCAGCATCAGCGCCGTTGCCGGTGCCCTGGTGGCCCTGGCCCAGGTGGACCTGAAACGGGCTTTCTCCTACTCCACCACCTCCTATCTGGGCCTGGTGTTTGTGGCCATCGCCCTGCAACAGCCGGGCATCGCCCTTTTGTTGCTGCTCAGCCATGGCCTGGCCAAGGCGCTGCTGTTCATGAGCGTGGGCAGCGTGATCGCCAACACAAACTGCCAGGACCTCACCGAACTGAGCGGCATCGGCCGGCGCATGCCGGCCACCCTCAGCGCTTACCTGGTGGCGGCGGCCGGCCTGGTGGGGCTGTTGCCGCTGGGCTGCTACTGGTGCTTCGGCCAGGCGGTTCATGCCCTGTTCAACAGCTCGCCGGTGTTTGCCGAGGTATTTCTGCTCACCAACCTGCTCACGGCCGCCAACCTCGCCCGGGTGTTCCGCGCCGTGTTTCTGGGGTCGCCGCTGCCCAAGACCCGCCGCTGCCCCGAGTCGAACTGGCTGATGGTGCTGCCAATGGTGAGCCTCACGGTGATCGTGCTGCTCACCCCCCTGCTGATGCAGCGCATCGATCCGATCCCCGGCATCAACGCCTTCCCCCTGGCTGTGGCACTGGGGGTGAGCGCGAGCGGAGCCGTAGGCGTGCTGCTGGGTGTGTGGATGCCCCTCGACCAGCTGCGCTCCCGCTCCCGCGTGCAGGCACTGCGCAGCCTGCAGGACCTGCTGGCCTTCGACTTCTACACCGACCGCATCTACCGGGCCACCATCGTGGCATTGGTGGCCAACCTGGCCAGGCTCACCAACTGGCTGGATCAGCGGCTGGTGAACGGTCTGGTGAATGGTATCGGTCGGGCTTCGCTGCAGAGCGCCGAGAGCCTGAAGCTGGGTGTGAGCGGCCAGATGCAGACCTACGTGCTCACCGTGATCGTGGCGATCGTGCTGGCGCTCTCCGCCCTCAGCTGGTTCACCGCTGCGGAGGTGCTGCCATGACCTCCGCTGCCATGACCTCCCTGCCCCTGCTCTCCCTGCTCATCGCCGTGCCCCTGCTGGGTGCCCTGCTGATGCTGGTCTGGCCTGGGTCGCCCACTCCCAACCGCCTGCGCGGCGGGGCGATCGCCACCCTGGCGCTGCAGCTGCTGGTGAGCGTCCTGGTGCTGCTGCTGTTCGATCCCGACCAGGCCGGGCTGCAACTTCAGGAGCGTCAGGCCTGGCTGCCGGGCATCGGCCTCAACTACTGGCTGGGGGTGGATGGCCTGTCGCTGCCGCTGGTGCTGATCAACGGCGCCCTCACACTGGTGTCGGTGGTGTGCACCAGGGAGCTCAGCCGCCGTCCGCGGCTCTATTTCTGCCTGTTGCTGGTGATCAGTGCGGCGGTGAACGGCGCCTTCCTGGCCGACAACCTGCTGCTGTTCTTCCTGTTCTACGAACTCGAGCTGATCCCCCTGTGGCTGCTGATCTCGATCTGGGGCGGCAGCAACCGCGCCTATGCCGCCACCAAGTTCCTGATCTTCACCGCCGTGTCCGGCATGTTGATCCTGGGGGCCTTCCTGGGGCTGGCCCTGTTCACCGGCACGGTGGACTTCAGCCTCACCCCGGTGACCAGCGAGCGGCTGGCCATGGGCAGCCAGCTGCTGCTGCTCGGTGCCCTGCTGGTTGGCTTCGGCATCAAGATGCCGCTGGTGCCCTTTCACACCTGGCTACCCGATGCCCACACCCAGGCCTCCACACCGGTGTCGGTGCTGCTGGCCGGCGTGCTGCTCAAGCTGGGCACCTACGGCCTGCTGCGGTTTGGCCTGGGTCTGTTCCCCGAGGCCTGGGCGCAGCTGGCACCGGCCCTGGCGATCTGGGCCGCCGTTTCGGTGCTGTTCGGTTCCCTGGCGGCCATCGCCCAGCGGGATATGAAGCGGATGGTGGCCTACAGCTCGGTGGGCCACATGGGCACCATCCTGCTGGCGGGGGCGGCCGCCAGTCCGGTGGCCCTGCTCGGCGCCGAGTTCCAGATGGTGAGCCACGGCCTGATCTCCGCCCTGCTGTTCCTGCTGGTGGGAATCGTGTACCGCAAGACCGGCACCCGCGACCTGGATGTGCTCCACGGCCTGCTCAATCCCCAGCGCGGCTTGCCGCTCACCGGCAGCCTGATGGTGCTGGCGGTGATGGCCAGTGCCGGCCTGCCCGGGATGGCCGGCTTCATCTCCGAATTTCTGGTGTTCCAGGGCAGCATCCAGGCCTTCCCCCTGGCCACCCTGCTGAGCATCGTGGGATCGGGACTCACGGCGGTGTATTTCCTGCTGCTGGTGAACCGCGCCTTCTTCGGGCGGCTGGCGATCACGCCCCACAACGATCCGCCCCGCGATGGTCGCCTCGACGTGCAGCTGCCCTCGGTGGCCCCGCGCGAGACCCTGCCGGCCCTTGCCCTGGCGGTTGCTGTGGTGGCCCTGGGGCTGCTGCCGGCTCCCCTGGGGCGCATCTCTGAGGCCACAACCACCGCCATGGCCCAGCTGCCGCTGCTGCTGGCGGCAGGCAACAGCGCGGGGGGCCTGGGCTGATGCCGGTGAATCCCGCCGATCTGGTGCGCTCGGGGCCGATGCCGCCCGCCGAGGCCCTGGCTGCCACCCTGCTGGCTGGTGAGACGCTGCTGCAGGACAGCCCCCAGCACCTGTTGGAGGTGGTGGGGGTGCTGGAGAGCTACGGGGAGGTGCTCGATGCCTACAGCATCAACCTGATCTACCAGGCTGAGGAGCAGTTCCTCAATCCCTTCCCCTTTTTCAAGTATTTCGACGGCGACCTCAATCCCGCCCGCCTCTGGCGCCATCTCAACCACGACCGCATCAACTTTGAGTACGCCGAGTACTGCATGAAGGCGATGCTCTGGCACGGCACAGGCGGACTGGATGCCTATCTCGATTCGCCGGCCTTCGCCGCCGGTTGTGCCGCGATCATCGCTGCCAAACGGCGGCGTGACCCGCTGCTGGCCATGCTCCATCCCCTGGCCCCCAGCTTCCTGCCCGAACAGATCCGCACTGCCGCCACCGTGCATGCCCTCGGCCAGTTCTGGCGGGTGATGAGTGATCTGTTCCTCGATCTGGCCCGGGCCGAGCGCCGGGGGGAAGTGAGCTCGATTCCGGCCGTGGTGGCGTTCATCAAGCAGGGGCTGGTGGCGGCCGTGGCCAACCCGATCCATTACGCGGTGAAGGTTGCTGATGAGCGCTTCTGGGTGCTGCCGCCGGAGGCGGGGCTCACCTTCCTGGTGGACGTGGCCCTGCCCTATGTGGAGGCTGTGTTCCTGCGCGGCACGCCCTTCTTCGGCACGGTGAGCTTCAACGCCCAGGCCGAGCAGATCTCACCCGACCAGGGCAGCTTTGCCTACGGCGCGCTCTACGCCGACCCGCTGCCCACAATGGGGGCCGGCATCCCCCCCAGCCTGCTGATGCAGGACATGTACCGCCATCTGCCCGAGCCCCTGCACCGCTGGTATCGGCAGGGCGGCCGAGGTGAAGGCGACGTGCACGTGAAGATCTGCCGCAGCTTCCAGAAGGCGATGTTCTGCGTCACCAACGCCACCATCGCCGGCACCATGCCCCATCCGCTCGACAGCCGGGACCCGCAGCAGCAGGCCGCCAACCGCGCCCATGCCCTGGCCTGGGCCGAGCGCCTCAGCCGCGGCCGCACCGATTGCCTGGAGGCCTGAGGGCCTAGGTTCGAGCCATGGAGCAGCCCTGGACCCCTCGCCCGAAGCCAGATCAGCCGGAGTGGCTGGAGCGCCGCTTCGAATTCGGCGACTACGCCACCACCCGCGACTTTCTCGAACGGCTGAATGATCTCTGCGAGGCCGAACAGCGTTTCCCGGACATCAGCTTCGGCCGCACCTATGTGAATCTCACCCTGCGCAGCGAGACGGAGGGCGCAGTGGTGGGAGATGCTGAGCGCGCTCTTGCCGCCGCCATCGATGCCCTCCTCTGACCCGGCTGCCCCTGAGTTGCAGGTGGATCTGCGCGCCGCCTACGACGGCGCTGGTGTGCAGGAGCTGCTCGACCAGCTCGATCGCGAGCTGATCGGCCTCAAGCCGGTGAAGGCCCGCATCCGCGAAATCGCCGCCCTGCTGGTGGTCAACAGGGCCCGCCAGCAGGTAGGGCTGGAAACGGCTCCCCCCAGCCTGCACATGTCGTTCACCGGTCGGCCCGGCACCGGCAAGACCACGGTGGCCGAGCGGATGAGCAGGATCCTGCACGGCCTGGGCTATGTGCGCAAGGGCCATGTGGTCACCGCCACCCGCGACGACCTGGTGGGCCAGTACATCGGCCACACCGCCCCCAAGACCCGCGAGATGCTCAAGAAAGCGATGGGCGGCGTGCTGTTCATCGATGAGGCCTATTACCTCTACCGGCCGGAGAACGAGCGCGACTATGGCGCCGAGGCGATCGAGATCCTGCTGCAGGTGATGGAGAACAACCGCGACGATCTGGTGGTGATCTTCGCCGGTTACAAGGAGCGGATGGATGTGTTCTACCAGAGCAATCCCGGCCTCTCTTCGCGGGTGGCCAACCACATCGATTTTCCCGACTACAGCGCCGATGAGCTGCTGTTGATCGCCGGCCTGATCCTGGCCCAGGAGAACTACCGCTTCAGTGAGGAGGCACGTGCGGCCTTTGCCGACTACATCCAGCGGCGCATGCAGCTGCCCTTCTTCGCCAATGCCCGCTCGATCCGCAACGCCATCGACCGGGCGCGGATGCGCCAGGCCAACCGCCTGTTCAGTGGCATGGGGCGGCTGGTGAGCAAGACCGACCTGATGACCCTGGAGGCGGAGGACATCACTGCCAGCCGGGTGTTCCTCGGGGAAGTGGAAGGGCTCGACCCGGCGCGGCCGCTCACTTAGGCGCTCCCTTTGATGGCCGGGGGCTCCATAGCCCCATTCCCCTGATGGGGGTAGGGTTCAGGCGTTTCCGATTGCACGCGCACGATGCTGCGTTTTCGAACCAACCACGCCGCCCTGCTGGCCGGTTTAGCTGGAGCTGCCCTGCAGCTGGCCGTTCCCGCTACCGCCCTGGCCGAAACCTGTGTGTTCCTCAATCCCATCGGCGGTGACGGCACGTCGCCGATCGTGGCCAAGACGGTGGGCCGCAGCAAGCTGATCGGCCAGACCAACTGGTGGACCGACTTCATCGTGGACCGCCCTTACAGCAGCTACAAATTCTTTTTCACGGCCAACTCCTCCGACCCCAAGGCCCAATACCCGGTGGAGGGCTTCATGAAGTTCTCTGATAACACCGATCTGCAGCTGTTCAATGTCACGATGAATCCGCCGATCGGCACCGGCAAAATGTTTGGCCCTTACCAGCAGGTGCCCGGCAAGCAGATCAGCCAGATCAGCTTCAAGGTGGGCGCGAGCAACGACCCCGGAGCGCTGGGATTCAGCTACAGAATCTCCGTACAGGGCTGCAACTGAGTCCTAGCGGCGTTTGCGGCAGTCGATCTGCAGCAGGTCACGCACCTGCTGCACCTGCCGCGCCAGGGCGGGATCGCTGTTGAGTTTTTTTTCGGTCTGCTCCACGGCGTACATCACCGTGGAATGGTCCTTGCCGCCGAACACCTCACCAATGCGGGGGAGCGAGAGGTCGGTGCTCTGGCGCATCAGGTACATGCCCACCTGGCGGGCCTGGCTCACCGCCCGCTTGCGGCTGGCGCTGCGCATTTCATCAGCACCGACACCGAACACCTCAGCCACCTTCTGTACCACCTGGTCGGGCTTCACCTCCACCGTGCTGCCCGCCGGATCGAGCATCGGCGCCACCGATTCCACAGTCATCGGCATGCCGGTGATCGAGGCGAAGGCGACGGCGCGGGTGAGGGCCCCCTCCAGTTCGCGGATGTTGGAGGTGAAGCGTCCAGCGATGAACTGGATCAGATCGCGCGGCAGGCTCATCTGCTCCTGCTCGGCCTTCTTGTGCAGGATCGCCATGCGGGTTTCCAGATCCGGCGCCTGGATGTCGGCGATCAACCCCATCGAGAAGCGGGAGATCAGACGCTCCTGCAGGCGGGGAATCTGGCTGGGCGGGCGATCGGAGGCGATCACGATCTGGCGGCCCGCCTCATGCAGGGCGTTGAAGGTGTGGAAGAACTCCTCCTGGGTGTATTCCTTGCCCTCGATGAACTGGATGTCGTCGACCAGGATCAGGTCGGCGGCGCGGTAGCGGTCGCGGAAGGCCTGCATGCCGTCCTTGCGGATCGCCTGGATCAGGTCGTTGGTGAAGGTTTCGGTGCTCACGTAGAACACCCGCGCCTGGGGATCGATCTCCAGGCGGTAGTGGCCGATCGCCTGCATCAGGTGGGTTTTGCCCAGACCCACGCCGCCGCAGATGAACAGGGGATTGAACTCCCGGCCTGGCGCCTCGGCCACCGCCAGGGCCGCGGCGTGGGCCATGCGGCTGTTGGGGCCCACCACGAAGCGGTTGAACACGTAGCGGGGATTGAGGCCGCTGCCGGGTTGGCGTGCCGCTGGCGGTGCGGCGGCCACGTCGCCGGTGGCCGCCACCGGCCGGCTGCCGTGCCCATTGCTGCTGGTGAGCCTGGCTGGAGCCGCTGCACCGGCCAGGCCCAGGCCGGCTGCCGCTGCCGCCAGGCCGTCGTCGCCGGACGGCGTGGATACGGCCACGCTCACGGGCTGGCCGGCGATCTCGGCGACCACCGCCTCGATCGTGCCCAGGTAGTTCTTGCGCAGCCAGCCGCAGGCGAAGCTGTTGGGGGCTTCCAGCCGGAGTTCGCGGCCGTCGAAACCGAGGCAGCGGGCGGGCCGGATCCAGGTTTCGAAGGTGGGTTTGCTGAGGTTGGCCTGTAAGGCGGCCTGAACCTGGTGCCACAGCTGGTTGGCCTCCTGCTGCACCGGTTGCGCCTCGCACGGCTGCCGAATCTACGTGGGGCGGACCCGCTGGGCGGTCTTAAATGAAGCGGATTCCCACCTGGCCTTCCTCCCGAGCCGTTGCCGTCCATGTCCCGCCCCGTTCCACTCCCCGTCCTGCCGCTGGCCGGTGTGCTGGCCTCCCTGGCCCTGCTCACGGGATGCGGTGGCCAGCTGCCGGGTCTGCCACCGCTGCCCGGTCGCTCCAGTGCCGACCCGGTGCGGATCAGCGATGCCGTGTCCCCTCCTCCGCTTCCCGGCAGCAGCAACAACACGATCGTGGACGCGGTGGACAAGGTGGGCCCGTCGGTGGTGCGGATCGACACCACCAAGCGGGTGATCAACCCGCTGGGTGGCCTGTTCGGCCGGGGTCCGACGATCCAGCAGCAGCAGGGCCAGGGCTCGGGCTTCATCACCCGCTCCGATGGGGTGGTCCTCACCAACGCCCACGTGGTGGACGGCGCCAGTGACGTGACCGTGACCCTGCCTGATGGCCGCAGCTACAGCGGCAAGGTGCTGGGTGCCGATCCGCTCACCGACGTGGCCGTGGTGAAGGTGGTGGCCAGCAAGCTGCCGGTGGCGCCGCTGGGCGATTCAGCCCGGGTGCGCCCGGGCGAATGGGCGATCGCCATCGGCAATCCCCTCGGCCTCGACAACACCGTGACAGCAGGGATCATCAGCGCCATCCAGCGCACCAACGCTGTGGGTGAGGGTCAGCGGGTGCCCTACATCCAGACCGACGCCGCCGTGAACCCGGGCAACAGCGGCGGGCCGCTGATCAACGACCGCGGCCAGGTGATCGGCATCAACACGGCGATCCGCCAGGCGCCCGGTGCCGGCCTGAGCTTTGCCGTGCCGATCAACGTGGCTCGCCAGATCGCCGCCCAGATCCTGGAACGCGGCTACGCCAGCCACCCCTACATCGGCGTGCGCCTGCAGGCGATCACCCCGCAGCTGGCCCGGGAGATCAACGCCAGCACCGACGAGTGCGACCTGCCCGAGGTGAACGGGGTGGTGGTGGTGGACGTGATGGCCAACAGCCCCGCCGCCCGCGGCGGTCTGCGGCCCTGTGACCTGATCGAGAAGGTTGGCAGCAAGCCGGTGACCAACCCATCTGAGGTGCAGCTGGCCGTGGATCAGGCCCAGGTGGGTGACCCCCTGGAGGTGGCGGTGCGCCGCGGTTCCCGCACCAGCACCCTCACGCTCAAGCCGGCGGAGCTGCCACGCGAGGGTTGAGCGGTGGGTGCCCGGCGCACTCTGGTGGTGATGGCACGCTGGCCGGCGCCCGGTCGCTGCAAGAGCCGTCTGGCGGCCGAGCTGGGCCCGGTGCGGGCGGCCGCCATCCAGGGCCGGCTCACCGCCCACACCCTGGCGGTGGCCCGTCAGGCCCGTGGGCGCCTGCCGTTTGAACTGGTGCTGGCTGGCTCGGGGCTGGGTGGTCGGGCACTGCACCGCTGGGCTGCCGGGCAGGGTTGCGACCGGGTGGTGAGCCAGGGCCGCGGCGGCCTGGGCCTGCGCCTGCAGCGTGTGGTGGGCGGTGCTCTGCGGCGGGGGGCGCGGCAGCTGCTGGTGATCGGCAGCGACCTGCCTGACCTGGGCAGCCCTGATCTGCAGCAGGCCTTCGCTGCCCTGGAGCAGCACGAGCTGGTGCTGGGGCCGGCCGAGGATGGCGGCTACTGGCTGATCGGCCTGCGGCGCAGTTGGCCGGAGCTGTTCTGCGGCATCGGCTGGGGTGGCGACGGGGTGCTGCACCAGACCGAGCGGGCTGCAGCCGGAGTGGGCCTGGCGGTGCACCGGCTGGCGCGGCACGCCGATCTCGACCGTCCGGGCGACCTGGCCCGCTGGCGCTGAGCGATGGCCTCCCCCGCCTGCCCCGGCCTGAGTGTGGTGATCGCCGCCCGCGATGAGGCCCGGCGGCTGCCCGCCCTGCTCAGCCAGCTGGCGGCGGCCCCCCAGCTGGTGCGGGAGGTGTGGCTGGTGGATGGCGGCAGCCGCGACGGCACGCCTCGGCTGGCATCCCTGGCAGGTGCCCGGGTGCTGCACAGTCCCCCCGGCCGGGGCGGCCAGCTCGCGCTTGGAGCGAGCCAGGCCGGTGGGCCCTGGCTGCTGCTGCTCCACGCCGATGTGCGCCTGCCCGCCGGCTGGGCTGAGCGGCTGGCGGCGGTGCTCGCCAATGACCACAGCGGCGCGCGTGCCTGGTATTTCCAGCTGGCGATCACCGCCCCCTCCCCCGCCCTGCGGCTGGTGGAGGGGGCGGTGCGCCTGCGCAGCCGCTGGCGCCAGCAGCCCTACGGCGATCAGGGACTGCTCCTGCCCCTGCCGCTCTACCGCGCGGTGGGCGGCATCCGCCCCCTGCCACTGATGGAGGATCTCGACCTGGTGCTGCGGCTGGCCCGCCAGGCCCGGCTGTGCAGCCTGGTGCTGGCCTTGCGGGTGGATGGGCGGCGCTGGCAGCGACGCGGCGTGTGGCACACCACCTGGAGCAACCTGCAGCTGCGGCGGGCCTGGCGCCGCGGCGTCCCGGTCGAGCAGCTGGCGCGACGCTATTACGACCAGTGCTGAATGGCCGTCCCGCTCAGGGGGCGTACCAGAAGGCGCAGCGGCGCTGGCCGGGTTCCAGGTCCCAGCCCTGGCCGGCATAGAAGCCCACCACACCGGGGTCGGCGAACAGGCTCACCCGCTCCACCTCCATCTGCCGCAGCTGGTCGAGCACGTAGGCCATCAAGGCTTTGCCCAGCCCGTTCCCCTGGTAGTGGGGATGCACGGCCACATCCCATACGGTGGCCTCCACCACCCCGTCGCCCGTGCAGCGGGCGAAGCCCACCAGCTTGGGCAGCCAAGGGTCGTGACGCCACAGCCCCACCCGCAGCAGGCTGTGCTCAAGGGCCTTGCGCACCCGGCGCAGGGGCCGGCGGCTCCAGCCCACCGCATCACAGAGCTGCTCCAGTTCCACCAGATCGATCGGCCGCTCGCTGCTCAGCACCAGCTGTGCGGCGTTGTCGGGCAGCGGACAGCAGCGGTGGCCATCGCCGTAGAAGTCGGTGAGCAGCGCGTCGGTGGTCACACGCAGGGCGTGGGGAATGGCACGATCCTGCCCGATGGCGCCGGCAACCTGCCGCTCACAGCGCTGCCAGCCCGCGCTCCTGCAGCTCGGCCAGCCGGGCATAGAGGCCGCCGGCCTGGCGCAGCTGGCGGTGGTTGCCCTGCTCCACGAGCCGGCCGCGGCGCAGCACCAGGATGCGGTCGGCGGCCTCCACGGTGGCCAGGCGGTGGGCGATCACGATCGCCGTGCGCTGCTGCAGCAGGCGTTCGAGGTCGTGTTGCAGGGTGGCTTCGGTGGAGGGGTCCATGAAGGCGGTGGCTTCGTCCATCACCAGCACGGTGGGGTTGCGCATCGCCACCCGGGCCACCGCCAGCAGCTGGCGCTCGCCGGAGGAGAGATTGCCGCCGCGCTCGCGCAGCTCGGTGGCCAGGCCCTCGGGCAGGCGGGCCAGGAGCGGCGCCAGGCCCAGTTCCGCCGCCAGCTGCTGCAGCCGCTCGCTCGGGATGTCGGCATCGAGGCGCAGGTTGTCGGCCACGCTGCCACTGAACAGGAAGGTGTCCTGCAGCACCACGCCCAGCTGTTGGCGCAGGCGGGCCTGGGGCAGGTCGCGAATGTCGACGCCATCGAGCAGGATCCGGCCAGCCTGCGGTTCATAGAGGCGGCAGAGCAGGCGGATCACGGTGGTTTTGCCCGAGCCGGTGGGGCCCACCAGGGCCACGTGCTCGCCCGGACTGATCCGGAAGGAGAGGTTGCTGAGGATCGGCTCGTCGGGGCGGTAGGCGAAGCTCACGTCCTCGAACACCACCTCGCCGGCACCCAGCCGCGTGGGCGCGGCGGCAGAGGTGAGGGCGGCCGGGCTGTCGCTGATCTCCACGGGCTGCTCGAGCAGTTCGCCGATCCGCTCGACGGCGGTGAGCCCGCCCTGGATCTGGGTGAAGCGCTCCGCCAGCTGGCGCAGGGGATCGAACAGCCGCTGGGAGAACAGGATGAAGGTGGTGAGGGTGCCCAGGCCGAGCACGCCACGGGTGACCATCGTGCCGCCGAGGGCCAGCACGGCGGCCACGGCCACCAGGGCCACCCACTCGATCATCGCCGAGATGGCGCTGTCGTAGAGGATCGTGCCGGTGACGGCTCGCCGGTAGCGGCCGGTGGTCACGGCGAAGCGCTGGCTGTTCACCGCTTCTCGCCGGAACATCTGCACCACCTCCAGGCCCTGGAGGTTTTCCTGCAGGTCGGCGTTGAGCTGGCTGAGCTCCTCGCGCACCCGGTAGTTGGCGCGGCGGTAGCGCCGCTGCAGCCAGAGCATGCCGAGCACCACCGGCACCTGGGCGGCCAGCAGCAGCAGGCCGAGGCGCCACTCGATGCTGAGCATGGTGATGGCGATCACGAGCAGGGTGACCAGGTCGGCCAGCACCCCCACCGCACCGCTGCCGAACACCTCGGCCAGGGCGTCCACGTCGCTGGTGAGACGGGTGAGCAGTTTGCCCACCGGCGTGCGGTCGTGGAAGCGCAGCGACAGCGCCATGGCGTGGGCGAACAGATCGTCGCGGATGCGGGCGGTGAGGCGCTGGCCCACGGCCTGCACGTTGAAGCTCTGCAGCCCCTGCAGAGCCAGACGCACCAGCACGGCGGCCAGCAGGGCCAGCACCAGCAGACGCAGGGCTTGGCCCACCGGCAGCCCCTGCAGCCAGCTCAGGGTGGGTTCGCCGCGCAGCACGGCGATCGCCTGGCCCACCAGCAGGGGCTGCACCGCGGCGGCGCCCGCCAGGGGCAGCAGCAGCACCAGGCTGAGCAGCAGGCGGCGGCGGTCCTCGGCCAGATAGGGGAGCAGGCGCTGGAGCCGCTGGCGGTCGAGCCTGGCCATCAGCGGCTGCCGGCCGGAACGGCGCAGGCGGCCAGGCGGTCGACGATCGCCTGCAGGGCGCCGTTGTCGAGGCGCAGGGAGAGGGGATGGCCCACCAGCCGGGCGGTGGAGTGGAAGAGGTCTTCGATGGCGATCAGCCCGTTCTCCTCCAGGGTGCGGCCGGTGGCCACCAGGTCGACGATCGCCTCGCTCATGCCGGTGATCGGACCGAGCTCCACCGAGCCGGCCAGGTGGATCAGCTCCACGGGCAGATCGAGAGAATCGAAGAAGGCTTCGGCGCAGCGCGTGAACTTGCTGGCGATGCGGCAGTGGGCGGGCAGGTCGGCGGCGCGGCGGTACGGACTGCTGGCCTTGACGGCCACACTCATGCGGCAGCCGCCGAAGCCCAGGTCGAGCAGCTGGGCCACGGGCAGCTGGTGCTCGCGCAGCACGTCGTAGCCCACCACCCCCAGCTGGGCCTGGCCGTAGGCCACATACACCGGCACATCGGCGTTGCGCACCAGCAGGGCCCGGGCGCTGCCGCAGGCGCTGGGCACCATCAGCTGGCGGTTGTGGGGATCGAGCACGGCGGCGAAATCCAGGCCCGCCGCCGCGAAGCGGCGCACGCTGTCCTTGAGCAGGGCCCCCTTGGCCAGGGCCACGGTGATGGGCGCTCCAGACGGGATCATGGGGCTGTGCCGCAGAGCGGACTTTAACGATGGCCCACCCCCCCGCTGAGCCCGCCCCGCCGCTGGCGGTGTGGTTGATCCCGGTGCTGCGCGACAACTATGTGATGGTGCTGCAGCGCGGCCGGCGGTCGGCGGTGGTGGATCCGGCGGTGGCCGAGCCGGTGGCGGCGGCTCTGCAGGAGCGGGGGCTGGAGCTGCAGGCGATCCTGCACACCCACCACCACAGCGATCACATCGGCGGCACCCCCGGCCTGCTGCGCCGCTGGCCGGCGGCGGCGGTGGTGGCCGCGGCGAACGACCGGGCGCGCATTCCGTTTCAGACCGTGGGCGTCGGTGACGGCGATCGGTTCACGCTGCTGGACGAGCCGGTGGAGGTGCTGGCGGTGCCAGGTCACACCAGCACCCATCTGGCTTACTGGCTGCCGGCCAGCGGCCACCTGTTCTGCGGCGACACCCTGTTCGTGGGTGGCTGCGGCCGCCTGTTCGAAGGCACGCCGGAGCAAATGCACCGGTCGTTGCAGCGCCTGGCCGTCCTGCCCGAGGCCACCCGGGTGTGGTGCGCCCACGAGTACACGGAGGGCAACCTGCGCTGGGCGGCGGCCGAGGCCCCTGACGACGCGGCGATTGCAGCCCGGCTCCAGGAGGTGCGCGAGCTGCGGGCAGCGGGCCAGGTCACCGTGCCGAGCAGCATCGGCCTTGAGCGGCGCACCAACCTCTTCCTGCGGGCCGGCAGCGCCGCTGAACTGGGCCGGTTGCGCCACAGCAAGGACCAGTGGTGAGCGGCTGCTGAGGGGGGCAGGCGTGCGTGGGCCATAAGCTCTGCGGGAACGGTTCTTCTCACTCCAGCGCCACCGGCATGAGCACCCCTTGCGCACCCGGCTCCGCTCCCGAAGCGGTGATCACCGAAGCGGCTCCTGCGCCGGTGGGGCCCTACAACCAGGCGGTGAAGGCCGCCGGCCTGCTGTTCTGTTCCGGCCAGATCGCCCTCGATCCCGCCAGCGGGGTGATGGTGGGCGACGGTGATGTGGAGGCGGAGACCCGCCAGGTGCTGGCCAACCTGGTGGCGGTGCTGCGCGAGGCCGGCGTGGGCCCGGCCCAGGTGGTGCGCACAACTGTGTTTCTGGCCGATCTGGGCGATTTCGCCAAGGTGAACGCGATCTACGCCGAAACCTTCAACAGCGCGGTAGCCCCCGCCCGGGCCTGCGTGGAGGTGGCCGCCCTGCCCAAGGGGGCCCGGGTGGAGATCGACTGCATCGCCGTGCTGGCTCAGGCCTGATCCATCCGGCAGCTCATCAGCCCTGCGGCCTGGGCGTCCGAGCTGCTCAGCCGGGCCAGGATCTGCTGCAGGTCGAGGGCAGAGAGTTCACCGTCGGCTCCCCACTTCATCACCGAGCGGCCGAGGGGGCCGTCGTCATCGGCAGGGCTGCCAGGGCTGGCGGAACGACTGAAATCGGCGGTCATGGCCCAGATGACTGACGTGTGTTGGTTTCAACACTAGCCAGTCCCTCGGCGATGGTCTACTGGGGTGCGCTGTGATCCCCGCTACTCCGGCTGCTGTTGCTTCGGCCTGCCGCCATTTCTAGGTTGCGGCAAACCATCAGGGTTCTGTCATGGCCTATCAGATCATCGATGGCGAGCAGTACGAGAAGGAGCTGCTCGACCTCGCCCGCCAGCACACCACCGGGATCAACGAGCAGAACCTCTCCAAGGACGAGGTGGCCGAGCTGTTCGCCTCGGCCGCCGATGGGCGCGGGGTGACAGACACCGAGAAGAAGACCCTGGCTTACATCCGGAGCAACTTTCCCTTCACCGAAGCTGCCGCCAGCGACTTTGATCAGCGCTTTGCCAAGCTCTGAAGGGCCGTCCTGGGCGAGCGGGTAAGCTCGCCAAGCTGGAAACAGCATACGGGGCGTGGCGCAGTTTGGTAGCGCGGGTGCTTTGGGAGCACTAGGTCGCAGGTTCGAATCCTGTCGCCCCGATCAGTCACACCAAGGGTTCTCGGCGATGCCGGGAACCCTTTTTTCTTGCTTGCAAGAGAAAGTGCAAGAGAACAGGGGCTTTTCGGGCCTCGCGTTCAGCCCTGGTGGGCATGGGTCAGTGGTTGCTGGAGTCAGGACCATCCGCCTCGGCCAGGAGCCAGGGCCCGAGTTTCTCTTGCATCTCTTGCAGTCCTCCGCCTGTTTGCAGCTGCTGAGGGTGTGCAGGCGTCGCAGGGCTCCGGTCGGCAACGGCTGTCCTTCAGCGTCCCACGGCTGCGCCGTGGCGTGCATCGGCCAGCCGCCGCCGCCCTCCGCTCCGGGGCCGGTGATGGGGTGGTGTGCAGGGCTGCCCTCCCGCGACTGCGGTGGCGCGGCTGCCTTCTTTCTGTAAGCGGGGTTGAAGTCAGGCCCCAAGTTGTCACGCGCGACTGCGCGAGCCGAGATTTTCAGTGTCAAATCTGGCGGCCTTCATTGGTACTTTCTAGCTGTGTCCACCCATCGCTCGGCTTCATCCAGATCCATTGCGCAGCAGCTGCTTTGCCTCTCTCATAGTGCATCTGTACTGATAGAATAAGGGCTGCGCCAAAGGCCCTGAGCCCATCGCCTGCGGCAACCTCATCCCCTGGTCTCGCCATCACCGCTGCGTTGTTCTGAGCGGCTGTGATGCCCCGATCAGTTGTCATCTGTCGCACCGATCGGTGCGCCTAGCAATTCGGCAACTGAATCCATGGATCTTTGTGTCTTGCCACGGCCCATTGAGGCCCCCTCCCGTTCCCTGGTGATCGCGGCCGGTGGCGGCCGTGATCTGGCCTGGCCCCATCAGCGCATCGCCGCTGAACTGCTCGCCCGCAGTGGCGGCCGGCTGGTGCATCTACTCCTCCACGGCGGTGCTCGCGGCGCTGATGCCGCCATTGCCCGCGCTGCCCATCAGTTGGGTTGGTTCTCCCTGGTGATGCCGGCCCAATGGCAGCAGCACGGCCGCGCCGCCGGGCCGATCCGCAACCGCGAGCTGCTCCACCAGGCCATCGCCCGGGCCGTGGCCCATAGCTCACCTGGCTCGATGGCCTCAGTGCTGGTCGTGGCCTTCCCCGGCGGCCCTGGCACCGCCTCGCTGGTGCAGCAGGCCCGCCGCCTGGCTTTTCGCTCCCCGGTGCCGATCGCCGTGGTGGAGGTCAGTCCATCGGCTGGGCTGTGGGCCGTCCCATCCCCAGCGCTTCCGCCTGGCGCCTGAGGCCCCGGCCATTGGATCCGCTCGCTCCGTTTCCCATCACCTCTCACCGTCATGGCTGTTCTCACCACGATCCCTGCCGCTCCAGTCGATACCCCTGCCCAAGCGGCAGCCCCCTCGGCATCCGGCCCCTCCTGCTCTATCCAGCGATCAGGCTCGCTCTGGCAGCTGGGCATCGAGGCCCAGGAGCTCACCACCGCCATCGCCCAGCTGGCCGAGCGGCTGGAAACCGACGATCCCGATGAGCGCCAGCTGGCGCTCGGTGAACTGGAAGCCGCCCTGCTCGCCGATGAAGGCAACAAGGCCGCCATCGCGGCCAAGGCCGATGCCACCTGCTGGGTGATCGAGCACCTCCGCGGCCAGGCCGCTTACCGCCAGCAGCAGGCCAAGCGCCTCACTGCCCTGGCCACCGGCGACAACGGCCGCGCCGATGACCTGGAGACCTCGCTGGTGCTGGTGCTCACCCGGCTGGAGCCCAGATCAACCCGCTTCTCCTTCTCCAATCACGAGCTGCGCAGCACACGCTCCCAGGCCGTCGACATCGCCGAGAACGCCGAGCTCGATCCCCGGTGGCTCACCGTCACCACCAGCACCAAACCGGACAAGACCGCCATCAAAGCGGCGATCAAGGCCGGTCAACAGATTCCCGGTGCCCAGCTCCTCTCCCGCCGCACCTGGCGCATCACCTGAGGGGGGCAGAGCCCCTTGCACATGGGTCTGCTGCAGGAGCGGGCCCAGCTCTTGCTTCAGAGCCATCACAGCCACCGATCACCCCATCACCGAAGCCATGGATCTCTCCAACTACGCCAGCACCACCGCCACCACCACACCCACCACGCCTCGACCCAAGGGCCACATCTGGTCGACCCGTTTGGGCAGCTGGGTGGTGCCGATCACCCGCAAGGGCAGCCGCCGGCCATCGCCCGATCACATCTACTGCAGCGAACCGCCCTGCTGGCTGCTGATCGAGCCCCTCGAACCAGAAGCCGCTGCGCTGCCAAGCGCACCTCACGGTGCGACCAGCTGATCAACCCCGCCGCCTTTTCCATCCGCCCCACACCTCACCCCCTCGTCGCCATGACCTGCACCTTCTCCGCCGATCAGATCACTGCCCTCTCGGCCCCGCTGGATCGCGCCAAGGTGCGCCAGCGGCGCCAAGGGCGCAGCCAGGTGAGTTACCTGGAGGGGTGGCAGGTGATCGCCGAGGCCAACCGCATCTTTGGCTTTGACGGCTGGCAGCGGGAAACCATCGCGCTCCGCTGCGTGCACCAGAGCGAGCGGCTGATCGGAGAAGAGCAGCGCCCCGGCTGGG
>JBIIXY010000117.1:0-7090 GCA_044347105.1 Prochlorococcaceae cyanobacterium
TGGCGCGCCACCCGGGCCGCCACCAGCAGCAGATGGCCGAGCAGGGCCGCCTGCTCCTCGCCCGCCGCATCCAGCCGGGCGATCGGTTCACGGGGGATCACCAGCACGTGCACCGGCGCCTGGGGGGCCACATCGCGAAAAGCCAGGCAGAGGTCGTCGGCATACACCTGGTCGCAGGGGATCTCACCGCGCAGGATGCGGCCGAAGATCGTGTCCTGCGCGGTGTGGGCGGTGGAGTCGTCTGCGGGGGCCATGGCGACGGATCCAGACGGGACGGGGGATGGGACGGGAGGTGGCACTGACTGAGCAGTGACTGAGCCCTGTGCTCTCCTCTGGCGATGTTGGCACGGTGCACCACGGCGGCCCTGCAGGGGCTGGAGGCCCAGCCGGTGACGGTGGAGGTGGACCTGGGGCCGGGGCTGCCGGCGCTCACCCTGGTGGGGCTGGCTGACGCGGCGGTGCAGGAGGCGCGGGAGCGGGTGCGCTCAGCCCTGCGCCACAGCGGCTGCCGGGTGCCCCAGGGGCGGGTGGTGGTGAATCTCGCTCCGGCTGATCTGCGCAAGGAGGGGCCGGGCTTCGATCTGCCGGTGGCCCTGGGGCTGCTGCAGGCCAGCGGCCAGCTGGATCCGGCGAGCCTGGCGGGGGTGTGGAGCGCCGGAGAGCTGGGGCTGGATGGCACGCTGCGGCCGATCCGCGGGATGCTCTCGATCGCCCTGCGGGCCCGCGAGTGCGGCGCCCGGGCCCTGCTGCTGCCAGCCGCCAATGGCCCGGAGGCGGCCCTGGTGGAGGGTCTGAGCCTGTGGCCTGCAGCGAGCCTCAGGGATCTGCTGGGACGACTGGCGGACGGGACTGGTGACTGGCCTGCGCCGGAGCCGCCCGCACCTGTCCAGGCTGCAGGCGCCACAGGTGACCTGGCCGACATCCAGGGGCAGATGCTGGGCCGCCGCGCCCTGGAAATTGCCGCGGCCGGAGGCCACCACCTGCTGCTGGTGGGTCCGCCCGGCAGCGGCAAGACGATGCTGGCGCGCCGGCTGGCGTCGCTGCTGCCTCGCCTGGAACGGAGTGCGGCCCTCGAGCTCACCCGCATTCACTCGGTGGCGGGCCTGCTGCCGGCAGAGGGCCAGCTGTTGCTGCAGCGGCCCTTCCGCGCCCCACACCACAGCTGCACCGGCGCCGCCCTGATCGGCGGCGGCGCCTGCCCGAGGCCGGGGGAGCTGGCCCTGGCCCACCACGGCGTGCTGTTCCTCGATGAGCTGGCTGAATTCCGCCCAGGGGTGCTCGACCTGCTGCGGCAACCCCTCGAAGAAGGAGAGATCCGCCTGCAGAGGGCGCGCCAGCGCCTGCGCTTTCCCTGCGCGATCACCCTGGTGGCCGCCTCCAACCCCTGCCGCTGCGGCTGGTATGGCGATCCGGGTCGCGACTGCAGCTGCACCGAAGCGGAACGGCGGCGCTACTGGGGACGGCTCTCCGGTCCGCTGCTCGATCGCATCGACCTGCAGGTGGTGATGCGCCGGGCCGAGGCCGGCGAACTCGCGGCGCCCTACGTGAGGGCTGCCAGCACGGCGGGGCCCATGGGGGACGGGCCCGGCGCAGAGCCTGAGGCCAGCGCCGTGGTGGCCGGACGGGTGGCCAGGGCCCACAGGCGCATGGCCAGAAGGAATCCCGGCGGGGTGGGCAATGCCCGGCTGCCCGTGGCAGCCCTGCGGCGCGTCGCCCAGCCGGACGGGGAGGCGCTGCGGGTGTGGCAGCAGGCCCTCGCCCAACAACGGATCAGCGCCCGGGGCGGCGAGCAGCTGCTGCGGGTGGCCCGCACGATCTGCGATCTCAACGGTGAATCCCAGATCACCGCTGTCGCCATTGCCGAAGCGCTGATGTTTCGCAGTATGGACAGGCGCAACGAACAGGCCTGAGGGGTCCCCCAGGTGGACGACCCTCAGCGCCGGCGGCGGCGCTGCTGGGCCTTGCGCTTGTACTTCTCGGTGGGGGTCTCGTGGTGGCGCAGACGCTTGAGGTCGGCGAAGATGCCGGCCTTGGATACCTGACGCTTGAAGCGACGCAGGGCCGACTCGATGCCTTCGTTTTCGCCGACGGTGACCTGAGTCATGAAGCGGGAGGTGGAGTCAATGAGCCTGCAACCCTAGCAACTGCCCTGGCCCGAATCCTCAGGAGCCGCTGCCGAAGGGCTGCACCGGCAGACCATTGGCAGGCAGATCCAGCGGGCTGGGCAAGGCGGGAGAAGCCACGGGCCCGCCGCCGCCGGGCCAGTCGGCGCGGTAGAGGTACACGTGGCCAAGATTGCGGCCGTTGTAGGCGCGTCGCTTGAGCTCCCAGCCGGGTTCAAGAACAAGTTGGAGGAAGCCATCACCAGCCCCCCGGGTGCGCGCCACCACCATCTCGGGCCCTGCCCCAGGGGTGGTGGGCACGGCCAGCAGCACGTTGTCGTCGGTGCGGCGGATCACACTCAGGCGGTAGGTGGGGGCCAGATCGGTGCCACCCACCCGCACGGAATAGCCATTGGCATCCAGGAAGCGACCGCAGATCCCGGTGAAATCAAAGGTGGTGAGCAGTGGATTCACCAGGGCGGGCTGGCTGCCAGTGGTTTCGTAGCAGGGCCTGCGGCTGTTGAGCTGTTCGTAGATGTTCAGCTGGGCCCGGGTGCCATCGCCGATCGGGGCGGACACCAGCACGAAGTTCTGCTGGTTGAGCTCGGCGATCTGAAACAGGGAACCGGCAGCGGCGACACCAGCCGATATCCCCCCCAGCGCCATGGCCGTGCCGCTGATCACCAGCGCTGCACGCTGCAGGGGAAGAAGTGCCATGACGGCGATGTCGAGCTGGCGCCAATCGTATGCAGGGGTTCCGCTCCAGGCCAGGGTGGCGCTGGACAGTCAGGCAAGCGTCGGGGCGCGGGGGGTCCGGCTGGGCCAGGGCGCTCAGACCGGTTTGTTGATCCGGATCGCCAGCAGCAGGGCTGCCGCCGTGCCGGGCAGGCTCAGACCCAGAATCCAGCGGGTGGTGACCACCCCCAGATCGGGATCGCCATAAGCCAGTTCAAACACCGAGCCTGTGGCGGCGATACCCAGCAGACAAGCCAGGGCCAGGAACACGCCGGCCAGCGGTTTCATCGGCATGGCGTCTGACCTCAGCGGATCGACTGCACGTCGCCCCGGGCAAAGCCGTGCTCCTGCAGTTCGGCGTTGAGGCTCAGCTCATCGGTGACGCGATCAACGAACAGCACGCCGTTGAGGTGGTCCATCTCATGCTGGATGCAACGGGCGAGCAGGCCGTCGGTCTTGATGCGCTGCGGACGGCCCAGGTCGTCCCGGTAGGCCACCTCCACCGTGGTGGGGCGCACCACATTGAGATAGACGCCGGGGATGCTGAGGCAGCCCTCCTCGTAGGTCTCGAGGCCAGGGCCGAAGGAACGGATCTCCGGGTTGATCAGCACCAACGGCGGGGCCGCCGCGTTCTCCGGATCCAGGTCGATCACCAGCAATTGCTTGTGTACACCCACCTGGGGAGCGGCGAGGCCGATGCCGTTGGCGGCGTACATCGAGCGCAGCATGTCGCGGGCCAGGTCGCGCACGGATTCGTCCACCTTGCTGATGCGCCTTGCCGGCGTGCGCAGCACGCTGTCTCCCAGAGTGTGAATGGTGAGAGCCGGGTCGCTGTCGACCTGCTTGGGCACCTGCACCCGCCTGCTGGATTGCTCCGCCGTGCGGGCCATCTGGGCGAAGCTGCGGGCCAAGGGCCGGTCCTCTCTACGTTGATGCAAGTTTAAGGCGGCCCTGTGGACGACGGGTTGGCAAGCTCCGGCGCGGCCCCCGAGGCCGTCCCCTCCTGCGAAGCTGCCCCCCTGCCGGCAGAGCGGGTGGTGGGCCGCACGCCGAGCCTGAAGGAAACCGGCTTTGCCGGCGGCTGGCTGTACTGGCTGGAGCAGCGGCCCGCCGAAGGGGGCCGCACAACCCTGCTGCGCCGGCCAGCCCGGCAGCCTGATGTTGCGGCAACGGAACTGACGCCGGGCCGCTGGAACCTGCGCAGCCGGGTGCATGCCTACGGCGGCGGCAGCTGGTGCTGGGGAGCCGGCCTGGTGGTGTTCGTCGACGACGGCGACCGCTGCCTCTGGGCCCTCGATCCCCAGCAGCCCGGCTGCCCCCGCCGGCTCACGCCCCCAGGGGAGCGGGCCTTTGCCGACGGCCTGATCGACGCGCACCGGCAGCGCTGGATCGGCGTGATGGAGGCGGAGGACCGCGACCAGCTGGTGAGCGTGCCCCTGGCCGGCGGCGAACCCCAGCCGCTGCACCAACCGGCCGACTTCTGCGGCTACGCGGCCCTCAGCCCCGACGGGCGGCAGCTGGCCTGGATCAGCTGGCAGCAACCCCACATGCCCTGGGAGCGCAGCCAGCTCTGGCTCGGGGAGCTGCAGGAGGACGGCAGCCTGCGGGACTGCCGCTGCCTGGCCGGCGCTGGCGCCCAGGCCCTGTCGCTGTTCCAGCCCCTGTGGATCGGCCCCGAGGAGCTGGTGGTGGCCGACGACAGCAGCGGCTGGTGGAACCTGCGCCGCCTGCGCACCTGCAGCGGCCAGTGGCAGTGCCTGCTGCCGCTGGAGGCCGAATTCGCCATGCCCCAGTGGGTGTACGGCATGCGCACCACCGCCTGGGACGGCGAGCGGCTGGTGGCGGTCGCCTGCCGCCAGGGACGCTGGCAGCTGGGCGAGGTGAGCCTGGATCCGCAGCGCGTGGGAACGGCGGCGGCCTGGCGGCCGCTGGCCCAACCGTTCGACGACCTGGCCTGCCTGAGTGCCGCCGAGGGCACCCTGGCCTGCGTGGCCAGCTCCCCGGTGAGCGTGTCGGGGCTGCTGCAGCTGGAGCTGGCCAGCGGTCAGTGGCGGCACACGCCGGTGAGCGACCTGCCGCTGCCGGCAGCGGCGATCAGCCAACCGGAGCCGCTCTGGTTCGCGGGCCACGGCGGCGCCCCCACCCACGCCTGGTACTACCCGCCCATAGGCGGCGCCAACGCCGACAGTCCGCTGCTGGTGAAGGGCCATAGCGGCCCCACGGGGATGGCGCGGCGGGGGCTGCAGCTGGCAATTCAGTTCTGGACCAGCCGCGGCTGGGGGGTGGTGGATGTGAATTACGGCGGCTCCACCGGCTTCGGGCGGGCCTACCGGGAGCGGCTGCAGGGCCTGTGGGGCGTGGCCGATGTGGCCGACTGCGCCGCAGCGGCCGAGGCCCTGGTGGCTGCGGGCCGGGCCAGCCCGGAGCGCGTGGCGATCGAAGGGGGCAGCGCCGGCGGCTTCACCGCCCTGGCCGCCCTCTGCTTCACCCACACCTTCCGGGCCGCCGCCTGCCGCTATGCGGTGAGTGATCCGGCGGCCCTGGCCCAGCACGACCACCGTTTTGAAGCCCGCTATCTCGACGGATTGATCGGCCCCTGGCCGGAGGCGGCCGAGCGCTACGAGGCCCGCTCGCCGCTGGCCCACGTGGAGCGCATCAGCGCCCCGGTGATCTTCTTTCAGGGGCTGGACGACACGGTGGTGCCACCGGAGCAGACCGAGCGGATGGCGGCCGCCCTGGAGGCCAGGGGCATCCCGGTGGAGGTGCACCGCTTCGCCGGCGAGGGCCATGGCTTCCGCGCTGGCGCTGTGCAGGTGCGGGTGCTGGAGGCCAGTGAAGCCTTCTTCCGGCGTCACTTCCAGCTGGCGCCGCCATGAGTGGGCTGGCGGCCATCGGCTTGATCGCCGCGGCCTTCGCGCTGTTGGGGCTGCTGGTGGCGATCGGCCGGGCGATCGGCCCGGCCCTGGGGTTGCAGCGGCTGGGGCTGCCGGCCGCCGTGCTGGCCGGGCTGCTGGGGCTGCTGCTGGGACCCCACGGGCCCTGGCCGGTGCTGCCGGCCTCGATCGAGGCGCTCTGGGCCCGGCTGCCCATGGTGCTGCTCACGCTGGTGTTCGGCACCCTGCTGCTGGGCAAACCCCTGCCGGCGATCGGCCAGCTGTGGCGGCCGGCCGCAGCCCAGACCCTGATGGGGCTGACCCTCGGCTTCGGCCAGTACCTGGTGGGAGCCCTGGCGGTGCTGCTGGTGCTGGGCCCCTTGCTGGGGGTGGATCCCCTGATGGCCTGTCTGATTGAGGTGGGCTTTGAAGGGGGCCATGGCAGTGCGGCCGTGATGGGCCCGATCTATGCCGGCCTGGGCTTCACAGAAGGCAGCGACCTGGGACTGGCGATGGCCACCGTGGGGCTGCTCAGCTCCACGGTGCTGGGCGGCGCCCTGGTGGTGCTGGCCCAGAACCGCGGCTGGTTGATGGTGCACCTGCCCGAGCCCGTGGCCGTGCCGGACGCGCTGGCCCACCAGCCCAGCTGCCCGCTGCCGGAACCGCTGGGCGAGCAGCCGCCGGAGGGTCTGGGCAGCTGGCTGGTGAACCTGGGGCTGACCGGGCTGGCCGTGGGGGTGGGGGTGCTGCTGCTGGCGTGGCTGGAGTGGGCCGCCACGCCCCTGCAGGGCACCTGGCGCACGGTGATCGACGCCCTGCCTGTGTATCCCCTGGCGCTGGCCGGATCCCTGCTGGTGCGGCTGGCCCTGGAGCGCAGCGGCCGCACCAACCTGGTGCTGGCCAGCCAGCAGGAGCGCCTCGGCGGCATCGCCACCGATCTCCTGATTGCTGCGGCGATGGCGGGCCTGGATCTCCCTCAGCTGGCCCGTTACTGGTTGCCCCTGAGCGTGCTCACGCTGGCCGGGCTGGGCTGGAACCTGCTGGTGGTGCTGGTGCTGGCGCGGCGGGTACTGCCGATCGACTGGTTTGAGCGGGCCGTGATCGAATTCGGCCAGGCCACCGGGGTGGCCGCCAGCGGGCTGCTGCTGCTGGGGATGGCCGATCCGGACAACCGCAGTGAGGCCCTGCCCGCCTTCTCGGTGAAGCAACTGCTGCTGCAGCCCGTGCTGGCCGGAGGCGTGGTCACGGTGGCGGCGCCCCTGGCGGTGCACAACTGGGGCCTGCCGCTCTGGACCGAGGTGTGCTTCGGATTCACGGCACTGTGGATCACACTGGCCCTGCTGCTCGCCCGCACGGGCAGATAACCGCCTCCCCCCGGCA
>JBIIXY010000118.1:0-7056 GCA_044347105.1 Prochlorococcaceae cyanobacterium
AATCAGCGTCGGCTACGGTTACAACGCCGTGAGCAATGGCCCTGTCTTCGACTCCCAGTCGTGGATGGTGGGCCTGCAGTGGAGCGACGTGTTCTATGAGGGCAACGCCGCCGGCGTGGCCTTCGGCATGCCGCCCTTCAACAGCGGCAACGACAGCGAAAGCTGGCTGCTGGAAGTGTTCTACAAGTACCAGGCCACCGACAACATCTCGATCACCCCGGCGTTCTTCTACAACAGCGACTACCGCAACAACAGTGGCTTCGGCACCTGGGGCGGCGTAATCCAGACCACCTTCCGCTTCTGATCAGCCCGGCCTCTGTGCTGACGCGCAGGGGCCAACCGCTCTCTCCTTTCTCTCACTCACACAGCCCTAAGCCCCCTGCCCGCAGGGGGCTTTTTTGTGCGCGCGGTCACCCCAAAGCCAATCTTGACCTGCCCTTAACACAGGCATAACGACCGGCCCTGCTGACGCTTGCTAGACGAATACAGATCCCCAACGGTTCATCCATGACCTTCCCCAAGAAGGCCCTGATCATCTCCGGCATCACTCTCGCCGGCGCCGGCCTGATCGCCCCGGTGCTGGCCCAGGCCACCATCAACGGTGCTGGTGCCACCTTCCCAGCTCCCTTCTACCAGCGTGCCTTCGCCGGCGCCAAGGGCGTGAAGGTGAACTATCAGTCGGTGGGCTCCGGCGCCGGCGTGCGCCAGTTCATTGCCGGCACCGTGGATTTCGGCGCCACCGATGAGCCGATCAAGCGCGATGAAGCGGCCAAGGTGAGCCGCGGCGTGATCCAGTTCCCCGCCGTGGGCGGCACCATCGCCATCGCCTTCAACAAGCCTGACTGCGCCAGCCTCAAGCTCACCCAGAAGCAGGCCGTGGACATCTTCCTCGGCAAGATCACCACCTGGGAACAGCTGAAGTGCGGCAAGGGCAAGATCACCGTGGCCCACCGCTCCGATGGCAGCGGCACCACCTTCGCCTTCACCAACTCCCTCTCCGCCTTCTCACCGGAGTGGAAGAGCAAGGTGGGTGAGGGCAAGAGCGTGAAGTGGCCCGTGGGCGTGGGCGGCAAGGGCAACGAGGGCGTAGCCGGCGTGATCCAGAACACCCCCGGCTCGATCGGCTACCTCAACCAGGCCTTCGTGAAGGGCAAGATCAAGGCCGCCGCCCTGCAGAACAAGGCCGGCAAGTTCGTGATGCCCAACCTCAAGGGTGGTGCCGCGGCGCTGAACAACATCAAGCTCGACGCCAACCTGGCCGGTGAGGATCCCAATCCGGGCGGTGCCGACAGCTACCCCATCTCCACCCTCACCTGGATCCTCGCTTACCAGCGCGGCAACGGCGCCAAGGCGCCCGCCATCCAGGCGGCCATGAACCACCTGCTCAGCCCCGCCGCCCAGAACCTGGCCGACGACCTGGGCTACGTGCCTCTGCGCGGCGCCATCCTCCAGCAGGCCCAGGCCGCGGTGAAGAAGATCGGCAAGTGAGACAGGCGCCATCGGCCTGAACCGAGGGGGCCCCAGGCCCCCTTTTTTGGTGCTTCGCTTGATTCTTAACCGTTTCTTAGGGCTGAGCGAACCGCGACCCCGTAACTGTGGGGCGCTGCCACACTTTGGTCATGCAACGCACGTCTCTCCTTGCCATCTCCGCCGCGGTCAGCGCGGGCCTGCTGCTCTCTGCCTGTGGCGGCGGTGGCGGCGGCAAAAAGCTGCCCACCATCAGCGGCGCCGGCGCCTCGTTCCCGGCGGCGGCCTACCAGCGCTGGGCGCAGGACTATGCCAGCGAGACCGGCAACCAGGTGAACTACCAGTCGGTGGGCTCGGGTGCGGGCGTGCGCCAGTTCCTGGCCGGGTCGGTGGACTTCGGCGCCACCGATGAAGCCCTGGCGGCTGAGGACTTCAGCAAGGACGCCGCCGGCAAGCGCGGCGCCTTGCAGATCCCGATGCTGGGCGGCACGGTGCCGGTGGCCTACAACAACGCCAAATGCCCCGATCTCAAGCTCACCCAGGCCCAGGTGGCCGACGTGTTCCTGGGCAAGATCACCAACTGGAAGGATCTGGGCTGCCCCGATGGCCCGATCACGGTGGCCCACCGCTCCGATGGCAGCGGCACCACCTACGCCTTCACCAACGCCCTGGCCTGCTTCTCCGAGGAGTGGAAGAGCAAGGTGGGCGTGGGCAAGGCCGTGAACTGGCCGGTGGGTGTGGGCGGCAAGGGCAATGAGGGCGTGGCCGGCCTGCTCACCAACACACCCGGCTCGATCGGCTATGTGAACCAGGCCTTTGTGCGTGGGCCGATCAAGGCAGCCGCCCTCCAGAACAAGGACGGCAAGTTCGTGATGGCTGACGCCAAGAGCGGCGCCGCCGGCCTCAACGCTGTGGTGCTGGATGAGCGCCTGGGCGGTGATGACTGCAATCCCGCCGGCGCCGACAGCTTCCCGATCGTGGCCTTCACCTGGATCCTGGCCTACCAGGGCGGCTACGGCGCCGAGAAGGCCGAGGCCATGCGCACCTTCCTCACCTGGGCCCTGCAGGACGGCCCCCAGGCCACCGCCACCGAGCTGGGCTACGTGCCCCTCAAGGGCGATGTGCTGCAGCGCGCCCTGGCCGAGATCGAGAAGATCAAGGAGTGATCAGCGGGGGCGTGCCCTGGCCAGGCTGTACCCCAGCTGCACCAGGGCCAGCCCCCCCAGCACACTCACAGCCAGCACCAGGAGCGCCTCCAGGGGCTGGCCGTGATCCAGGAGGTGCACCAGCTCCAGCATCCAGCTGGAGAACGTGGTGAGCGAGCCGCAGAAACCGATGCCGCCCCAGAGGTAGAGCCTGGCCCGCCGGGGCGGCTGGGCCAGCAGCAGGCCGATCAGCAGACAGCCGATCAGGTTGGCCAGCAGGTCGGCGCCGGTGAGGGCGCGCAGGCCGGGGTTGGTGGCGGAAGCGGCCACGAGCTCCAGCTGCCAGCGCAACAGGGCGCCGGGGATGGCGCCGCCCGCCACCAGGGCCAGGTCGTGCAACTCGCGGCGCAGACGCAGGTTCATGGCGCCTGCGCCAGCAGCAGCCCGGCTTTGAGCGCCAGCAGGCCGGCCAGCAGCGAGCCCCCCACGAGCAGGGCGGCTTCGCCCCAGTGGCGCTGGCGCAACTCGGCATGCAGCTCGCCGATGAAGCTGGAGAAGGTGCTGAAGCTGCCGAGGAAGCCTGTGCCCAGCAGCAGCAGCAGCCGTTGGCCCGCCACGCCGCAGCTCTGCTCCAGCCCCACCACCAGGCCCAGGGCGAAGGCGGCGATCACGTTCACCCCAAAGGTGCCCCAGTGCTTGCGGGGCAGCATGGGTTCGAGATGGTTCACCACCCGAAAGCGCAGCCAGGCCCCTGGTACGGCACCGATGGCCACCAGCAGGGCGGCGGAGGATTCCGGTAGGGCCACCATCAACGTGTCAGCCCAGGGCCTGCCTCAGGGCCAGCAAGCCAAAGGCCAGGAACAGGCCGCCGCTGAGCCGGTAGAGCAAGCGCTCATCGATCCGCTTGCCGATCCACTTGCCGGAGCCCACCGCCACGCCGGTGACCGCGGCATGGCCGGCCAGGGTGCCCGCCAGCAGGCCAGCGAAGCTGAAACCCGGCGCGGTGGCCAGAAAGATCGTGGCCAGCTGGGTGCGGTCGCCCAGCTCGGCGATGAACACCAGCACAAAGGCCTCCCAGATCACGGCCCAGGGCCGGCTGATGGGCCGCCGGCTCTCGGCCTCGGCGATCGCCTGCTCCGCCTGCCGTTCCTCGTCGTCGCTGCCGGCTCCCATCGCCTGCGCATCCAGCAGCAGCTTGAGCCCGAACAGACTGAACAGGGCCGCCGCCAGCCAGGGCAGAACAGCGGCGGGCAGGAGTTCCCGCAGGCCGTAGCCCACCCCCAGGGAGATCAGGGTCACCGCCGCCAGGGCCGCGAAGGCACCAAGGAACACATGGCGGCCCCGGTGGCGCGTGGCCAGGATCAGAGCCATGAAGAAGGTCTTGTCGCCCAGCTCCGCCAGGGTGATGGCGGTGAAGCTGGCACCGAAGGCCGCCAGGCTGGGGTTGGTGGCAAGGGAGAAAGGCATCGATCAGGCGGTACGACCCAGGCTTGAACCCGCTCCCAACTGTTGCAGTCGCACCAACCCCAACCAAGCCTTAACCAGCAAATCCGCTTGATTGATCAGGCTTGAGGGCAATCCCCGATTGCCGCCGCCATCCATGGCTGCCCAGCGTTCCGCTGTTCTGGCTCCCCTGCTCCCTGCCCTGGCCGCCCTGCTGGCGGCCTGCGGCGCCCAAGGCCCGCAGGCGGGTGCCCCGATCAGCATCAGCGGCTCCAGCACCGTGTTCCCGATCATCGAGCAGGCCGTTGAGTCTTACCGCAAAACCGAGCGTGGCCGGGACGTTGCCGTGGAGCTGAGCGAGGTGGGCACCAGCGGTGGCCTGCGCCAGTTCTGCGCCGGTGAAATCCCGATCGCCAACGCCTCCCGCCCGATCAGCAGCAAGGAACTCAAAGCCTGCGCCGAGAACGGCATCACCTTCATCGAGCTGCCGCTGGCTTTCGACGCCCTCACCGTGGTGGTGAACAGCGGCAACACCTGGGCCTCGGCGATCAGCACCGCCGAACTGGCCCGCACCTGGAACAAGGACGCCCAGGGCAAGATCAAGACCTGGAAGCAGATCAACCCCGCCTGGCCCGAGCGCCCCCTGCGCCTGTGCTCCCCGGGCAGCGATTCCGGCACCTTCGACTACTTCAACGAGGCGATCAACGGCGACAAGCGCAACGCCCGCACCGACGTGGAGAGCAGCGAAGACGACAACGTGCTGGTGGCCTGCGCGGCCAGCGACCCCAACGCCATGGCCTACTTCGGCTACGCCTACTACCAGGCCAACGCCGAGCGGCTGAAGGCCCTGGCGATCGCGCCGGAGGGGGGCCAGCCCGTGCCGCCCTCGGTGGAGACCGCCCAGGACGGCAGCTACAAGCCCCTGTCGCGCCCCCTGTTCATCTATGTGAACGACAAGCAGATGCGGGCCAACGACGAAATCCGCAGCTTTGTGGGCTTCACCGTGGGCAACGGCCTCAAGCTGGTGGAACAGGCGGGCTACATCCCTCTGCCGGCCGACACCTACCGCCTGGTGGAATCGAAGCTCTACCGCCACATCCTCGGCACCTCCTTCGGCGGTGACCTGCCGGTGGGCCTCAGCATCGGCGAGGCCCTGCGGCGCAGCTTCGACGACACCCGCAAGCCGGAATACCGCTAAGCGGGGGCCAGCTGGCGGGGAGGGGTGGGCAGGCGCAGGCTCACCAGGGTGGCCAGCGCCACCATCAGCGCCGAGGCCCACAGGCAGGTCTGCAGCCCTCCCACCAGAAACAGGCCGCCGGAGAGCAGGGTGCCCACCAGGCGGCCGGCGGCGTTGGCCATGTAATAGAAGCCCACGTTGAGGCTCACATCCTCAGCCTCGGTGTAGGCCAGGATCATGTAGCTGTGGATCGAGGAGTTCATGGCGAACACCACCCCGAACACGGCCAATCCCACCACCACGGTGAGCCCGGGGTTGCCCACCTGGCGCCAGAGGGTGATCGCCATCAGGGCGGGAATGGCGGTGAGCAGGCCGGCCCAGAACTGCACGGCACTGGGACCCGGCGGGCGGGTCTGGCCCCAGGCACGGCGCAGGCTCGGCGCGCTGCCCTGCACGAGGCCGTAGCCGATCACCCACAGGCCCATGAAGCCGCCCACCTCCCAGAAGCGCCAGCCCAGGGCCTGCTGCAGAAACACGGGCAGGGCCACCACGAACCACACATCGCGGGCGCCGAACAGAAAGAAGCGGGCCAGCGAGAGCACGTTGATGCCCTCGCTCTTGGAAAAGAGCGCCTTGAAGGCGGGTTTGGTCTTCATCCGGCCGATGTCGCGCGGCAGCAGCAGGGTGACCAGGAAGGCCAGGGCCAGCCAGGCCGCCATCACCAGCACGGCGTTGTTGAAGCCCACCGCGTAGAGCAGCAGGCCGCCCACGAAGAAGCCCAGACCCTTGAGGCCGTTCTTGGCGCCGGTGAGGATGGCCACCCAGCGGAACAGCTGCTGCTCGCCCTTGGCCTGATCCTCCGGGGTTTCCGGCACCACCACCCGGATGGCGCTCTTGGCGCTCATCTTCTCCAGATCCTTGGCGATGCCGCTGATCGCCTGGGCCACCATCACCCACACCACCGAGAGGGCCTTGGGCCAGCTGTCGGCCACGGGCACCAGCAGCAGCAGGGCGCCGATCTGCAGCAGCGTGCCGATCCAGAGGGTGAGCTTCAGGCCGAAGCGGGCCCCCAGCCAGCCGCCGTAGAGGTTGGTGAGAATGCCGAAAAATTCATAAAAAATGAACAGGAAGGCAATCTCCAGCGTGGTGTAGCCCAGCTGCAGGAAATGGAACACCACGAGCATGCGCAGTGCCCCGTCGGTGACGGTGAACGACCAGTTGTTGGCGGTGATGATCGCGTACTGCTGCAGAGGAGAAAGGGTGCGCATCACGTCTCCTCCAGGGCGGCCACATGGCAGGCCAGATCGGCCATGCGGCAGCTGTAGCCCCACTCGTTGTCGTACCAGGCGTACACCTTGAGCTGGGTGCCGTTCACCACCATCGTGGAGGGGGCATCGATGATCGAGCTGCGGCTGTCGTTGAGGTAATCCACCGACACCAGCGGCCGGGTTTCCATGCCCAGGATTCCCTGCAGCGGGCCTGCCGCCGCCGCGCTGAAGGCGGCGTTCACCTCCTCCACCGTGACGCTGCGCTCCAGCTCGAACACCGCATCGGTGAGCGAGGCATTGAGCAAGGGCACGCGCACGGCGTGGCCGTTGAGCTTGCCCACCAGCTCGGGAAAGATCAGGCCGATCGCCTTGGCCGAACCGGTGGTGGTGGGGATCAGGCTCTGCATGCAGCTGCGCGCCCGCCGCAGATCGCTCTTGAAGCTGTCGATCACCACCTGGGTGTTGGTCACATCGTGCAGGGTGGTGATCGAGCCGTGGCGGATGCCGAAGCTCTCGTGCACCACCTTCACCACCGGCGCCAGGCAGTTGGTGGTGC